>JAIPIO010000083.1 GCA_021734595.1 Kiritimatiellales bacterium | reverse complement strand
GGTTTGGCTGGAAACGCTGATGGATCTGCAGCAGACGGTTCCCGACGGAATGTTTTTAACATCGGTTAACCCGCTTCACCGGGGCGGCAACACGAAATCCGGCGGGATGCCGGTCGAGGCCATTCGGGGCATCCGGATTTCGGGTATCAGCTATCTCGACAAGGAACCCGCGGGCGAAGATGCCGTTAAACTTTTCTGGGAAGCAATCTGCAAGGAGCAAAGGTTCAGCGACAAAACAAGGATTGTTAAGCGTCCGACCGCCAAATCCTTTGCCCGGGAATATGTTATTGATGTCATTTTTGAGGTGCCGATTAAATTATGAATAGCCGCAAGAATATGCCGTTGGTCGTAGGCGGGGCAATCTGTGCCGTCCTGTTGCTTGTCGCGCTGTTTTTCCTGTTCCGTTTCGGTTCGGCCTACCGCGCGGAGCAGAAGGTGCTGAAAAGCCAATATCAGCGGCTGGAACAGTTGAATACCCGCAAGCCGTTTCCCTCGGCGGAAAATGTGGAGAAGGTTAAGGATAATCTGGCGGCGCTCGAAGCAAATCTTCAGACCCTGATGCAAGCCCTCAACAAGAATTCATTCCAAGGCCAGGATTTGAAGGCGGTTGATTTTTCTTCGCGAGTGCAGCGGGCGATCCAACGGTTCAAGGACAAGGCGCAGGAGGGCAATGTGGCGCTTCCGCAGAATATGGAAATCGGGTTTGGACAGTATGCCAGCGGGGGAGCCCTTCCGGCTCCCGAGAATGTAGGGCGTTTGGTTCAACAGCTCCATTCCATTGAAAGGGTTGCAAACATACTGATTAAAAGCGGTGTGATCTCTATCGAGGCATTGGAACGGGAGGTGTTCGAAAAACCCGAATCCCAGGGCGAAGAAGGTGCGGATGCCGACGCTGGCTCCCAGTCCCGCCGGAGTAGCCGCCGGAGCCGCGCCCCGGCAAAAGCGGCACCGGACAAAAAGCAGAACGTGGCCTCTTTCGTACATCCCGACGGCTTGTATACATTTGAACGGGTGAGCGTGGTCTTCACTGCGCGGGAGGACAATCTGTGGAGGGTCATGGATCTGCTGGCCTCCTCCCCGCAGCTTATATCGATCAGCGAAATTGCGTTTGAAACCCAGACAAAGATAATGTCATACAGTCCTGCGGACGTTGTGGAAGCCGAAGCCGGCATGATGGAAGGAAACGAGTCGCTGAAATCGTTAGCCGCCAGAGTGCTCTCCGGCACCAAGCTGTCGCGGCAGGAAAGGCAGATTGCCGGTGATGAGACGATTCGCGCGTCAATGAAAGTGGATGTCTATCAATTTGAAAGAAGCGAGCAGAGCGAGGAGCAGCAGCCGTGAGCAAGGCCCCGATAAAAAGAGGAGATCATAAGGCATTCGGAATCGAAAAGCTTGTCTTGGCGGTGATTCTGCTGGTGCTGGCGGTTTCCGCGGTCTTCGTTTATCTTCAAATAAAAGAGCGCGGTGCCAAGGTGTCTGCAACGGGTTGGTTGAATCCGGGCGAGGTGAACACAGCCAAAAAGCTTAAGCAGGATTCCATCTTGAACGCGATTGCCATTCTCGACCGGCCGGTGCAGGCCGGCAAGGGAATGAACCATGTGCTAAGCAGCGAACCCCGCGTTGTTGCGGTCGGCAGCGCATATCCCATTCCGTTCGAGGCAACCGTCTGTCCGTTTTCCGGCATTGAGCAGCCGAGTATGGATTTGCTTGACCGTGACGGAGACGGGATGACCGATGTGTGGGAAGAAAAATACCAGTTGGATAAATACCGGCCGGCGGATGCGGGTCTGGATATGGACCATGACGGCTTTACCAATCTGGAGGAATTCTCCGGCGGCACAAACCCGACCGATCTGGAGTCGCATCCTGTTTCGGCGGCGAAGCTTCGTTTCGCAGGGGCCAAGGTGCGCGAGTTTAAACTCAAGTTTCTTGCACTAACCGAGCTGCCGGACGACCGGAGGATTTTCCAATTGAATCTGCTGTCGCTCGGCAAGACCTATTTTAAGGAAATCGGCGAGGATGTGGAAGATGCGGTAGTCAAAGCCTACTTTCCGAAAAGCGATACGGAAGAGGAGCGATTGGTTCTTGAACGCGGCGGGAAGGAAATTGTGCTCCCGAAAGGGGTCGTTGTGCGCGAACCAGAAAGTCAGGCGGAACTGATAAATTTGCTTGATATGAAGACGGCAATCGTTACTATGGGTCAGTTATTATCAATCTATGATGATGTTTACACTGTTGTCGGCATTGATACAAATAATGCAACGGTCCGGTTGGATGAAACAGGCGAGCTGTATAAGGTCGTTGAATTGTCGGAAGAAGAGCGGGTGAAGTTTTTCGGAAGAATTGAAGGAGAGGGTAAATAGTTGTCGGTAAACATCGGTCGTGGACCCTGGTAAACACACGGCGCAAGGATGATGTTTAGGAAATAGTTAAATGAGGATTGAGGGGGAGTAAAATGGTTAGAAAATATATCTCAGCTCTGTTAATCGTACTCTTGGCAGCAGGAGTAATGGCGGTTCGGGCATCTGATAGCCTGGAAGATGTTTTTGCCCAACTTGAAGAGGCAAGCAAATCTGGTGCGGCGGAACAAGCTGCTCCGGCGGAACCGGCAGTAGTAGAACCGGCAGTAGTAGAACCGGTCGTGATGGAAGTTCCAGCGGAACCGGTAGTCATGGAAGAACCAATGGTCGATGAGGCTGTAGCAGAAGCTCCCGCCGCAGAGGTTGTGGCGGAGACGCCTGCCGTTGAAGTTCCGGTTATGACGGGCGCCGACGTGGAAGCAGCACCGGTTGTATCGGCGAAGCCGGCAAAAGTGCTCAGCCAACAGGATGCGCTGTATGAAAAAGCAAAAAGCCTTTACCGGGCGGGTGAATACGACATGGCCGAAGTGGTGTTTGAAGCTATGCTGGCAAACGACCCCTATGACATGCGCGCTTCCGATTACCTGAAACGCACCGCGAAGAAGATCGGTTCTAAAGAATTACGCAAGCTGGGAGCAAGCCGCGCTGAAGCCATGAAGGATGTCGCCGCTGCCTGGAACCCGACACCGAAATCCGGTGACGACCTGATAAATGTTACCAGGGATCGCAAGGATCTTTCAGGAGATGAACAGCTCATCCGCGAGATGGAAGCCCGGTTGAAAAGCATCATTATTCCCAGTCTGGATTTCCGCGATGCCAACATCAAGGATGTTGTCCTTTTCCTCAGCGATACCTGCCGCCGGTTGGATGCGGAAGGCCGCGGAGTGAACATTCTGTTGCTCGGTGTTGAAGGCAAGGATGTTGATCCGGCGGTAGCCGCGCAGGCCACAGCCAACAACATCACGATCTCCATTCGCGACATGAACCTCTATGATTCGCTGCAGTACATTACCGAAATGGCCAGCCTGAAGTTTGAAGTGGAGCCGAACGTGGTTTCGATCTCCCCCATCAACTATGTGAAGCAGAAAGCGCTGGAACTGCGTTCCTACGATATCATTCCTGAAGTCGGTGCCGATATGGAATCGTTGTCCGGCGGCGCTGCGGATGCCGGTGGCGGAGCAGATGATCTGTTCGGCGCCTCGACCGCTGCCCCGGCTGGTGGCGGATCCGGCGGTCCGCTGGATGTAACAGGCTTCTTCTCGGTGGTTGACTTCCCGACCGGAACCTCTGCTACGTACCAGCCCCGGTTCCACAAGCTGTTCGTTAAGAACACGCCGAAAAACCTCCAGATGCTGGAAGGCATCCTGAGCGACTTGGCGGATGAAGCAATCAAGAAACGCTCCCAGCAGGTTGAAATCGAAGCCAAGTTCGTTGAATTCAACGAAGGCGCGCTGGATGAACTCGGATTCAACTGGACCCTGTATTCAGACGGTTCGGTTGGCGGTTTCAAGCTGGAAGACCAGGGCTCCTATTATGCTCCGTCAACCGGTTGGAAAGATTCGTCGGCGAATGCCGTTAACGAAGCGGGGGTTCCCTCCACGATTCTCACCGATCCGATCGATGGTGCTACGAAGATCTTGAGCAATCCCGGTCAGAGCCTGTTTGGTTCCAATCAGCGCAACAATACCACGGCCTACGGCGTGGCGGCAAATGCCCTGCTCTCATCGATGGGCGGGACTCCGGCGGCCATGGTGTTCTCCAAGGGCGGCAGCTTCCCGGTGGGTCTGAGGATCACAGCCATGCAGCGGGAAGGAACGGCCGATGTGCTGTCCGCACCCAAGGTAACCACCAAGAGCGGCAATGAAGCGATTATCCGCGCGGTGGAAGTCCATCGTTATCCGCAGGACTACGATGTGGAAACCGGCCAGCGTACCGCGCCGGTGGTCAAGCCGCAGGACTGGGAAGACTATGACCTCGGTGTTGTGCTGAAGGTAACGCCGGTGGTGGATGCGGAAAGCAACACCATCGACCTCGACCTGATGCCATCGATTACCAAGTTCCTAGGTTGGGATGATTATGTTGTAGGTTACAACTCCTACGCAGCCTCCGGGAACAACTCCGATAATTCGGCGGGTGATGGATCAACGCTTATTGCCCAAATGCCGTACTTTGAAACCCGTACCGTACAGACGCAGGTGACGGTTGCCGACGGCAGCACGGTGCTCATGGGCGGTTTGGTGAACGAGATCACGGAAACATTCAGCGACCGGGTTCCGATCCTGGGCGACATTCCCTACCTTGGAATCCTGTTCCGCACGGACGGCGAACGCAGCTCCAAGAAAAATCTCGTTATCTACGTGAAAGCCACGCAGGTTGACGACCGCGGCTACACCCGCGAAGACCGCGAAAACGTGAAGGCCATCAACCAGAGCGAATAAGCGGAATCGGAGTTATCCGATAAAAAGCCGCCCCGGACAGATTTCGGGGCGGTTTTTTTGTGGTCATCCCTGGCCCCGTGTTATAGAAGGGAAGGCGTTATGAATTTTGTGGCATTCGATTTGGAAACAACGGGAACCAATCCATTGGGGGATCGCATCGTGGAAATCGGTGCGGTGCGTTTCGTGGACGGAATACCGGCCGACACCTTCGGTATATTGGTCAATCCGGGGATTCCCATTCCTCCGGAAGCTTCGGCGGTGAACGGTATTTCCGATGACATGGTGCGAAATCAACCCCCGGTCGAAGATGTATTGGGGACCTTCTCGGATTTCTGTGGAGCACTTCCGCTGGTCGCCCACAACGCGCCGTTTGATTTTAAGTTCATGCTCCAAGCGGTCAAAACCCATAAAGCCAGGGCACCGAAGGGTGTTGTGCTCGATACCCTGTCCATGGCGCGGGAGGTCTTCCCGGGCATGTTCAACTACAAACTCGGAACGCTGGTCCGGCATTTTGGTTTTCCCGGCGGAAATTTCCACCGGGCGGAAGAGGACAGCGCCTATTGCGGCATGCTTTTCCAGCATATTTTCCAGACATTGGAAAAACGACCCGATCCCGTTGTGATCGAAGATCTAATCAGAATGACCGGCAAAACGGAAATGCGCTTTCCCCAGTTTGCAACACAACCGGATCAGTTGGGATTGTTCTGATTTCTGCCAGTAAAAGTGGGGCAACATGAAAACAGCTTTCTTCAGTACCAAACCGTATGACCGCGTATATTTTGACGCGGCGAATGCCGACGGCGCTCACGAAATCATCTATTTCGAAACGCGGTTGACGCGCGTTACGCTGAAGCTGGCCGAAGGGTGTTCATGTGTGTGCGCGTTCGTGAACGACAGTCTGGATGCGTCCGTTCTCATTGCGCTGGCCAAGCAGGGAACGAAGCTGGTTGCTCTTCGCTGCGCGGGATTCAACAATGTGGATGTGAACAGTGCCACGGATCTTGGAATCACCATCGTGCGTGTACCGGCTTATTCCCCCTATGCCGTTGCCGAGCACACGGTGGCGCTAATGCTGACACTGAACCGCAAAACCTATTGGGCACACTCGCGCGTACGCGAAGGAAACTTCTCGCTGGACGGTTTGCTGGGGTTTGACATGCATGGCAAAACGGTCGGCATTATCGGCACCGGGAAAATCGGGGAATGCACCGCACGGATCATGCAGGGATTCGGCTGCCGGCTGATTGCCTATGACAAGTACAGGAATCCCGTGTGCGAAAATGAGCTGGGCATGGACTATGTCAGCCAGGATCAACTCTTTTCCCGCGCCGATATAATAACGCTGCATTGCCCGCTGCTGTCGGAGACGCACCATCTGATCAACCATGATGCGATTGCGAAAATGAAGCGCGACGTGATGATCATCAACACCAGCCGCGGTGCGCTCATTGACACCAAGGCGGCCATTGATGGGTTAAAGTCCGGTAAAATCGGGTATCTGGGTATTGATGTCTATGAGGAGGAAGAGGACATCTTCTTTGAGGATAAAACCTTTGAAATCCTGACCGATGATGTTTTTGCGCGGTTGACCACCTTTCCCAATGTCATGATTACCGGCCATCAGGCCTATTTCACCCGCGAGGCGGTGGCCCGGATTGCAGAGACCACACTGGAAAACATAACGGCGTATGAGAAAGGCAAGGAATTGGCGAACCAGGTTAAGGCGGATTAACAGCCGCCATTGGAAGGGTTCTCTTTTTCCAATTCGCGCAGAATAATCTCTGCCGGGGTCAGAAAGGTCTTGTCGCTGTTGCATTCCTTGCAGGCCGGAACAATATTGCCCTTGGTGCTTTTCCCGCCGCGCGCAACGGGCACAACATGGTCCATCGTCAGCTTATCCGCCGCGAATTTCTTTCCGCAATAATGGCAGATGCCCTTTTCAAGCTGCTGCCGCCACCACTGTGTTTTTCGCAGCTCCTTCGCCTTGGCACGTTCGCGCGCCACATGCTGCGGATCTTTCTTTATTTCGATCCAGTCCGACAAACCATCACCTCTCGCTTTCTCCAATGCGTGGAAAACCTAGCAGAAAAAATTCCAATGTCTGGAACTTTTTCGACGCTTTTTTCCAGTGGCTGGAACTATCCCATTGTATCAAAAATGAACAGAGTCTAAGCTTTCGCTGTCTTGAAGTGGGTACTGACCTATGAAAAAACTAATATATATACTGCCGCTCGTTTTAATTGTTCAGGCGGCCTGCAAGGAAGAAGAGGCAGCCATGGACGGGAAACAGACGGAGGCCGCAAAGGTGGTGAAGGCGGAGCAGGAGTGGAAGGAACAGCTCTCCCCTGAACAGTACAGGGTAACCCGGCAGAAGGGAACCGAAAGGCCCTACACCGGGAAATACTGGGACCATAAAGAGCTTGGGATCTACTCCTGTGTTTGCTGCGGGCAGGATCTGTTTTTTTCCGACACCAAGTTTGATTCCGGCTGCGGCTGGCCCAGCTATTTCAAACCGGTTAACGACAAAGCCATCGTAGAGCACAGCGACACCTCGCTCGGCATGGTCCGAACCGAAGTCGTTTGCAGCAAATGCGATGCCCATCTCGGCCATGTATTCCCCGACGGCCCGCCGCCCACCGGCCTGCGCTACTGCATCAACTCGGCGTCCATCAGCTTCAGGAAGGCGAAGGGTGCCGATGAAACACCCGCCGGGAAATAGCGTGGACAGACTGATCGTCTCCACCCGGTTTCCAGAGCCGATCCCGCACTTGGGTGTAGGGCGGGGGACTCGGCTACATTATTTCAAAGCATCAATTGGGGCGGTGAAGATGTGCTGGAAAAAACTCTGGCTGGCGCTTCGCCGCTTGCCATAATCCTGTTTCGTGGAGGGACGCCGTCCATGGAAGTTGAAGATTTTATCGACCCTTCGAGGCGTCCATGGACAGCGAGGACGCTATCCCTCCATACCTGCTAGTGCCCATCGAGGGCGGCCTGCCATTTGGCCCAGAGCTTTTGTAGTGCTTCGGGATCCTCGAGGCCCAGGTCCTTGATGTCGGTTTTGAACAGGCCGGAATCGGTATCCTTGAATTTTGGATCTTCCTTCACGGTTTTGGAGGGCAGCTTGGCGGCTTGGGTTTCGACCTTGTTTCCATGCACCAGATTTTGACCGGAGACAGATACGGTGACCTCTTTGCCCTTCTTTTCGGAAAACCCAACCACGCCTTTTTCGTTATCGGCAATCATATTGCCTTCGATCTCCAACTTCGCCGTATCAACGATCGCCAGTCCGGCATAGCTGGACCGCACGATCACATTGTTTTCGATCGACAGTCTTGAATTCGCAAAAACATTGATGCCGCTGGCGTTGTCGACAATCAGGTTGTTGCTGAGAGTGCCAACGGCTGAGCGGTTGCCGATGTAGAAACCGCGGTTGCGGTTGCGGATCACCAGATTGGAATCTGCGGTAATCTTTCCGCCGGTGCAGCGAATGCCATGGTAGCGCGAGCCGGTCACGATGTTACGCACCAGTTCGACGGTCGATCCGTTTCCGATCGTAATTCCGCAGTGACCGGAGTTCATGACGATGCAGTCATCCACATTGCCCGATGCTCCGTTCCAGTACTGGATGGTATATTCAAATCCGTTGAGCTGGCAGCTTTCAATGGTTACTTTGCTCTTGTCCTGGACCCCCACTCCGCAGGGGCATTGTGTTCCATCGCCGAGGGCTTCGACGTTGCAGTGCTGCAGGGTCACATTTCCTGCGCGGACCAGCACGGCATAGGGCATTTCTCCCTTCTTTGGTTTGGATTCGGTTATATATTTGATGGTCAACCCCTCGATCTTCACCGGCTTGTAGGAATCGATCAGGATGGCCGGCTCGTTGGAGGTTATTTCCAGCACGGCACCGGCTTCGCCCTTTAAGGAAATACCCTTCTTGATGCGGAGCGGTTGACGGTAGGTTCCCGCGGCCAGCTGGATGGTGCTTCCAGCCGATGCGGAGTCGATTTGCTGCTGCAGGTCCTCTGCCGCGGAGACCGCCATGGCAGTGAGGAGCAAAAAAAATATAGTTTTGTGGATCATGACTTTCCTCTCGTGTTGAATTCCCCGTTTTGCAAACGGTTGAAATAGCGCTTGGATTCGCGCGCGACAATTCCGGAAAGCAGAAGCAGGCCGATCAGGTTGGGGATGGCCATCAACGCGTTGAAGATGTCGGCCACCTTCCATATAACCTCCAGCCCGCCGACCGCGCCGATGGTGATGCAGCCCACATATATCCAGCGGTAGACCGGAATGGCCTTTTCGCCAAAGAGGTACTCCGCACAGCGGTCTCCGTAGTACGACCAGGCAATCAGGGTGGAGTAGGCAAAAAACATCAGACCGAATCCAACCAGATACTGCCCGTAACCGAACAGACCCTTGCTGAATGCATGTGCCGTCAGCGCGCCGCCGTCGAATTCACTTTGGTTAGCGCCGGTCACAAGGATCACCAGCGCGGTCATGGTGCAGATAATGATGGTATCGATAAACGGTCCAAGCATGGCGACGGTACCTTCGCGCACCGGTTCGCTGGTCTTCGCCGCGGCATGGGCCATTGGGGCCGAACCGAGGCCGGACTCGTTGGAGAACACGCCGCGCGCCACACCGTAGCGTATGGCCGAGCCGAACACCCCGCCTGTCGCGGCGTAGGGCGTGAAGGCATGCTTGAAGATCTGTGCAAACGCCCCTGGAATGGCGGGAATATTCATAATCAGGATCACCACCGCACCGATCACATAAAAGGCGCACATGAACGGGACAATAACTCCCGCCACATTGGCAATGCGCTTGATGCCGCCGAGAATCACGATCCCCGTCAGGAACGAGAGCACCAATCCGGTCGCTAGGGCCATCCAGGAAATGTCAAAACCCTGCCAGAGCATGAATCCGCTTGCGCCCCAGGCCTCCGGGAGCAGGTAGCCGAGACCGCCGACCACCGAGTTGGCCTGCACCATGTTGCCGATCCCGAACGAGGCGATCATCCCGAACAGGGCAAAAGCGCCACCCAGAAAAACGCCAAGCGTCTTGTTTTTCAGCCCCAGCGAAAGGAAATACATCGGGCCGCCGCTGGCCGAGCCGTCGGCATGGATCTTGCGATATTTCACCGCCAGCGTGCAGGAGGTGAATTTTGTGGCCATGCCGACGATGGCCGTGGTCCACATCCAGAAAACTGCGCCCGGTCCGCCGAGTACAATGGCCGTGGCCACCCCGGCAATGTTGCCGGTTCCGATCGTCGCCGAAAGCGCCGTCGCCAGCGCCTTGAAGTGCGAAATGTCGCCGCTCTCTTCGGGGGTGTCGTACTTGCCGAACACGCAGGCAATCGCGTGGCCAAGATGCCGCGCTTGGACAAACAGCAGCCGGAAGGTCAAAAAAAGCCCCGAGCCTACCAGTAGAATGATGGTGGCCCATCCCCACACAAAGCCATCAAGGGCATTTAGAACGGTATTCAAAACTTCCATGCACAAACCTCCGTCTGGATAAAGTAGGATTCGAGCGTGCGTTTGGCAACTTTGGTTTTCCTGTCAGTGGAAAAAGACTTCCAATGATTGGTAGGATCGGTATTATTTTCCCATGCATTCGCGCACCGCATCCATAATATGCATTCTCGGCCTGGCGATCACTGCCGTGGCCAAAGAAGAGGTTGATCGCCGCGCAAAGGCTGAACGTGCCGCGTCGTGCGCGGCGCAGCTAGAGACGGAAAAACTTTCCGCAACGGCAAAAAAGAAATTGCAGGCCGAGGCGGTTGCGCTCTGCTCGGAAGTACAACTCGGCTCAATGGATCTGTGGTTCGGCGACTCTGTCATTACCTGGTGCCGCCTGTTGCTGGTTGACGGCGAATGGCAGGAGGCGCGCGAAGTGCTTCTCGGCCAGGTGGAGATCCTGAAAAACATCGAAAAGACCCTCGCGGAGCAAAAACTGCCGGTTTCTGCGATCAGCCCCGTGGCCGGCTGCCGCTACCTGCTCGGCGAAACCTACAACCGCGAGCGGGCCAACGAAGCGGATGCCGACCGGCAGATCCAACTGGCGGCGGAGGCGCTGAAGCAGTTCTACAACGTTTACGTCAAATACGGCGACAGCCCTTGGGGGCCCGCATCGCAGGACAGAGCCGAGGAAGCCAAGGCGTTTCTCGAAAGCCGCGGCAAGACGGTGAAAATCGACCTCGGCGGAAACCGCGACCGGCTCGTGGCCAATAAATTCAAGTTCGGTGCGCGCCTGCTGCAGCAAAAAAAATACGGCGAGGCGGTTGAGCAGTATTTGGTGGCGTTGAACAATTTTCCGGACACGGTCAAGTCCGTTTCGGCGTTGCGGGATCTGGGGCTGTGCTGGTTTCATTTGGGAGAGCAGGAAAAAACGCGCATGGTTGTGGAATATCTCGGCGAGCGGTTCGCATCCAACACCAACACCCCCCCCGCCATACTCAGCCTTGGCCGCGCCCATCTCGATGCCGAAAACAAGCCCGGTGCCACCTGGATTTATGAAAAGTTCCTCTCCCTGTTCCCCGGGAACGAGCGGGCCCCGGGCGTGCTCTACAGCCTCGCCGGGCTGAACCCGGAAACAAAGGAAGCGTATCTGCTGCGGACGGTAAAAACCTATCCGGCCAGCGCGTACGGAATCAAGGCGCTTTCACAGCTGGCCTGGGCTGCCTACGGGCGCGGGGAATTCGATGCCGCGGAAAAACTTTTCGGGGAGTATGTCGCTGCGGAGCCGGATTATGCCAAACGCAGCAAGGCGCAGTTTGCCCGCGCCGACTGCGGACTGAAATCCAGGGATTGGAAAATTTCCCGCGAAAATTTCCAGGCATTGGAAAAAATGGTCCGCGCCGAAGAAGCGTCCGGCGAACTGCTCGAAAAGGCCGTCTTCTACCAGGGCTTCTGCCGCGTGCAGGACAAGCGGTCGATCAAAACCGGCGTGCAGGAATTCGACCGCCTGCTCAAGGAGTTCCCGGAATCCGCGCTGGCGCCGCGCGCGCTGAACGAGAAAGGGCTCGCGCTGCTGCGGGCCGACGACTTCGACGCCGCTTTCCAGGCATTGGAAAAACTGATCGCCGATTTTCCAGACTCTGGAGAGGCGCGTACCGCGCTGGCGGGGTTGATCCAATCGGCGGTGGAGCAGCAGCGCTTTGATGTTGCCGAGCAGGTGCTGGAGCGCATGCTGAAGAACAAGGAGGCCTACGGCCTTTCCGTCTATGTTTCGACTGGTGAGGGATTGCTCGAAGCGGAGGAATTCAAGCTGGCGGAGAAAGCGTTCGCGGCCGTACCCGCATCGGCGGAGCGGAAATTTGCCGAACGTGCGCTCTACGGCCAGGCGGCCGCACAGTTCGGGCTTGAGCAGTTTGATAAAAGTTTCCAAACCCTGGAAAACCTGCTCGGTAAATTTCCAAACACTGGATTTTTCTATGAGGCGCGTCTGATGCAGGCCCGGTCTTTGGTAAGGCTGGGAAAAACGGCGGAGGCCGTGGCGGCCTTCGGCGATGTGGTCGGGCTGGCGCAGGATGAAGCGCTGCTTTATCAGGCCACCTTTGAGATGGGGCAGGCACTCGCCGATCCCAAGGAAAAGCTGGCCGCCTTCCAGCGCGTCGTGCTGCTGGCCGACCCCGCCAAAGCGGAGCTTCAGCCGCTGATCGAGCAGAGTATTCTCGCCAGCCTCCCGCTCTGCATGGAACAGCAGCGCTGGCAGGATGCGGTGGACAACTGCGACCAGTTCGCGCAGCTTTTCCCGAAAAGTGATAAACTTCCAGAGGTTGGAAAAACAAGGGATATGGCTTTCCAACGGTTGGAAACGAAAGCAACGCCATGAAAAGGAATGGACTCATTTTAGCGCTGCTGCTGACGGCCATGGCCTCCCATGCCGCATATGTGGAACTGAACAACGGTCGGAAAATCCAGGGCTCCAGGATTTCGGTGGATGCCAGCGGAACGGTTAAGCTGACCACCGCGACCGGTCAGAGCATGCAGTTTAAGCAGGGCCAGTATAAGGCCGCTGTGGCGGATAAGCCACAGGCGATGGATCAGGCGTTGGCGCTGGCCAAGGATAAAAAATATGCAGAGGCCGCCGCGCTGCTTAAGCAGATTAAAACCGAATACCGCCTGCTGGGCTGGGACCGCAAAGCGGCGTATGCTTTGATCAATATCCTTTTTGCCGATGAAAAATATGCGGCGGCGGCGACCGAGGCCGAGGAATATCTGAAGCTGGGCCAAGATGAAAAAATAGGCGCACTCTATTCGCAGGCGCTGTTGAAATCCGGCGATTCGACCAAATTGTTGCCGGCGCTGAATAGGGATATCGCGGAGGGGTCGCGCGAAATGGCTGCCAATGCCTACCTGATGCGCGGCGACCTGAAGGCCGCGGCAGGCGACAAGGAAGGCGCGCGGCTGGACTGGCTGAAGGCGGCAACCTTGTTCAAGGCGCAGAAGGCCGCCGCTCAGCGGGCGCAGGAAAAACTGGCGGAATGATTTTTGTGAAAGGAGAGAGGAATATGAAACGGATAATCATGATTGCACTGGGCGTGCTGTGTGTGTGTTCGGTATTTGCGCAGCAGGAGGGCGAAATTGTGTTGAGCAAGGAGGCGCAGGCGGCGGAAGAGGCCGCGGAGGAGAGCTCCGGCTTCATTGACGTCGTGAAAGGCGGCGGCGGATTCGGCATCATTCTGTGGCTTGCACTGGCTGGCCTCTCGCTGGCGACAGGTTCGCTCGTGGTGGATTCGCTCATGAACATCCGCGAATCGAAGATTATTCCCAAGACGCTGGTTTCGTTGGTGACTGAAGCGATTGAGGA
This sequence comes from Kiritimatiellales bacterium, assembly GCA_021734595.1. Taxonomy (GTDB): domain Bacteria; phylum Verrucomicrobiota; class Kiritimatiellia; order Kiritimatiellales; family Pontiellaceae; genus JAIPIO01. The sequence continues at coordinate 1 of JAIPIO010000083.1, read as the reverse complement.
G
>JAIPIO010000082.1 GCA_021734595.1 Kiritimatiellales bacterium | reverse complement strand
GAACATGACGCTGGGCACCATTCCCGGCAGCATCGGATCCACCTCGGCCATCGCGGTGCTGCTCGGTCTGATATTCCTGCTCATCACCGGTGTCGCCTCCTGGCGCGTGATGTTGAGCGGAGTCCTCGGCCTGTGCGTGGCAGGATTCGGAATGAACTTCCTGCCGGTCGACCAGTTTTCGGCCTTCTCCCAGCTACCGTTCTACTACCACCTCGTGATGGGCGGATTTGCATTCGGAATTGTCTTCATGGCCACCGACCCCGTTTCCTGCGCCGCCACCAACACCGGCAAATGGATCTATGGCTTCATGATCGGGGTGCTGACCGTTCTCATTCGCGTGGCCAACCCCGCCTACCCCGAAGGCACCATGCTGGCGATTCTCTTTATGAACGTGATGGCGCCGCTGATCGACCACTATGTCGTCCAGGCGCACATCAAGAAACGAACCGTTTACGCAAGGAAACTCAACAATGCGTGAAGATACCAGAACCATCATTTTTGCCGCGACCGTCTGCGTGGCCTGCAGCCTGCTGCTCTCCGGAACGGCCGCCCTGCTGAAAGAGCGGCAGGACGCCAATAAGGCCTTCGATGTGCAACGGAATATTGTCAAGGCCTTTGGCGTATCCATTGACGGCGCGACGCGCGAATCGATCCAGCAAACCTTCGAAAAGCAGATCGCCGAAATGGTGGTCGATGCCACGACCGGAATGGTGATCGACGGGGCGAAAGTGGATGAACTTACATCCGAAGAGCTGGCCGGAAAAACCAAGCTGCCGCTCTACACGTGGTCGGATGATGGCAAGGTCACGAAATACGCCTTTCCAGTCTCTGGAAAAGGGCTGTGGAGTATGCTCTATGGCTACCTGTCGCTTAATACCGACCTTGAGACGGTCGCCGGCATCAGCTTCTACAAACACGGGGAAACGCCGGGGCTTGGCGCGGAGATCGAAAAGGACTGGTTCCAGTCACAGTTCAAGGGCAAACAGATCTACCAGGATGGCAAACCGCTTGAATTCGCCGTAACCAAGGGCAGCGCCGACAAGCTTCCAGACGAGCAGAAGATACGCACGGTCGACGGCATTTCGGGCGCCACGCTCACCGGGAATGGTGTTGAGAAGCTCATCAACAGCGACGCGGCTCTTTACAGTAAATATTTCAACAACATCAAAGGGAACTAATCATGGCATCGGCTGCTAAGAAACTATTGATGGATCCGTTTTCGGACAACAACCCGATCACCGTGCAAGTGCTGGGTATCTGTTCCGCGCTGGCGGTCACCGTGAAGGTTGATACGGCCGTCGTAATGACCCTCGCGCTGACGGCGGTGGTTACGCTTTCGAACGTGGTGATTTCCCTGTTGCGAAACGTCATACCAAGCGGCATCCGCATGATTGTTGAAATGGCCGTGATCGCCACACTGGTGATCATTGCCGACCAGTTGCTGCAGGCGTTCCTGTTCGATATCAGCAAGCAGCTCAGCGTTTTCGTGGGGCTGATCATCACCAACTGCATCGTCATGGGTCGGGCGGAAGCGTTCGCGCTGCAGAATCCGCCCAAGGCGTCGTTGCTCGACGGCCTCGGCAACGGCCTCGGTTACGGCTTCGTCCTGATTGCCGTCGCGTCGATCCGTGAAATACTGGGATTCGGCAAGTGGTTCTCTTTCCAAGTGCTTCCCGACAGCTATATGGGCAACGGTCTCGCCCTGCTTGCCCCGGGCGCGTTTATCATCCTGGGTCTGCTCATTTGGGCGCAGCGCACCATCACCAAGAAGGTGGAGGAATAAAATGGAATTTCTAAGCCTCGCCATTAAGGCCATCTTTGTTGAAAACATCCTGCTGGCCTACTTCCTGGGCATGTGCTCCTTTCTGGCCTGCTCCAAGAAGGTCGAGACGGCCACCGGACTGGGCTTTGCGGTCATCTTCGTTTTGACGATTACCCTGCCCGCCAACTGGGCCATCCACCACTTCCTGCTCGCCCCGGGGGCGCTGGCATGGATCAATCCCAACCTAGGTTCGCTGGATCTGAGTTTTCTGAACTTCATCTGCTTCATCGCGGTAATCGCCAGCATGGTGCAGCTGGTAGAGATGATCCTCGACAAGTTTTTTCCGAAGCTCTACCACGCGCTCGGCATCTTCCTGCCGCTGATCACCGTGAACTGCGCGATCCTCGGCGGATCGCTGTTCATGGTCGAGCGCGAGTACGGCTTTGCGGCCTCGACCGTCTTTGGCTTCAGTTCCGGTGTGGGCTGGGCGCTGGCGATCTGCTCCATGGCCGCCATCCGCAAAAAACTGCGCTATTCCAATATTCCACCCGGTCTGCGCGGACTGGGCATCACCATGATTATCACCGGCCTGATGGCCATGGCCTTTATGTGTTTTTCGGGAATTAATTTATAATGCACCGCAGGTGTCCCGCCTGCCAGTGAGAGAAAAATGGAAAATCCGATTCTATACATTATTGCGAGTGTGGTTGTTTTCACCACGGTCATTCTGTTTTTGGTCATACTGCTGATGCTGGCGGCGAAGAAGCTGGTGCCGCAGGGCGAAGTGAAACTGAATATCAACGACGGCGATCGCGTACTTGATGTCAAACCCGGCACATCGCTGCTCACCGCGTTGTCGCTTAAAAAGATCTTCCTGCCCTCGGCTTGCGGCGGCGGCGGCACCTGCGCCATGTGCACCTGCAAAGTGCTGGCGGGCGGCGGTACGCTGCTCCCCACCGAAGCCGGGCAGATTACAAAAGCCGAAGCAAAGGAGGGCTACCGCCTCGCCTGCCAGCTCAAGGTTAAGGAAGACCTCGAACTGGAGATCCCTCAGGAAATCCTCGAGATCAAGAAATATGAATGCACCGTGCGCTCAAACGAAAATGTTGCCACCTTCATCAAGGAACTGATCGTTGAACTTCCCGAAGGCGAACTCCTCGACTTCAAGGCTGGCGGCTATATCCAGATCGATGTGCCCGAATACACTATCGACTACAAGGAATTTGACATCGAAGAAGAATACCGCCCCGACTGGGACAAGTTCAAGCTGTGGGATTTGAAGGCAACGTGCGAAGAACCCTGCTTCCGCGCCTACTCCATGGCCAGCTATCCCGAGGAAAACGACATCGTCATGCTCAATGTCCGCATTGCCACCCCGCCGCCCGGCACCAACTATCCCCCGGGTCTTTGCTCCAGCTATATCTTTAATCTCAAACCGGGCGACAAAGTTGTCATCAGCGGCCCCTACGGCGAATTTTTCGCGCAGGAAACCGAACGCGAAATGCTCTTTGTGGGGGGCGGCGCCGGCATGGCGCCCATGCGCAGCCACATCTACGACCAGCTTAAACGCCTCCACAGCAAACGCCGGATTTCGTTCTGGTACGGCGGCCGCTCCGTCAAGGAACTCTTCTACATGGAAGAATTCCAGGCATTGGAAAAAGAGTTCCCCAACTTCACGCTGCACGTGGCCCTGAGCGAGCCGCAACCGGAAGACCACTGGGAGGGCTCCACCGGATTCATCCATCAGGTTGTGCTCGATGAATATCTCGACAAGCATCCCGACCCCACCGAAATCGAGTACTACCTCTGTGGACCGCCCATCATGCTCAAATGTGTTCAGGAGATGGTCGATGATCTCGGCGTCGAACCTGAAATGGTGCGCTGCGACGACTTTGGAATTTAACGTCCAGTCGCTGGTGATTTCAAGCCCGGCAATTCGCCGGGCTTTTTCTTTTCCAAAGCCATGATCGCCCGGTAGACTGTGACTATCAAACCAATGGTAATGGAGGCTGGCGTGGCGAAAAAGAAAAGCAACAAACCGGATTCCAAGGAAGGCTACAAAAAGAATGGTGAGCTGGAAAAGGAATTCTATGAATCCGAACTGGCCCGTCTCCAGGTAGAACTGGTCAAACTGCAGGCGTGGGTGAAACACAAGGGCCTCAAAATGGTTGTCATTTTCGAAGGGCGCGACGCGGCCGGCAAAGGCGGCGTCATCAAGCGTATCACGGACTGCCTGAATCCCCGCGTTGCCAGGGTCGTTGCCCTCGGCAAACCCACCGAGCGCGAAGAGTCGCAATGGTTTTTTCAGCGTTATGTGGCGGCGCTGCCTGCCGCCGGCGAGATCACCCTGTTTGACCGTTCGTGGTACAACCGCGCCGGGGTTGACCGCGTGATGGGTTTCTGCAACAAGGAGCAACTGAAGGAGTTCTTCAAATCCTGTCCGCAGTTCGAACGTATGCTGATTCGCTCCGGCATCATCCTGGTTAAATACTGGTTTTCCGTCAGCGACGACGAGCAGGAGCAACGCTTTCAAGCACGCATCGACAACCCGGCCAAACGCTGGAAGCTCAGCCCGATGGATATGCAATCGCACGAAAAGTGGGTGGAATATTCCAAGGCCAAGGATGAAATGTTTGAATATACCGATATCGAACAGGCGCCGTGGTGGGTGGTCGAAGCCGACGACAAGAAAAAGGCGCGCCTGAACTGCATTTCACACCTGCTCAGCCAGATTCCCTACAAGGATCTTACCCCCAAGCGGATCAAATTGCCGCCGCGCCAGGCCGACAGCGGCTATGAGCGCCCGCCGCACGCCGAACAGAACTTCGTGCCGCACATTTATTAATCATTTCCAACCATTGGAAACTTTCTTCCAATGGTTGGAAACATTGCTTCAGCCGAGTTTGGCGTGAAGTTCCTGCAACGAGGTAACGGGTGGTTCCCCAACTTGGCGCGCGGCAATGCCTTCGGCGGCGGCCACGGCGGCGGCGACGGTGGTGATATAGGAGACATTGTGCTTGATGGCCGACTTGCGGATGTAGGAATCATCGTTGACGCTCAGCTTGCCCACCGGCGTGTTGACGATCAACTGCACCTCGCCATTCTTGACGGCATCCACAATGTTCGGGCGGCCTTCATGCATCTTCAGAATGTGTTTCGCCTCGATTCCACGTTCCTTGAGAAAGGCCGCGGTGCCACCGGTTGCCAGCAGGTTGAAGCCAATTTCCTTGAGACGCCGCGCGGTATCTGCCAGTTTTTCGGAGCGGTCGCGTTTCGAAACCGTAAGCAACACGGTTCCTTCCATGGGCAGGTTGCTTTTGGCGGCTTCCTGCGCCTTGTAGAACGCCAGCCCGAAGGATGAATCGATTCCGAGCACTTCGCCGGTGGAGCGCATTTCCGGTCCGAGCACCGGATCCACTTCCGGGAACATGTTGAACGGAAAGACGGATTCCTTGACCCCGAAGTGCGGGATGTCCTGGTGTTTCAGGTTAAAGTCTCCAAGTTTCTTTCCGAGCATGATTTCGGTGGCGATGCGCGCCATCGAAAGTCCACAGACCTTGGAAACCAGCGGCACCGTGCGCGACGCGCGCGGATTGGCTTCAAGCACGTAGACGACATCCTGGCAGATGGCATACTGGATATTCATCAAACCCACCACACCCATTTCGCGAGCGATGGTGCGGGTGTATTCATAGATGGTTTTGATGTGCTTTTCGGGAATGCCGACCGGGGGAATCACGCAAGCCGAGTCGCCGGAATGGATGCCGGCCTGCTCAATGTGTTCCATGACGGCGGGTACGAAGGCGTCTTCGCCGTCGGCAATGGCATCGGCTTCGGCTTCGGTCGCGTTCTCAAGATATTTATCGATGAGAATCGGCCGGTCGGGGGTGACGCCGACCGCGGCGGTCATGTAGTCGGACAGCATCGGTTCGTCGTAGACGATTTCCATACCGCGACCGCCGAGCACGTACGAGGGCCGCACCATCAGCGGATAGCCAACGCGCCCGGCGATTTCAATGGCACCTGCCACGTCAACGGCCATGCCGCCAGCAGCCATGGGAATACCCAGTTTTTGCATGATCTGGTTGAACTGCTCACGGTCTTCCGCGAGGTCGATAACCTTGGGCGAGGTGCCAAGGATATTAACGCCGGCCTCTTCGAGTTCCCTCGCAATGTTGAGCGGGGTCTGCCCGCCAAACTGGCAGATGACCCCTTTGGGCTTTTCCTTTTCGTAGATCTGAAGGACGTCCTCGACCGTGAGCGGCTCGAAATAAAGCTTGTCGGAGGTATCGTAGTCGGTGGAGACGGTTTCGGGGTTGCAGTTGACCATGACGGTTTCATAGTTCATGTCGCGCAGGGTGAAAGCCGCGTGCACGCAGCAGTAGTCAAACTCAATCCCCTGCCCGATCCGGTTGGGGCCGCCGCCAAGGATCATCACCTTGTTTTCGGTCTCGGTGGCCTTGGTGGTATCAGCGGCGATATAGCTGGAATAGTAGTAGGCGGCATCTACCACTCCGCTGACGGGAACAGCATGCCAACCTTCAACAATTCCTGCCTGTTTGCGCTGTTCGCGGATATCCTTCTCGGCCACTCCGAGTATCTTCGCGAGGTAGGCATCGGCAAAACCATCCTTCTTGGCAAGCTCAAGCAGTTCATCGGGCAGCCGCGTACCTTTGTATTTCAGAACCTCCTTTTCACGCTCCACCAGTTCTTTCATCTGTTCGAGGAACCAGGCTTTGATGGCGGTCTTTGCGAACAGTTCCTCGATGGTTGCCCCCTTGCGCAGCGCCTCATAAAGAATAAACTGGCGGTCGCTGGTTGGGAATGAAAGGCGCGCCATGAGTTCTTCAAGGGTGAGCGTATTGAAATTCTTGACGAAGCCGAGCCCGTAGCGGCCGTTTTCCAATCCCCTGATGGATTTCTGCATCGATTCCTTGTAGTTCTTGCCGATGCTCATCACTTCGCCGACGGCGCGCATCTGGGTACCGAGCTTGTCTTCGACGCCTTTGAATTTCTCGAAGGCCCAACGGGCGAACTTGATGACGACATAGTCGCCGGACGGCGTGTATTTTTCGAGCGTGCCGTCGCGCCAGTATGGAATCTCCTTCATGGTCATGCCGCCCGCGAGCTTGGCGGAAACAAGCGCTATCGGGAATCCAGTCGCCTTGGAGGCCAGCGCGGACGAGCGCGAGGTGCGCGGATTGATTTCGATGACGACGACGCGGTCTGAGACCGGATCGTGCGCAAACTGTACGTTGGTTCCACCGATCACCTGAATGGCCTCAACAATATCGTAGGAATATTTTTGCAACCGATCCTGCAGTTCCTGGCTAATGGTAAGCATCGGCGCGGAACAGAAGGAGTCGCCGGTATGCACGCCCATGGGATCGATGTTTTCGATGAAGCAAACGGTGATGAGATTGTTGTCGGCATCGCGCACGACTTCAAGTTCGAGCTCCTCCCAGCCAAGCACGCACTCCTCGACCAGGATCTGGCCGACAAGGCTGGCGGTAATGCCGCGTGCAGCGACGGTGCGCAGTTCCTCTAGATTATAGACAATGCCCCCGCCGGTACCGCCCATCGTGTACGCCGGGCGGATGACCACGGGATAGCCGAGCTCGGCCGCGATCTTTTCGGCGTCTTCGACGCTGTAGACGGCGGTACTCTTCGGCATCTCTATACCGAGTTTATCCATCGTCTTCTTGAATTCGATGCGGTCTTCGCCCCGTTCAATGGCGTCGAGCTTCACGCCGATCACCTGGACACCGTACTTCTCAAGAACCCCGTGTTTGGCGAGGTCGGATGAAAGGTTGAGGCCGGTCTGCCCTCCAAGATTTGGAAGCAGTGCATCAGGCCGTTCCTTTGCGATAATCCGTTCAGGCGTTTCCAGGTTAAGCGGCTCGATGTAGGTAACGTCCGCCATGCCGGGATCGGTCATGATGGTGGCAGGATTGGAGTTGACCAGAACAATTTTATAGCCTAGTTCGCGCAACGCTTTGCACGCCTGCGTTCCTGAATAATCGAATTCGCAGGCCTGGCCGATGATGATGGGTCCGGAGCCGATGATCAAGACGGTGTCGATATCACTGATTTTTGGCATGGTGTTTCTCCTTTTCTAATTACGTTAGGAATAAATTGTGGCCCGCGAAGTCGGGATCGCTGGTGACGTTTACGCCGAGGCGGCGCAGCCCGGCCTCATCACCCGGCGACGGAATATGCGAAAGATGCACCTCGCATCCGCGCAATTGCGGCAGTTTTTCCATCGCCAGCTGTGCGGCGGGATTCACTGCGGCACTCACGCTCAGCGCAATGAGCGTCTCCTCCAGATCGAGACTGGGCGTCTTGCCGTTAAGCAAATCCAGCTTGAGATGGCGAACGGAATCAATGACGCTGGAACTGAGCAAATCCATCTCATCCGGCAGGCTGGCAAGTTCCTTGAGCGCATTGAGCAGCATGGAGGACGCGGCGTGCATCAACGGCGAGTTGCAACCCGTAACCATGCGGTCATCGGCCAGTTGAAGGGCTGCTCCGCAAAAAATGCTATCGCGCCCCTTGTCGCTGTCCATCGCCTTTGCGGCGGCTTCACGGGCAGGAATGACCACCGCACGCGCTTCGGGTTCCGCGCCAACCTCCTTGAGGAGCAGTTCGGCACGCTCCACGGTTTTGCGGTCGGCGCTGCCGAGGACGTATTCGCAACGGTAACGGAAATAGCGCCGGATAATCTCCTGAATGGAAGCTTCCCGCACAGCCTCGTCGTCCACAATCGCGAAACCTGCGCGGTTTACGCCCATATCGGTCGGCGATTGATAGATTGACTCCTCCCCGGTGATGCGTTCGAGAATCCGCTTGAGCACCGGGAAGATTTCCACATCGCGGTTGTAGTTAACCGACGCTTCCCCGTGCGCTTCGAGATGAAAGGAATCAACCATGTTAAAATCGCCTAGGTCGGCCGTAGCGGCTTCGTAGGCGATATTCACGGGATGCTTGAGCGGCAGATTCCAGATTGGGAAGGTTTCAAACTTGGAATAGCCTGAGGCGAGGCCGCGCTTATGATCGTGATAGAGCTGGCTCAGGCAGGTGCCCATTTTGCCACTGCCCGGTCCGGGAGCGGACACCACAACAATCGGCTTGGTGGTTTCGATATAGGGATTCGCTCCATACCCCTCATCGCTGGCAATCACATCGACATCTGTGGGATAGCCCTTTGTCGCCCGGTGGATATAGGTGCGTACCCCGCGGCGATCAAGCCGGTTTTTAAACTGGATGGCGGCCGGTTGCTCGCTAAAACGGGTAATCACCACGCCGGCAACAGAAAGCCCCCACTCGCGCAGGTCGTCGATAAGGCGTAGCATGTCGGTGTCGTAGGTGATCCCGAAATCGGCGCGGACTTTTTTGCGCTCGATATCGCCCGCATAGATGCAAAGGATGATCTCCGCGCGGTCGCGCAGCCGCTGGAGCAGGCGGATTTTTACATTCGGGTCAAAGCCCGGGAGAATGCGCGACGCGTGGTAGTCGAAAACCAGCTTTCCGCCGAATTCAAGATAGAGCTTGTTCTGGAACTTTTTCGCCCGTTTGATGATGAATTCACTCTGCTCATCCAGATATTTCTCGTTATCGAATCCGACCCTGTTCATCCTCGCATCCCCCTTGCCCGACCCACGTGAAAAAATCCCGCGGCAGTTAGGGAAGTATTTTACTGATGCAATGGAGGGATCGCAAACAGTATTATCCGATTCCGGAAATAAATTTCCGGATATTGGAACTGCGCCCTACGAATTCATGTCTTCAACAATCGCCATGGCGGCGGCGGCGGGGTCGTCGGCCTGGACGATGGGGCGCCCAACGACGAGGTGCGTGGCCCCCTGCGCTACTGCGAAGGACGGCGTGGCAACACGTTTCTGGTCGCCGACATCGCCTGACGGCATGCGGATACCGGGGGTGACCAGCAGGGCATCCGGGAAGGCTTCGCGCAGTATCCTGGCTTCGTGCGCACTCGTTACCATGCCGTCGATACCCGACGAGATTGCAAGGCGGCCGAGTTCCAACGCCTGGACAGAAACCGTACGGCCGATTCCAAGGTCTGTAAAATCATCCTGGCTGAGGCTGGTGAGCGTGGTAACGGCCACGAGTTTCGGCGGGTTGGCGCATTCCCGTGCGGCGTTCGCGGCCTCTTCGAGCATGGCGCGGCCACCGATGGCGTGAACGGTCATGAGGTTAACACCATGGGCCGCGGCGGTTTTTACGGCGTTGCCGACGGTGCGCGGAATATCGTGCAGTTTAAGGTCGAGAAAGATTTTTTTATTACGTCTCTTAAGCGGCTCCAGTACGGCAGGGCCGTCCGCGCAGAACAGTTCCAATCCTACCTTGTACCATTCAATAAAATCCGGCAGCTCCTGAAGCTTGGCTTCCATCGCTTCGGCATTCGGCACATCCAGCGCCACAATCAGTTCCGCTTTGCTCATCTCAATCCTTTCGTTGGCATTTCCAATGGGTGGAAGATTTGGTTCCCGTTTTTCCAATGATTGGAAAACCTAACAGAAAAAGTTCCAATGGTTGGAACTTTTTCGGTGGTTTTTTCCAATGTAGGGAAACTATACCTGCAGCCAAACGGTCTGATACGGCATGAGCGCCACCACCTTGCCCTCGCCCATGTAGCGCTGGCCGGAAAGGATGTCAACACAGGTCTGGATATCCTTCAGCTCGGGCATGTGTTCGTCAAGCTGGAGCTCCATGTACTGGTCGGCAAAGTTGCTGATGCATACGATTTTTTCTTCTTTCGCTTGGCGCATAAAGGCAAAAAGCTGTTCCCCGAAATCAATGACCTGCTGGGGTGCATTCGGGTGGAATGCCGGGTGCTGCGCGCGGATCTGGATGCGGCGCAGATATTCGTTCATCACCCGTGCGGTTGCGCTGTCGGGCTGCGAAAGCAGGTCGTTGAGTTCGTCTTCCTGCCATTTTTTTCGATTGATGGTACGGGCGCGGCCGGTTTCTTCAACGCCCGCATAGTTGTTGCGGGTGGCGGTAAGGCTGTGGAAATAAACCGCAGGCACCCCCTGCAACGCCATGGCCACGGTCTGCGAGCAGAGGAAGCGGGCGATGTGGTTGTCGGTCACCTTTTCACGTTCGTCGCCAAGTGCATCGAAGTAGGTGATGTTGAGTTCGTACGGGCTTTCGCTGCCGTCGGAATTGGTTTTGGTGGAAACATGTCCTCCCAGCGCTTTCATCCGTTCCGCAAGCTGATCAAGCTCGCCGTCCGGCACAATTCCATGGAGCGGCCGGACACCGATGCCATCGTGCGATGCGGTGAAATTCAGGTAGGTGCATTTGTCGGAAAGCTCGGGGAGCGCTTCGGCCCATGCCGTGAGGAAACGGGTATTCCCATTTATCAGCGCATGCAGCAGTAGCGGCGGCAGACTGAACTGGTAGACCATGTGCGCTTCGTCGCCCTCGCCGAAATAGGAAATATTCTCTTCGTGCGGCACATTCGTTTCCGTCAGTAGCACGACATCGGGTGCCGCCATATCGAGCAGGTCGCGCATGAGCTTGACCACTTCGTGGGTCTGGTTGAGATGAATGCAGGAGGTTCCGATGCTCTTCCACAGATAGGCAATGGCGTCCATCCGCACAATCCGGGCGCCGGTGGAAATATAGAACATCAGAATATCGAGAAATTCAAACAGCACGTCGGGATTGGCGAAATTCAGATCGATCTGGTCGGAACTGAACGTCGTCCACAGGTGCTCCACCCCGTGCCGGGTCTTCACCGGTGTAAGCAGCGGCAGGCTGCGGGGGCGGGTGACGCCGGACAAATCCATGTCGGGTTCAACCTGGATAAAAAAGTCGCGGTGCGGCGCGATTCCGGCAATGTAGTTTTTGAACCAGACACTTTTGCGCGACACATGGTTCAGGACCAGGTCATACATCAGACGGAAATTCCGACCGATCTGCCGAATGTTTTCCCATTCGCCCAGTTGCGGATCAACAATGCGGTAGTCGATGACCGAAAATCCATCGTCGGAGGAATACGGAAAGAAGGGCAGAATGTGCACTGAAGTGATTGAACCCTTCAGGTGCCGTTCCATAAAGCGTTGCAGTGCTGCGAGCGGCCGTTCCCCTTCGTTCTGCACCATATCCCCGTAGGTGATCAGGATTGAGCTGCCCTCATCCCACAGAGGCGCTTCATTAAGACCTTCCAGTCCCACGCCATAACGCCCGATCAATGACACCACCCGCTCTAGGCAAATATCCACACAATTGGGCCCATAGAGGCGGTTGAATCGCAATCTCATCCGCTTTAGAATTTGGATATCCGTTTGTTTTATCATAACTGTTCCAACCCTTTTATATTCGTAATCAGCGTGCGGAGGCTGCGACGCAGAACTGAATAGCTGAAGAATTTGGTGGCCACGGCATAGTTGTGTTCAACGGCGCTGCGGCGATAAGCCTCGTCCCCGAGCAGCCGCCGCACGTCATCCACGACCTGGCGGGTGAGATACCCGTCCATCAACGGCACCCGGAATCCCTTGGGTTCAATATCGCGGGCAAAAATCGAGTAGCGGTTGATTAGAATCGGCAACCTGAAATAGATGGCCTCCAGAAAGGCATTTCCAAAACCTTCGTACAGGCTCGGGTAGGTTACAAAATCCACGAAGGGGTAGAGATCCCATAAGGTGTAGGTTTTGTTGCCTTCCGTATCCACCTGCCGGATCTCCCCGATACGGTCATCGATAAAGCGAAGCTCAATGCCGGAATCTCTCGCCAACTCTTCAAGCATGCTTTTGTATTCATAGCCCTCGTCTCCGGCGGAATGGGAGATCACCAGTTTCATCCGCGGATTATTGAGCGCTTCCAGCAACTTGATGGAATGCTCGATCCCCTTGCGCGGCACAATCCGGGTGGGCTGAAGAATAATGATGTCGTCCTCCGCGAAACCGAGGTCGGCCCGCAGGTCTTTGGTATATTCATCCGGGCTTGGCGGCGGGGTTTCAAAATCAAACACGTTGGGGATCAGTTCGGATGATACGCCCTTGCGCCAGGAAAGTTCCTCCCGGGCGGCCTGGTTGATTACCACATGCTGCAGTTCGGGGTCGCGCGGAGGGAATGCCAGGTCGAGATAATCGGATATGGCATTGACCGAGAAGCGAACGCGTTCCCAGTAAAAGTCGTGATGATGCGCAATGGCGGGGATGCGGGTTTCGGCCAGGAATTCCGTGATGGCAATGCCCAGTGGAACATGCATCGGAATCGTCAGAGCGTTCTGGATGATCAGGATGCGCAGGTCGTACTTGTTGACGTATTCATACAGGGTGGTTTTCAGGTATTCCGCCACATCGCGGATACGGTGGCTGACCAACGGGTTGCGGAACGTTTTTCCCCATATCCGATCATTGATCCAGACATTCTCCGGGTTTTCGAAATACGCTTCCGGGACGCAGTAGCTGGTGTCCGGCGAGCGATCCAGCCGCCCCGCATACCAGAAACTGCGGTGCTCGTAGTCCCAAAGCACCTTGGCCCATTTGGCGCTTTCGAGCGACACCCCGTCCGTTCCGGCGAAGCGGGTTGAAATAAAACCAATATTTTCATTCATGTGCCGTTTTCCTTTGCGCAGACAATAGCGGCATAGACTCGGAAATACAGACTATTTTTAGCTGATCTTAGAAGATCACGGAAATTAACCAGACTGCCCGATTGCGAATCTGGCGGCGTGTGTTAAAGTGTATCTCATTACAGGGCGCGTCTAAAAACCCCGACACAGTGATTGCATTCAAGACAGGAAAAGTATAGCCTGCACTTATGAATTACAAAAAACACAACCAGGATGCGGGGCTGTTCGATTACCAGCAGCGGGTGGAAGAGTTGAAGCAA
>JAIPIO010000081.1 GCA_021734595.1 Kiritimatiellales bacterium | reverse complement strand
AAGCGGGATCGGGGTTGGCGGGCAGTAGACCGGAGAGGCCGAGCAGAAGCGCGTAGGCTTCGTCAGTGGTTTCGGCCAGCGACCGCAGCCGCGCCAGCGGCAGAATGGCGGCGAGCTGGCGGAACGAAACCTTGTTGTTTTTATAGCCGAGCGCGGCCATCAGCTCTTCCCACAAAACCTGCTCGGGCTCCTTGTTTTGCATCGCAAAGGAAAAGCGCTCGGCCTTCAGTCGCAAACGCTCCTCTCCGGCACTTTCCAACCATTGGATCTTTTGGTCGGGGTGCATTCCAATCATTGGAAAGTTGCCGGACGGAATGGAGTAGGGGTAGGCGGTGAGGTCGATGTTTTCGAACGAGAAGCGCGGATCGGTGGCCAGGGTTTCCTGTAGCGGGATCTGGATCAGTCCGGGGATTTCCAACCCCTGGAAATAGACGACGTGGAAGCGCACGTTGGAGTAGCGCGGATCACCGGGATGGCCGTGCTGTTTCCAGGCGTTGGCATGGATATGGATTTCGAGATCGCCCGCGATGCGGCGCTTCTCTTTTCCGACCAGCAACACGGCGTTCAGAAAGTCGGGGCCGGCTTCGAGGTTCCAGTCTCCCGGATGTTCGACGGTCACGGATTCGCCTTCGGAGGTTTTCAGTTCGGCGGGGCGGTGGCGCGGATCGGCCCACAGGCATTGGAGGTGCCGCTCGCGGTAGGGGAAGTGCCGGAACAGCGCGGCGGTTTCGCGCACCTCGCTGCCGCCGGAACCGCGCCGGTATTCGCCCGCACGCGGGAAGCAGGCTTCCAACGATTGGAAAATCGAATTCATAAACATTGAATAACCAAAACTTGCAAGATGCGCAAGTGAAGGTTTTCGGTTGAATACGGAATTCGGTTCGATACTATCGGCGGCCTTATGGAGACACTACAGGCAGACCGGATTGTGAAGGCCATTGTCGATGGCATCAATGAATATGCCGAAATCGCGAAGCGGGCGGGCATCGACCCTGTTGAACTGGTGAAGCACGACGAAGTGCTGGACCGGGCGATTTCGCTGATGAGCGGCTTCTACAAGTTTGGCCACGAAAACATGAAGCCTGCCGGAATGCCGCCGCCGAAGAATCCCTATTTCCGTGCGGAGCAGGGGATTGATGCGCAGCTGCCTGAATACTACGCATTCGAAGCCGTGCAACGCGGCAACATCGACCGCGCGCGCTGCATCTGGACCTGCAGCCAGCTGGGGCTGTCAACCGAAGCGGCGGAAACGGCGATCGACAACGTCTGCATGCCGTGGCGCGAGGCCAATGGCTGGCGTACCTATGTGCGCATCGATGAGAAGAGCCGTTTCGTACTGCAGGACAAGCCGCCGGTGAAGCCCAAGCGCCATCTCGACCGCCTGTTTGGACAGCTGAAGGGTTAGTCGTCGCTACCTTGCAGCAGCAACCGGTGGGAGAGCACCGCCAGGCTCGAGGCCAGCTCTTCGCGTTGAAGAATCACATGCGACGGGACCTCCAACGACGTCGGCGTAAAGTTCCAGATGCCGCGGATGCCGCCCGCGATCATCGCATCGGCCACTTGTTGCGCTACCGAAGCGGTCACGGTGATGATGCCGATCTGCACATGCATGCGTTTGGCTAGCGCCGTCATCTTTACGATGTCGAGTACCGTCTTCCCGTGCACCTTCGTATCGATGATATCGGTGGACGAATCAAACGCGGCGACGATGCGCAACCCGTGCTGCTCGAAGCCTTGATAGCCGAGCAGCGCGGCACCGAGGTTGCCCACGCCTGCGAGAAAGGCGTCGGCGGTGTTCGACCAACCCAAAAACGCCTCGATCGCCGTGATGATCTCGTCGATCTGGAAACCCAGGCGCGGCCGGCCGACCGCTCCGGTGATGGCCAAATCCTTGCGCACCACGATGGGGTCAAGCCCCAACTCGCGGGCCACCACCGCGCCGGAAGCATATTCCTCCCCGTTTTCTTTGATGCGTCGCAACAGCCGCAAGTAAAGCGGCAGGCGCTTCAAGGTTGGCACGCCGGCGGTCTTCCGTTCCATATGATTCATGTGTTGATCTCCAATTGGGCCGACAATAGCAGTCGCGGCCAATGTCCGTCAATCGGTACCGCAAGAAGCCTCGATCAATGGCGCGGCCACCATCGATGGGCTTTTCTCCAGCGATGAGTCGAGTTGCTTTCGGGCGGTGTTCGGGTTGCCGACGGTGCCCGGGCCGGCAATGCAACCTCCGGTGCAGGACATGACCTCCACGAAGTTTCCGGAGCACGATTTGTTGGCCCAGACGCGCATTTGGCTGAGCATTTTGCGGTCGATGCCATCGACGAGCAACGGTTTAAGCGCCGCCTTCGCGGGGGCGGTGGCCTGGATGGCGCGGGTCACGCCGCCGCTGGCGGCAAAACCGCGTCCCTCGCGGTGGGCGAAGGAATCGGCCGGCGAGTCGGTGCATTCGAGTACGTCGATGCGCGCCCCGACGAGCATGGCGCCAAGTTCCTCGAAGGTCAGCACATAGTCCACCTCCGGGTTTTTGGCCGCCTCGACGCGCTTGGCGATGCAGGGGCCGATGAACACGGTGACGCTTTCAGGATCGGCGCGGCGCACTTTTGCGGCGGAAAAGCCCATCGGCGTCGGCGTATGCGAGACAAACGGTTTCATGCCAGGCAGATGCTTTTCCACTGTTTCAATGTAGGCTGGGCAGCACGACGTGGTCATGAAGCGTTCGCCGGCCCCCATCTTTTCGGCCCACTCTTCGCTTTCATGCCGCGCCGTTTCGTCGGCGCCCTCGGCCACCTCGACCACGTGGGTAAAACCCAGCTGCTTGAGCGCGGTGACGAGCTGCGGCAGGGACCCCGGCAGTTGGCGGGCGGCCGACGGCGCCACTAGGGCGACGGCCTTGCCGCCCTTGAGGGCTTGCAGGACATCGATCATCTGCGACAGGTCGGAGATGGCGGCGAAGGGGCATTCGCGCAGGCATTTCCCGCAATAGGTGCATTTGTCGTGGTCGATGGTTTCGCGGCCGGTGGCTTCGTCTTTCGTGATCGCGCCGACGGGGCAGGCCTCTTCGCAGGGAATCGGGATGCGGATGATGGCGTGGTAGGGGCAGGCCTTCATGCAGAGACCGCAGTTGACGCATTTGTCGGGATTGAGCCGGGCCTGTCCGTCGCGGAATTCGATGGCGTCCTTGGGGCAGGCGCTCTCGCACGACCGCGCAATGCAACCGCGGCAGGCGTTGGTTGCGCTGTAGCGCGAAGTGACGCAGGCGCTGCAAGCTTCGTCGATGACGGTCAGTGCCGGCGCAACGGCCTTTGTCCGCCGGGCGGCTTCGGCGTAGTAGGCGCTAATGGGCTTGAGTTCGTCGGTTTCGTCCTCGACGCTGAAACCGAGCGCGGCCATGCAGCGGTATTTGAGGACCGCGCGATCCTTGTGGATGCAGCAGCGCGAGGGTTCGGAGCGCTTGGGGCGCATGGCCATCGGGATGCGGTCGAGCATGTCGGCGGGTTCTTTCGTGAAATGGGCGCGC
Source organism: Kiritimatiellales bacterium (assembly GCA_021734595.1). Classification (GTDB taxonomy): domain Bacteria; phylum Verrucomicrobiota; class Kiritimatiellia; order Kiritimatiellales; family Pontiellaceae; genus JAIPIO01. Next base: position 10,113 of record JAIPIO010000081.1, on the reverse strand, counting down.
GCCACCCGCATGAGGATCTCTTTGCGCAGCCGGTTGGCGTTGTTGTCGTAGAACATCAGAGTGCTCCTTTCGCCAGGGTTTTACGAATCTGTGCGAGCACCTTGTCGAGGGTGGCATCGGCGATCAGCTGGTCGTCAACCTTTACAAACGGGGCTTTCCCGTGCCCGTTGGCGTCGCAGTAGCCGAGGCAGCGCGAGCCGACGATTTCAACCTGTTCGAGCAACGCCGGGTCCAGCACTTCGTCCAGGCGCTGGAGGTGGGAGGCACCCATGATGTAGCAGGTGGTTCCCGTGCAGATGGTGACGGTGGTTTTCTTCATATGAACTCCAGTTTGACTTCCTTGAAATAACGCTCCTCGAGCGTGGTCGCGATCCGGCGCATGAGGCTGCGGCGTATTTCCAGTTCGATGGGCAGGCTCGGATCCTGGTGGGCCTGGTTAATTTTGGTGCCGACCAGCAGATGGATTTCGTCGGAGTCGCGCAGCCGTTCGGCGAGCAACGTGGCGGCGTTCACCTGCGTGTAGTGCTTGTTGCCTTCGAGCAGGTTCAGCACGGCGGTCAGCGTGAGAATGCCTTCGGTGACGAGGTCGATGCCTGTCATGCTGGAGACCGGCGGCAGGGCCGATTTCCGGAAGCGGAACAGTTCGGTGTGGATAGGGCGTTTGAGCTCGCGCGCCACGATGTCGGCGCTGGTCCCGCCGCTGATGATTTTGGTGCCGTCGAAGGAGCGGATCAGTTCGGCGTATTCGGCGTCGGCTGATTCGGAAAACGGCGGGCCGGAGGCGAGCAGGGTGCGGCGCGGTGTGCGGAAGTAGAGGACGGCGCAGCTGATGTCGTCGCAGGCCCGCTGTCCGGGTTCCTTGCACACGGCCTCGTGCACGATCGCCTCGGCGGCCTTCCGGGCGGAGAGGCCTTTGTTTTCGGCCACGCGGGCCTGAATGAATTCGGCGCAGCCCTGCCGGCGCCAGCCGAGCGGATAGCGGTGCGAACCCATGCCGGCTTCGGTGACGCCGTCGCTGAAGAACAGGATGCGGTCTTCGGGTTGGGCGGTGAAGTGGTAGACGCGCAACTTGCGATAGTCCTGAGGGGTGTTATTGCCGTATTCGGTGCAGGGGATATCGAGCGGGACGCCGCCGCGCAACAGGATGAACGGCGGGCTGCCCTGCTCGACAATTTGCACGGTGCCGTCGTGGCGGCAGTCGATCACGGTAAAGGTGGCATAGGCAATCTTGCGCACGCGGCAGACCGGTAGCGCGTTCATGATGATCTTGGCGTAGTGCAGGAAACCGGTGTTGCTTTCGGCAAAGCGGATGGCCATGCGCGCGGTCATGTTGGCGAGAATGTTCGCCTTCACGCCGCTGCCGAGCCCGTCGGAAAGCACGGCGATCAGTCGGCCGCTTTGGGCATCCTTCTGCATCATGAACGCATCGCCCGGCGTATTTTCCGTGGCTTTGCGCAGTTGATGGAATTCGAGTTCGGTAAAGAGCGTTTTCATGGGTATTCGGGGGGCGGGGCGTCGGCATAGTCGTCGGCGATGGAGCGCAGCAGGATTTCGGTGTCGGCCATGTGCTCGCCGAGCTGGCAGGCGATTTCCTGCACGGTGGCCATGTTTTTTTCGATGACCGCGCGCGCTTTTTGCGCAATCAACTCCCGTCGATTCTCGGTTTGTGTCACGTCGAGCAGGATGCCGCCAACCGTTTTGCCGGCCTCGATCGGAAAGACGGTGACGTGCAGCAGTCGGTCGTTCATGCGCAGCGCCTCGGAACGGTATTCCTGCCCGTCGTCGAGCACCTGCCGGAAGAGCGGATGGATGGCGATGGTCTTTTGGAGATCGGCACCCTCCATGCCGGGGCGGGCGGTGTAGGCGAGCACGGCGTCGGGTCCGGCGATGCGCGCAAAGTTCTCGTTGCATTCGATGATGCGCAGCCGTTCATCGACGATCACCACGCCGGACGGCATGCAGCGCAACAGGGCATTGGCCTTTTTCTGCGTCTGTTTGCGCAGGAAGGAGAGACACATATCGGGCTCGGCCTTGTGGCTGATCAGCGCCTGCGCAAAATGGCGGCAGCTTTCGTAGCCGCAGCCGCCGCAGTTGAGTTCGTCCTCGGTCTTGTATTTCCCGACGCGCTGGAGGGCGATCCGGATCAGCCCTTCGTCCTGCGATTCGTCGTGCTGCGGTTGCGCGGTGAAGCTAAACGCGATGGCGTCGGCGGGCGGATATTCCTCGCGGCGCTTGGCGCGCACAGCCTTGCGGACGGGGAGCTCGCCGGCAAGGATCGGCTTGCGGTCGTTGATCTGCGGGCCGCCGATGCAGCCGCCGGCGCAGGCGAGCGCTTCGAGAAAAACCGGTGCGTCGAGCGTGGCCGGATCCAGGTTTTCCAGGGTCTGGAGGATGGCGTCCATGCCGCTGGCGGCCAGCAGTTCAACCTGCGGCAGCGCGTAGTCTTCGAGCGTCTTGCACATGCCGCCGATGATGGGGTAGAGCGCGCCGCGCGCGGCGGACGCGGGTTCAAAGGTGCAGGCCTCCGCTTCGACGGGGTTGATTTGCTCCTCTTCCAGCCATTGGAAAAGGTTGCGGAAGGTGAGGGCGAGATCGGTATAGCCGGGCAGCTCGTCGCTTTCGCATTTCTTGGCGATACAGGGGCCGAAAAAGACAACGCGGCAGTCGGCGCCGTAATGCTGCTTGAGCAACTGGGCGTGGGTTTGCATCGGGCTGAGCATTGGCGTGAGATGGGGGGCGAAGTCCGGCATGTATTTGCGGATGTGGTTGACCACCACCGGGCAGGCGGTCGAGATCTGCAGTCCCGGTCGGGCGTGCTTGAGCGCGCCGGCGAGCGCGTGGCTGACGGCTTCGGCGCCGAGCGCCGTTTCGCTGACCGCGCGAAAGCCCAGTTGTTTGATCGCGCCGGCGAGCCGTTCGGGCGGCAGGCCCGGCCATTCGCTGGCGTAGGAGGGGGCGAGCGAGGCAATGACGTTGGGGTTGCGCTCAAGCAGGCTCTTGGCGCGGGCGAGGTCGCTGCGCACCTTCTTGGCACCGGCGGGGCAGGTATCCACGCAGATGCCGCAGGCGATGCAGCGCTCGGCGATGACCGTGGCGCGCTGGTTTTCAATCTTGATCGCTTTGACCGGACAGCGCCGCACGCATTTGTAGCAGTCGCGGCAGTCGGTGCTTTCGGTATAGATCGGGGATAGTCGGTTCATAGGTTGCTCCGTGGCGGGTGACGATTGAGTCGTGGTTGTTGTGCCGCTTCTTCAATCTGAAAATTATTCACGTTTCACGCCTCTATCGTCACGTTCGCAAAATAATATTCGAGCAGATCGAGCAGGGTGCCGCTATCGACCTGATGGTGCAGGATTCCGTTGAACTCGATGTTGGGCCCGCGGCCGCATTCGCCGCGGCACCGGCAACCGACTAAACCGACTTCGGCCGCAATGCGGTTGGCGTGCAGGTAGGTTTCAACCTGCTCTAGGTTTTCGCGGTTGCCGCGGGCGAAGCAGGAGCTGCCCATGCAAATGGTTATGGTGTTTTTCATGGTTCTTTCCCTTGGTGATGTGCGCTCGAAAATAGCCATATATCGATAAATGTCAATCGATAAAAAAAGATTAAAAAAAGGGTTGCGCGGCAGGGCCGGTGCCGGTATATCAGTGCACTCATATCGATAATATATTATCGAATAGGTTTGGATCGCAGAAAAAACAGCCTGTTTCAGGGCTGTTTATTAACCAGGAGAACAAAATGACGGATGAACATAAAGAGCAGCTCGACCAGATGGTGGCCCGCGTAAAGCGGGCGCAGCAGGAATACGCCACCTTCCCGCAGGAGAAGGTTGATGCCATTTTCCGCAAGGCGGCGATCGCGGCCAACGTGGCGCGCATCACGCTCGCCAAGCAGGCGGTGGCCGAAACCGGCATGGGGATCGTGGAGGACAAGGTGACCAAGAACCACTTCGCCTCCGAGTACATCTACAACAAATACAAGTGCATGAAGACTTGCGGCGTACTCGAATACGACGAAACCTACGGCATCACCAAGATCGCGGAACCGATCGGCATCATTGCCGGTGTCGTGCCGACAACCAATCCGACCTCCACCGCCATCTTCAAGGCGCTGATTACCCTGAAGACACGCAACGGCATCATCTTTTCGCCGCATCCCCGTGCGAAAGGATGTACCGCAGAAGCTGCACGCATTGTCCGCGAAGCCGCCGAAGCCGCCGGTGCGCCGAAGGGGCTGATCGCCTGCATCGAAACGCCGTCCGTCGCGCTGAGCAACGCACTGATGAGCCATCCCGACATCGCCCTGATTCTGGCCACGGGCGGCCCAGGCATGGTGAAGGCCGCCTACAGTTCCGGCAAGCCGGCACTGGGCGTCGGCGCGGGCAACACCCCGGCGATCATCGACGAAACCGCCTGCATCAAGACGGCCGTCAACAGCATTCTGATTTCCAAGACCTTCGACAACGGCGTGATTTGCGCGTCCGAACAGAGCATCGTGGTGGTCGACTTCATCTACGAAAAGGTGAAGGAAGAGTTCAAGAAGCGCGGCGCCACCATCCTGACGGCTGCCCAGAAGAAGAAGGTTGGAGAAACGATCATGGTCGGCGGACACCTCAATGCGAAGATCGTCGGGCAGCCGGCGGCGGCCATTGCAGAACTTGCGGGCGTCAAAGTGAAAGCCGACACCAAGGTGCTGATCGGTGAAGCCTCCGAAATCGGCGAATCCGAGCCGTTCTCCTACGAAAAGCTCAGTCCGGTGCTCGGCCTGTACAAGGCGTCCGACTTCGCCGAGGCGCTGCTCAAGGCGGAAGCCCTGATTGCCGCCGGCGGTATTGGCCACACCTCGGTGCTCTACACGGATCCGCGCAACCGCGACCGCATCACCGCCTTCGGCGCGATGATGAAGACCGGCCGTATTCTGGTGAATACGCCGAGTTCGCAGGGGGCCATTGGCGATCTGTACAACTTTAAACTCGAACCTTCCTTAACTCTCGGCTGCGGTAGCTGGGGCGGAAACTCGGTTAGCGAAAATGTGGGAGTGAAACACCTGATGAATGTAAAAACGGTTGCGGAACGCCGCGAAAATACCCTGTGGTTCAATGTGCCGAAGAATATTTATTTCAAGTATGGCTGCCTGCCGGTGGCGTTGAAGGATCTGGCCGGCAGCAAGCGCGCGATGGTCGTTACGGACAAGGCGCTGCTCGACCTCGGGCTGGCCAAGAAAGTGACGGACGCGCTCGACATCGTCGGCATCGACTTCGAGATCTTCCATCAGGTCAAGCCCGATCCGGATCTGAGCACGGTCAAGGCCGGCCTTAAGATGATGAACGGCTACAAGCCCGACGTCATCATCGCCCTCGGTGGCGGATCCCCGATGGACGCGGCCAAGATCATGTGGCTGATGTACGAGAGCCCGGAAACCAAGTTCGAAGATTTGGCGATGCGCTTCATGGACATCAAAAAGCGGATCTGCACCTTCCCGGAACTCGGCAAGAAAGCGAAGATGGTCTGCATTCCGACCACCAGCGGAACCGGTTCCGAAGTGACGCCGTTCGCCGTGGTGACCGACGACAAGACCGGCGCGAAATATCCGATTGCCGACTATGCGTTGACGCCCGACATGGCCATCTGCGATCCGGAGCTGGTGATGGGGATGCCCAGGCCGCTGACCGCATTCGGCGGTATCGACGCGGTGACCCATGCGCTTGAAGCGATGGTCAGCATCATCAGCTCCGAGTTCACCAATCCGCAAGCGCTTGAAGCGCTTCGTCTGCTCTTCAAGTATCTGCCCGAGTCCTACGAAACCGGCGACCGCAAGGCGCGCGAAAAGGTGCACTATGCCGCCACGCTCGCCGGCATGAGCTTTGCCAACGCCTTTCTGGGCATCTGCCACAGTCTGGCGCACAAGCTCGGCGCGGCCTACCACTTGCCGCACGGCATGGCCAACGCGCTGATGATCAACGAGGTCATTAAATTCAACGCGACGGACAACCCGATCAAGCAGGCGGCGTTCTCGCAGTACAGCTGGCCGACCGCCAAGGAGCGCTATGCCCGTGTGGCCGACTATCTCCAGCTCGGTGGAACGACCAACGATGAGAAGGTCAAGCTGCTGATCAAGGCGATCGACGACCTGAAGAAAAAGCTCAACATCCCGATGAGCATCAAGGAGGCCGGCGTGAACGAAAAGGATTTCTACGCCAACCTCGACCAGCTCGCCGAAGACGCGTTCGACGACCAGTGCACCGGCGCCAACCCGCGCTATCCGCTGATCAGCGAACTCAAGGCGATCTACCTCAAGGCCTACGAAGGGAAATAATTTCCCCCTCGCACGGGGTGTTTTGACACGCCCCGGTCTTCTCCCTGCCCCGGCTCGCGCCGGGGCGGGGTTTTTGCATTGCGCTGTTGCGCCCGGGGGCGTTCTGCATAAGAATGCATCCGTGAATGGAAAATCGAGCAGACATAAATAAACAGCGTGGGCTTGGCGACGACACGGTTCGTGTGTGGCGCGTGTTTGTGCCGGGCGTGAAGGCGTCGCTCGGCGCGTTGAAGCAGGTGCTTTCGGTGGAGGAACGGGCCAAGGCGGACCGGTTCCGGTTCGAGAAGGACCATGATTTGTCGGTGGCGGCGCGCGGCGCGCTGCGGCTGCTGCTGGAGGGCTACACCGGTATTGCGGCGACGGAGCTGAAGTTTGATTTGGCGGAGAACGACAAACCGTTTCTGGCCATGGATGAAACAGACGTTGAATTCAACGTTTCCCACTCGGGCGACTGGGTGCTGCTGGCGTTCGGACGCAACCGGCGGGTGGGCGTGGATGTGGAGAAGGTGCGGCGCGACATGGACGTGGAGTCGATCGCGTCGCGGTTTTTCGCGCCGGAAGAGGTGGCGCTGATTGCGGGCGCGGACGATAAGCACGAAATATTCTGCCAATTGTGGGCGCGCAAGGAGGCCTATGTGAAGGCGCTGGGCACGGGACTGTTCCGGGCGCTGAACAGTTTTTCCGTTCCAATCGTTGGAAACGAACTTCCAATGGTTGGAACAATGGACGAGTGGATTTTCCAGGCATTGGAAGCCGCGCCCAACTATGCGGCGGCGGTGGTGACGGATAGGGAACCGGTCAGTGTGACGTGTTATGATTTTGGAGGTTTGAAGTGGGAGAGTTGAAAAATACGTTTTCATGGTCGTTCAGCGCGGCGGCGGATTTCGATCAGTGCCGCCGCCGGCGCTACTGGAGCAAGTACGGCATGTGGGGTGGCTGGGGCCGCAACGCGTCGACGGAGCAGAAGACCGCCTACCGGTTGTGCAAGATGGACAACCGCTGGGGGCTGATGGGGCAGGCGGCCGAAAATGCGGTCATGTGGGTGCTCAAGCAGCACCAGTTGGGCAAGGCGGCCGATGCCGACGCGGCGTGGAACACCATCGCCCGGCCGTTTCTGACGAAAAAGTGGAACGAATCGAACGAGGGCTTCTGGCGGACGCAACCGAAGCAGTTCTGCTGCCTGCGGGAGCACTACTACAAGACGATGGAGGACGAAAACGGAGCCAAGCGGCAGATTGCTGCACAGATCCAGAACTGCATTGCCAACTTTATCGGCAAGGTTCTTCCAAGGATTGGAAGCATCCAGCCGAACCAGGAGTTCCGGATTGCGACACCGGATACGGGCGGCGATGTGGAGCATTTCATTTATGAAGGCGTGAAGATCTACTCCATTCCCGACTATGCCTACAGGATCGGCGACCAGATACATATCCACGACTGGAAGGCGGGGAAAATCAAGGCGGAGCAGCATCGTCTTCAACTGTCGCTTTATGCGCTGTGGGCCATCGTCAAGCACGGCGCGAAGCTGGAGAATATTTTCCTCTATGTGGAATATCTCAACGAAGGTCAGGTGCTGCCGTTTCAGCTTTCGGAAACGGAGATGGAGGAAGCCAAAGTGCGCATGGGCACCTCGGTGGGGGAAATGACGGAGTATCTGGAGGATTTCGACCGGGAAAAGAATGTTCCGCTACCGAAAGATGAGTGGGAGTTGACTGACGATCCGCAAAACTGCACGCAGTGCAATTTCTACGAGCTTTGCAAGGCCGAACTTGCCGTGCGGGACTGACGCTTTTTCTGACGCTTTTTCTCTTTTTTGCCGTTGACCACATTGGAGCTTATCTATATACATGCACCCTCTTTTGACGCACCCATAGCTCAACTGGATAGAGCATCCCGCTGAAGCGGGAGGGTTCCAGCTGGACGACGAGTGTGCCAAGGAAAATTTTTAGCGCACCCATAGCTCAACTGGATAGAGTACCAGACTACGAATCTGGGGGTTGCAGGTTCGACCCCTGCTGGGTGCGCCACTTTTTTGACATGATTGGATATGTATACATTCTTCAATCGGAAACATCGGGGCGATATTACATCGGTTCCACCAACAGTCCCGACCGCCGCCTAACCCAACACAACAATGGTTCCGTAAAGGCCACGCGCAACCAAGGTCCATGGAAACGCGTCGCGCTGATTGAGTTCAAGGATCTATCAATGGCGTGTAAGGCTGAGTATCACTTGAAACGGCAGAAAAATCGCCGCGCAACCGAACATGCGATATCGGGGGAATACCCTTGGCCATCATTTGAATGACAGGCGTATTCCGTTTTGTCAGGAAGATTCCAGCCCCACTGAAGCGGGGTAAAGTCTTAATCCTTCTGGGTGCGCTCCGCTTTGCGAGAGCGCCCCGCAAAGCGGGACGTCATTTTTTTCGCCTGCCTTGTTTTAACCCATGAAATATCAGCACGGCCGAATAGTGCGGTTTTAGGATTTGTTGATTTTCAGCGGGTCGGTTAGTCTCCTGTCCAACGCTTTAGGAGGCTGTTTTGAAGAGCATTGTTTATCTTACTCTACTGATGGGGCTGGCGCTGCCGGCTGCGGCCGAGTACCGCATCTGGTCGGACAAGACCGGCTATGCGGTGGAGGCGGAGTTTGTCTGCGAAACGGGCGGGCAGATGGTTTTTCGCGACCGGGAGGGAAAGGAATACAAGATCAATCCCGAGTCGCTATCGGACGAGGATCAGCTTTATCTACAGTCGCTGCTGCCGCCGGTGCTCTACATCAATGTGAACAAACTGCAGGAGACCCGTAGCCGGGGGGAGGCGCGGGAAGGGACCGTTGAGTGCGTGGTGACCATCAAGAAAACCAGCACCCGGCCGTATACCGGACGGCTCACCGCGCAGTTGGTCGTGATCGGGCAGGACCGGCGCAGCGACACCTACATTATCCTGAGCCGGGCCAAGGGCGATTTCGAGCTGAACCGCGCCAACCAGGAGCAGTATGAATTCAAAAGCAACCGGGTGCGTGTCGGGTTTGATATGCACCGCAAGGTTTCAACCGAGTATTCCGGGTATGTGCTGGTGGTGAAGGATAACCACGGCAAAGTGGTGGCCCGGGACGCCAGCCGCTCTGTCTTTGAAAAAGTCGCGGAGCAGCTGCTCAAGATGCCGTTGCACTACCGCTTTAAGCCGTAGGGTCGCGGACATCCGCCTGCTGTTTTCTTTAAACCTGTAAACGCCGTTCGTGCCGCCCCCCTCTCATTGCTTTGCGGATATTTATGGGTCACAATGGTTGAAGATAGAAATACACTTGCTACCATGCGGAGGAGATTTTGAACGAGGATAGTATGAAACTTGTTATCGCGACGCGCAATCGACATAAGCTGGAGGAGATCCAGGCGATCTTTGATTTCCAGGGGTTGGAAGTCTCCTCCGCATTCGATTATCCCGATATTCCCGATGTGGTGGAGGATGGCGACACACTCGAAGCCAATGCCATCAAGAAGGCCGTCGAAATGGCCAATGCCACCGGCTGCCGCGCCATGGCCGACGACTCCGGCCTGGAGGTGGACGCCCTTGGCGGCGTGCCCGGAGTCTACTCCGCCCGCTATGCCGGCGAAGAATGTTCCTATGCCGAGAACAACGCCAAACTGTTGCGCGAACTCAGTGGCAACGAAAACCGCCGGGCCCGCTTCCGCACCGTCATTGCGCTGGCCGATCCCGATGGTGAAGTCCGTACGGTGGACGGAATCTGCGAAGGAGTGATTATCACCGAGCTGCGCGGAACCAATGGCTTCGGCTATGATCC
>JAIPIO010000080.1 GCA_021734595.1 Kiritimatiellales bacterium | reverse complement strand
CGGTGCCTTTGGTGTTGGGTTTCCCGTCAATGGCTTCGAAAAGTGTCTCGTAAACCTGTTGGGCAATATCGTCGGCCCGGTCATCATCGTTGCCGAAGAAGGGGGTGCGATTCCATAGCTTGAGGCGCTGCGCTTCCTGTCCTTCAAAGTTGTTTTTCAACGCCGAGAGCAGTTCCTCCATGGCGATGCCGCCTTCGCCATAAACATGGGTCTTGAGGGCGGAGAGGCTGTCGGTAATGGTGCCGAGGCCGCAGCACTGGATGTAGGTGGTGTTGTAGCGCGGGCCGCCGTTGTAGTAGTCCCTACCGTTTTCGATGCAGTCGCGGATGACGGCGGAGAGGAACGGGGCGGGGGAGTGTTTGGCGTACATGCGCTCGATATAGTTGTTCACGCGGATTTTTAGATCCACGACATAGTTGAGTTGTCTTGAAAATGCGGCGTAGAGATCGTCGGACGAAGTGAAGCAGAGCGGGTCGCCGGTTTCGATGCCGACCTTTTTGCCGGAGAGCGGATCGGTTCCGTTGTTGAGGGTGATCTCCAGAATTTTCGGGGCGTTGAGGTAGCCGGTGAGCACATAGGCCTCTTTGCCGAACGCACCGGTTTCGATGCATCCGCTGGTGCCGCCTTCGCGCGCGTCTTCCAGCGTTTTGCCGGCACGTAGCTGCTCGTCGATGACAAGGTCCGAGTTGAAAACGGACGGGTAGCCGAGTCCGTTGCGGATCACCTTGGTGGCGGCTTTCATAAAGCCATCGGGTGTTTTGCTGCTGATATTAACGCTGGGCTGCGGCTGGAGCAGGCGCAATTCGTCTGCCACTTCGAGAATGATGTAGGAGACTTCGTTTGTGCCGACACTGCCGTCAGATTTTACGCCGCCGAGATTAATCTGGCTGAAGTCGTTGTAGGTTCCGCTTTCGCTGGCCGTGACGCCCACCTTGGGCGGCGCAGTGTGGTTGTTCACCTTGATCCAGAAACAGCTGATCAACTCCTTGGCCTGGTCGCGGTCAAGAGAACCGTCCGCCAGTCCCGTCTCGTAAAAGGGGTTCAGGTGGTGGTCCAGATGACCGGGGGTCATGGAATCCCATCCATTGAGTTCAGTGATGGTCCCGAGATGAACAAACCAGTACATCTGTAGGGCTTCGTGGAAGTTGCGCGGGGCGTTGGCGGGCACGTGGCGACAGATTTGTGCGACCCGTTCTAGTTCGGCTTTGCGTTCGGGGTCGCCTTCTTCCTGTGCCATGGAATCCGCCAGCTCGGCATGGCGCCGGGCGAAGATGACTGCGGCATCGCAGGCGATATCCATCGCCTTCAACTGCTCCGCGCGATCGGCGGCCTCCGGGTCGTTGAGATAATCAAGCCGGCCGATCCGGTCGGCGATTCTGTTTTTAAGGTCGAGCATGCCGGTGGTGTAGATGAGTCCGTCGAGGGCGGTATGACCCGGCGCGCGCTGTTCCATGAACTCCGTAAAGAGTCCGGCTTCGTAGGCATCTTTCCATTCGGTGGGCACCTGACTAAAAATCCGGTCGCGTATCGAGCGTCCCTGCCAGTAGGGAATGACCTTTTCCTCGTACTCGAGAATGTCTGCATCCGCGATGTCGTAGCTGGTCATTTCCCGGCTTTTCAGAATGCGGAGATCTTTCGCCGAATGGCAGGTCAGCTCGGGGAAGGTCGATACGGCTTTGGGTATGGGACCGCGTTCGCCGACGATCAGTTCATCGTCGCCGATATGGATGGTTTTCTTTTCGCAAAGCTCCTTGAAGGTTAACGCCCGGAGAACCGGCAGGGAATATTTGCCGTGGTTCTTTTTGTAGAACTCCGTTTCCAGCACGGCGCGTTCAATCGAGATGGATGGCCGTGCCTCGAAGCTTTCCTTACGCAACCGTTGGATTCTGCTGTTCATTCTATCCCCCCAGACGGACCTTAAGCCCGTACTCCTCCAAAATTTCAATGGCGCGTGTTTTTTCCGCTGTCCCGGGCGGCGCGGCTTCTTTTGCCGTTTTTTTGCCAAGGCGTGCGTATTTGTTTTTTGCCGCTCCCTGATATGCCAGCACGTCGATGGCATCGATTCCATTCAGGCTTGAGACAAAAGCGCCGGTGGCCCGGATGTTTTCTTCATCGGCATTGATACCGGGAACCAACGGAAAACGGATTCTAATTGGTTTTCCTAAATTTGCCAGGGCAGACAAATTTAGCAGGATCTGCTCATTCGGTTCGCCGGTAAAGCGCTGATGAGCGGTACTGTCCATGTGCTTGAGATCGAATAAAAAAAGATCGGTGTGTGCTGCAATCTGCATGAGTGTTTCCACCGGGGCGAAGCCGCTGGTGTCCACGGCGCGGTGGATATCATGCTTGCCGCAGGCCTGAAGCATTTCCATCAGAAAACCCGGCTGTGCAAGCGGCTCGCCGCCGGAAAAGGTTACGCCACCGCCCGACTGCTCGTAGAAGGGGAGATCCTTCAGAAGTTCGTGCATCAGTGTTGGAACATCGGTTTCCCAGCCGGTGGCCTCGTGGGCGAGCGCGGGGCAGCATCGGACACATGCCTGGCAGCGGCGGCAACGCGTTTTGTCACGGGAGATTCCCTCGGACGTAAAAGACAAGGCTTTCTCTGGGCAGGCGGTAATGCACTCGCCGCAGCCGATGCATTTGCCGCTTAGCGTCACCACCTCGATGGACGATTCAAGACCTTCCGGATTGTGGCACCAAGTACAACGCAGGGGACAGCCCTTGAAAAACACGGTGGTCCGTATGTTTGGGCCGTCATGAATGGCATAGCGCTTTATTGCGAATATGGTTCCTGTTGTACTTTTCATGGCAGACATCCGAAAAACACATAATGGCCAATTGTGATATAGATAACAATGACAAAATTAATAGCTGAACATAATGATAATGTTTTCTGGCAAAATAGAACCATGACGGTACTGTTGAGTAGGTGATGGAGACAATGATGTCAGGAATAATCGTAAAAAAAGCCTTTTTATTAATCCTGTTGAGCGGAATCAGTGTCGGAACAGGTTGTGCAGAAAACAGCCTATCCCGGAATAAGGAGTCAGAAATGCATGAATTTACCAACCGGCTGGCCGGTGAAAAAAGCCCGTATCTGTTGCAGCACGCACATAATCCGGTGGATTGGTATCCGTGGGGCGAAGTGGCGTTTGCGAAAGCCAAGGCGGAAGACAAACCAATCTTTCTCTCGATCGGCTATGCGACCTGCCATTGGTGCCACGTCATGGAGCGGGAATCATTTGAAAACGAAGAGATCGCCGCGCTCATGAACGAGGCGTTCGTCTGCATCAAGGTTGACCGCGAGGAACGGCCGGACATCGACAATATCTACATGGCCGTCTGCCAGATGATGACCGGGCAGGGCGGCTGGCCGCTGACCGTGGTCATGACGCCGGATCGGCAACCGTTCTTTTCCGGAACCTATTTCCCGGCGGAATCGCGCTTTGGCCGTCTCGGCATGGTGCAGTTGGTTCCGCGGATTTCCAAAGCCTGGAAAGAGCAGCGGGAGGAAATTTTGAAGTCCGCGGGGGAAATAACCGGCGTACTTGCACAGCAGGATTCCGTCTCGAACGCCGAACCACTTTCGCCGGAGTTGCTGGAAGCGGGGTATGGCGAGTTGATGGCCCAGTACGATCCGCATAATGGCGGATTTGGCCGCGCACCGAAGTTTCCCACCTCCCATCGGCTGGTCTACCTGATGCGTTATGGACACGCACAGGATAAGGAAGACGCTCTGAAAGCCGTGGAGCATTCCTTGACCGCCATGCGGTTGGGCGGGGTATACGACCATGTTGGGCTGGGTTTCCACCGCTACTCCACCGATGCCGGCTGGCGGGTGCCGCACTTTGAAAAGATGCTGTACGACCAGGCCATGCTGGCGCTCACCTACACGGAGGCCTATGAGCTGAGCGGAAAAGAGGAATTCGCCGAGGTTGCCAAAGAAATCCTGACGTATGTGCAGCGCGACATGACCGCGCCCGGCGGCGGATACTATTCGGCTGAAGATGCGGACAGCGAAGGCGAAGAGGGTCTGTTCTACATCTGGTCGGCAGAGGAACTGATGTCGCTCCTGTCGGATGATGAATACACGCTGGTTTCCAAGGTCTGGAATATCGGGAAAAACGGCAACTTTCGGGACGAAGCTTCCGGAAAAAGCACCGGCCAGAACATACTGTTTTTGACCGAGCCCTTGAGCTCCGATCAAAAAAAGATGCTCGAACCCATCCGCCAAAAGCTGTTTAAGCATCGCGAAAAAAGAATCCATCCGCTGAAAGACACCAAGGTGCTGACGGACTGGAATGGGTTGATGATTGCCGCGTTTGCCCGTGCCGCCCGTGTTTTCGGGAGCGATGAATATTTGCAATCCGCCATCGTGGCCACGGAATTTATCCAGAACCAAATGCAGTCTTCCGGCGACCGTTTGTGGCATCGCTGGCGGGAAGGCGAAAAAGCAATTGGCGGGCAGTTTGAGGATTATGCATTCATGATTGCGGCACTGCTGGAACTTTATGAAACCACGCTGGATCTGCGTTTTCTGGAATCGGCGGTCAAATACAACGTGGTGCTTGAAGCACTCTTCTGGGACAAGACCGTCGGCGGCTATTTCATGACGGCTGTCGATGCGGAGGAACTCATTGTCCGCCCGAAGAATTATTATGACGGCGCAATTCCTTCCGGCAATTCCATGCAGATGCTCAACCTGCTCAAGCTGGCTCGGTTGACGGGGCGGTCGGAGCTGGAACAGCGTGCCGACGAAACGGGAAAATCATTCGGGGCTATGCTGGAACGATCACCCTCCAGCTCGGCACAGGCTTTGATCGCACTGCAGTTTGCCGAGGACGAACCGCTGGAGATTGTGCTGGTGGGCAAGTCTGGGGCAGAAGACACCGCGGCAATGCTGAAAACGATCCGCAGTGTCTACAGACCCGGAAAGGTGTTGCTGTTCAAGGATGTTTCCACGTCGGATGGTACGCTTGAAAAACTGGCGCCGTTTACGAAAGAGCAGGGGATGGTGGCCGGAAAAGCAACTGTTTACATCTGTCGTAATTTTGCCTGCGATCAGCCGATCAATTCGCCCGGTGAATTAAAGAAGAAACTGGAATAAAACGACAAGCCATCATTCATTGACCCATTTCAGGAATCCGGAAACAGGCACACTGGCAATGCCAACGCGGGAACTGCCGCCACGGTAGTATAGGTTGTCCCGATCCGGTGCGGCGCCGAAGGAACCCCATCCCTCGTAGTAGATGTGAAGCGACCCATCATATTCGATGACGCTTCCCGTCCAGATTCCGCCCTGGTCCCATTCACCCGCCGCCCCGCGTGTCATGAGCGGGCGTTTATTCACGACCTTTGTCCAGTGGATTAGGTCACGGGAATAGGCGGCGTGGAAACGGTCCGGATAGTCGATGTGTTTTTCGCTCGTTTGATAAAGCATGAACCAGCGCGAATCGCCGCGGACCCTGAAAATCTTTGCTCCGCAAACGCAACGGCTGTCATAGGCGTCAGGTCTGCCGACAGACAGGGCTATGGTGTCGGGCTCTGGAGGGAATGCATTGAATTTGCTGGAAACATTCAACCCAACCCGCAGAACCCAGCGCTTGCCTTTTTCTTCCCGTGGCACATTCGCCATTTCTCCACGAAACAGATAGTACTTGCCGTTATGATAGACCACATCGTTTATTCCCGTATCCCTTAGCATCGGGTTGTCGAGTTTCTTGAACGAGTACCCGTTTTTCGAAACCGCGGCGCACAAACCTATATTGCCGGCATTATCCCTGGATTTGTAGTATACGATAATCTTGCCGTCAGCTCCGCGAACAGCGGCGGTATCCAACAGATGCTTTTCATCATGGCTTCCCTTGGGGCCATATGAGAGAACCGGGTTTCCCGGATATTCAATCCATGGGCCATGCGGGTTGAAACCAGCGGCGCTCTGTTCAAACAAGCCGATGGTATCATGATAGCCGTCTTTGTTGTTTCCGGAGCCCCGGCAGTAAAGAAGCCACTTGCCGGCGGGATTGTCGGATGGTTTCAATACAGACACGTTGGCGAGGTGTTTTGAGCGCCACGCGGGAACATTCCTGCCAATATCAAAAACGGGGTTTTCGCCGTATTTTTTGAACAGGCAATCATCGGCCATGCCAACGCATACAGAGAACAGCGAAAGTAAAATCAATACGGAGCGTTCGGCGGATTTCAGCATACGTTCTGCCGGATGTTCAGATTCCTTCGTAGGTCATCAGGAAGTTGAAGGCCAGGTCGTCTTCGGGCAGACCGCTTTCCATCACCCCGGCGATCTGCGCATCCAGTTCGAGAATGTCGCTTTCAGTGAAGGCGATATCGCCTGAAAAACCCGGTCCGGAATGACTGAAGAACAGCCCGATCGCAATCATGACCGACGCCGCCATTGCCAACACCGGCTTCCAGTAAATGAGCTGAACCGTCTTCGATTCGACCTGTTTCCGGGCTTCGCGAAGAATATTGTTCAAAACCGTTGCGGGGGGCTCGGCACAGAATTCACATGCCGGCTTCAATGTGACGATCATTTGTTCAAACTGCCGGCACGATTCGCAGGTTTCCACGTGGGCACGCAACAGATCCGCGCGCCGGGCATCCAGCTCGCCGGAATCGTTCAGAAGTATCCATTTTTCCGCGTTTTTACATTTCATGATAGTGCCTCCTGCAACTCTTCGTACTCATCCTTCAATATAGAACGTAGCTTAGTCAACGCATATTGCATCCGGGCCAGACAAGTATTAATCGAGCAGCGCTGAATTTTTGCAATCTCCTTGAATGACAGGTTTTCATGCATCCGTAGCCAGAAGACTTCCCGTTGCTCCGCCGAGAGCATTTCGACGGCTTCGTTGATCCGCAAGCCCAGACCGATTCCGCCCGCTTCCTCCGCCGGATTGATTCCCGGTGCCGGCAGGCGGTTTTCCAGTGTATTCTCGTCGTCTGTCGCCGAACTCTGAATGGAAACCATGCGCTTGTTTTTGCGCGCCCGGTCAATCACCAGGTTATGCGCGATTCTAAAGAGCCAGTTCAGGAAATTCGTATGCTGAAACTTATGCATATTCTTCAGCGCACGGAACCACGTCTCCTGGAATATTTCGTCGGTATCTTCACGCCCCTCCGTCATTTTCAGAATAAAGCTGTAAAGCGGCCGTTTGTATTTTTCAACCAGCTCGCTCAGCGCCTCGGTATTCCCCTTCAAATAGGCTTGGATACAATCTATATCGGTTTTTTCCATTCCCCTTTTCTTTCTGTCGCGCTGAATAACAATTCGCCGAGCGGTTTTATTGCACGAATTCAAAGGTTACTTTCCCTGAAATGGGATCCGAAAACATTTCAACGGTCAATCCCTGCGGATCTTCAAAAACCAGTCGGAAGGCGTCGGACATGCCGTTTGGATAGTAGTTGATGTAGTGGACTCCTTCCTCCCCCGGCTCTTCTTCGGTCTCTGTCTCAAATTCAGCAATCCGGATTCCATCCGGCAGATTCCGGTGCAGCTGCTGGTTTGGATCGCGCGCCTCGACATCCTCCTCCACCTCCGGCGCCTCCGCCGCTTCGGGTTCTTCCGATGGCGTGGCTTCCGCTATGATTTCAATCCGGGTTTCGGATAGAACCAGGGTGTGGGTCTTGCCGCGCAGGATGGCCATGTTGCGGGCATACATGGCGGTCTTGGCCAGGGTTCGCGATGCCACCCTAAGCTTGGTGCCCCGGTACGACTGCGCGAAAAACGGCAACGAGATCCCGCTGATGATCAGGACGATGACGAGGACTAAAACGATTTCGATCAACGTGAAGCCCGGACGCAGGGAAGAGCTGGATGGACGGATCGATGGATTATGGGATTTCCGATTCATCCGGTTCGATTCCGTGTTTTCAGTCGGCCAGTATTCCAAACATCCATGCTGCTATTCCGCTAGTCCCAGTTGTTCAGCACGGTGCCGTCAGGGCCGGGGTCGGTGCAGGAAATATCCACGCGGTGCGTGTTGTGTGCCCCGGGACTCACATAGATATACGGATTGCCCCAGGGATCCATCGGGATTTTCTTTTTCTGAAGGAACGGGCCGCCTTTCTCTTCGTTCAGCAGCTCGTCCAGGCTGGCGGGGTAGGTGCCGTTGACCATCTCATATTCCGCGATTGCTGAATCCAGCGTATCGATGTTCGCCTTAGCCTGCGCATAAAGCGCCGTCTTGGTTTTTCCGCCGGTTCCCTTGATCGCGATTCCCGCGAGAATGCCGATAATGATGACCACCAGCATGATTTCGATCAGGGTGAAGCCGGCGTTTCTTCGATTCATCAGACCACTTTTCTTCTTCATAACAACCTCCTTTTTCAAACCATTAAACCTGTAGTGAATTCGTCAGCGTTAAAACCGGGAGCAGCAGGCACATGGCGATGGCACCGATAACAACGGCCACCGCCACAATCAGCAACGGCTCCAGCACCGTGGTGCAGGTTTTTACCATCCGGTCGAGTTGGTTGTCGTACCGGCGGGTTATATGCTTCAGCGAGCCGGCCAGATCGCCGGTCTCTTCGCCGACTGCCAGCATATCGGTCAGCAGGTTGGGGAACACCTTGCCTGCCGCCAGCGGCCCGGAAATGCTCGACCCGTCCGTCACGCGCTCCCGGGCCTGGCCGACTTCATCGGCAATGATCACATTGCTGATGGTCTTCTGTACAATTCCAAGGGCGGGAAGAATGGAGGCCCCGTTGATGACCAGCGTTCCCAGGGTCCGCGAGAAATGGGCATAGGCGTTGGAGGTAATGACGCCGCGGAAAATGGGGATGTGCAGCTGGGCCCTGTGCCACCATATTTTCCCGGGGCCCTTGCTGACCGTCCGGCGGATTACAATGGAAAGAAAAACAATCAGCACAAGCACGACAATCCCGTAGCGGGTCATAAAATTACTGATATGCATCAGCACCAGCGTCGGTCGTGGCAGGGTGGCGCCCATTTCCTCAAAGATAAGCGTGAAACGCGGAACCACAAAAATCATGAGCACGATGACCGAAAGAATTCCGACCCCCAGCACGATGGCCGGGTAGATCATGGCCGCGATCACCTTTTCGCGCGCCTCCTGCACCCGTTCATAATGCACGCAGATATTTTCCAGCGACAGCGGCAGATGACCGCTGGCTTCCCCGGCCCGCACCAGATTGATGTAAAGCGTGGAAAAGGTTTCGGGATAAAGCGTCAGTGCATCCGACAGGGAGGTGCCCTGTATGATTTCATCGCGCAGGGCCAGGATGATTTTGCCGGCGGCGCTTTCGTCCTTGCGCGACGAGAGGGTGTGCAACGCGCGTCCAAGGGTCATGCCGGAAGCGACCAGATCCGAAAGCTCGCGCGAAAAAAGCAGCAGATCCCGCATGCGCATTCTTGGTTTGCGGTGGAAGCCCAACTCGAACCGCAACCGTTTTTTCGAGCCGGATGCCTGGGAAACGGTCTTAGTGGTCTCCGCAATGGATACGGGCACATGGCCCGTCCCCTCGATCTGGCGCAATGCACCCGCCCGGTCCGCGGCTTCCACCACGCCCTCGACGCGCTCTCCATCCTTCGACCGGCCTATGTATTTAAAATGCGGCATAATGCTCTTGTTCCCATAACGTGCGGAAGACCCTGTTTATTACCCTCGGTTCCCTTCTGTTATGTCGGACAGAAAGACGGCGAACTCCCGGTCGAGCCCCTTGATGTGTTTTGTCAGCCAGTTGAACAGGAACGTATTGATGGATTCGGCCAGCGGGCGGGTGGCGCCCTCTTCATAGAAATCGTTCTCCAGGTTCTTGAGCGTTTTCAGGAATTCAGAATGGTTGCGCTTCTGGATTTCCAGCCCGGGATAGCCGGCCAGCTCCATCTGTTTTTCTTCCGCCGCAAAGTGGAAGCAGGTGTAATCGGACAAAAACTCGAGGGTCCGGGTGATTTCACGTTCCCCCTGTTGCTCCTCCATTGCTCTTGCCACATCGTTCAGCCGCTTGATCAGCGCCTTGTGCTGCTCATCGATTAATTCGTCGCCTATCGACAGGTCGTCGTTCCATTCAATTTTTTCCATCCGGGGCTCCTTTGGATTCAGGATCGCAAACAATGATTTTAAATTCGGGCTCCATCGTAGGTCTATCCGCCCGAAGCGTCAAATTTGAAATGGAGGTATGTCAGGATTCATCGCCGCCCGTTTCAGGGAGCCGGTATCCGCGCCGGTCGAAGTGGTGGCCGATCAGAGCCGCGAAGCAAACGACCAGTGGTAGCGAAACCGCAAAGCGGACCGCGGTGAACCGCCAACCGAGAAACGTGGCCTCAAACAACGCCATCGGGATGCGGCAGATTGTGGCTGCGAAAAGGTAGGCCAGCACCACGCCGGTCCGGGCGCCTTTCACATACAGTGCGTGGCCAACCGGAAGGGCAACATGCAGTCCGCCCACGTTGGTGCCGGCGAGCAGCACGGCCCACAGATAGGAAAGCGGACCCGCGCCGCACCCGAGATGTTTTTCGATGGTTTCCCGTTTTACCCACACCTCGAACAGACCGATCAGAATAAACACGCAGGGCAGCACGCTGAGCATCTTCATAAAGAAACCGGCAAAATCCCGTCCCATCTGCTGCCCGGGCGCAAACCCGGCCAGCCCGGAACCGAGCACAAAGAGCCCGAACAGGACGAGCAGCGTGGCGGGAAAAACAAGTTCTTTCCGGTTCATCACAGCAACTCCCCGAAGAAAAGGCCCGTTGCGGCGGCCACCGCCACCGCAATAATCAGGCCGGCCAGATTGCGGACCAGTGCCAAACGGGTTCCAAGGTAAACTTTTTCCAGCGGGAAGGTCGCCACACCAACCATCATCAGGGTGGTGGAAAAAGCGGAAAGCACCATGTAAAGCGCTCCGTTGCCCAGCAGGATGCCGCACAGCGGGAAGACAACGAATCCCGGCATAACCGCGACCGACCCCAGCACGATGGCACTGGCC
The DNA here is from genome assembly GCA_021734595.1 of Kiritimatiellales bacterium. Classification (GTDB taxonomy): domain Bacteria; phylum Verrucomicrobiota; class Kiritimatiellia; order Kiritimatiellales; family Pontiellaceae; genus JAIPIO01. Next base: position 2,746 of record JAIPIO010000080.1, on the reverse strand, counting down.
GACGCTATCCATTTGCTGTCGCGGGCCAGGATCTTCATCATGAGCTCATCGGGGATGAGACCCAGGATCACCGCCACCAGCACCAGCATGGAAAGGAAGGCCGGGGCCACCTTCAGGAACCGCTTTCCGCCGATGCGAAGCGCACGCAGGGTGCGCCCGCGGTCCTTCATCAGCGAAAGCGCCACCAGCAGAATAGTCACCGCGTACAGATAGATCACCTCAGACTCCTCATCTTCCAAGCATTGGAAGGAACTCTACCTTTTTTTCCAAGGGCTGGAAGTTTTAGATGCAGATTCTTCCAATGCTTGGAAGCCATCAAGGGTACCACGTCCACAGGAAAAACCGTGCCTATGCACGCGGGTGGAACTGGTGATGGATGGACTTCAGCCGCTCGGGGTTGACGTGGGTATAGATCTGGGTGGTGGCGATGTCGGCATGGCCGAGCATTTCCTGGATCACCCGTAGCGGCGCGCCGTTGGCCAGCAGGTGGGTGGCGAAGGAGTGGCGCAGCGTGTGCGGGGTCACGGTCTTCATGATCCCCGCTTTTTTGGTGTGCTGCTTGATGATCTGCCACAGCCGCTGACGGCACAGGCTGCTGGATCGCCGGGAAACAAACACATTGTGCAGGTGCGGATTTTCGCAGAGCAGGGGGCGGATCTCCTCCAAATAGCGGCCGATCACACGGGCGGCTTCGTCGCCCACAGGAATGACACGCTCCTTGCGGCCTTTGCCGATGCAGCGGATGTAGCCTTCTTCCATGTGCAGATCGGTCAGCTGCAGGTTTGCCAGTTCGGAGACACGCAGGCCGGAGGCGTAAAACAGCTCCAGGATGGCGCGGTCGCGCACCCCTAGCGGTTTCTTGAGGTCGGGCGCGGCCAGCAGCAATTCAACCTCCTTTTGCGAGAGCGTGTCCGGCAGGATTTTCCAGAGCTTGGGTGAGTCCATCGTATCGGTTACATTCCGGCTCAGCATGCCTTCCTGCTGCAGGTGGCGAAAAAACACCTTGATCGAAACCAGATGGCGCGAAATGGAATTGGTGGACATGCCCTTCGCCTTCATCGCCATCAAGTGGTCGAGAATCTGCTTGCGGCTGACCTGGCTAAGCGAAGTGATGCCCTTGCGGCCGAGCCAGTCGAGAAACTGCCGGATGTCATCCGCATACGCCTTGCGCGTATTGATGCTCAGTCCGCGTTCCAGCGAGATGTAGTCCAGAAAACTTTCAAGCAGGGCATTCATGGATGGGTGGATTGATGGATAATTGGAGTGCAGGATCGCAGGTCCCTAAACCCAGCAATCCGAAGATCCAACCGTCCCTTAATCCAATTCCTCTCCTGTCAGCATGCGATAGGCTTCGAGATATTTGGCGCGGGTCTTGACCACGATATCCTCCGGCAGCTCCGGCGCGGGCGGGGTCTTGTCCCAATCCAGCGTTTCGAGGTAGTCGCGCACAAACTGCTTGTCGAACGATAGGGGCGACCGGCCCGTGGCGTAGGTTTCGGCCGGCCAAAAGCGCGAGCTGTCGGGCGTCAGCACTTCATCCACCAGCGTCAGCTCGCCGTCGATCAGGCCGAACTCAAACTTGGTGTCGGCAATGATGATCCCTCTATCCAGCGCGTAGTCGGCGGCGAATTTGTAGAGCCGGATGCTCACGTCGATCAGTTGGTTGGTCAGCTCTTCGCCGATAATCTCCTTGGTCCGGTCGATGGAGATGTTTTCGTCGTGGCCCTCGTCGGCCTTGGTGGACGGGGTGAAGATCGGCTCGTCCAGTTTGCCGGCCATCTCGTAGCCCGCGCGCAGCGGCATGCCGCCGATGGTGCCGCTCTGGCTGTATTCCTTCCAGCCCGAACCGATCAGGTAGCCGCGGACAATGCATTCGATCGGCAGCAGCTCGGCCTTGCGCACCAGCATGCAGCGGCCTTCCAGGATTTCCCGGTGCGCCTGAAGCTCGGCCGGGAATTTGTCCACATCCGTGGTGATCAAATGGTTGGCAACAATATTGTTCGTCTGGCCGAACCAGAATTTTGAAATGGTGTTCAGCACCTGGCCCTTGTTCGGAATGCCGTTGGGCATCACGCAGTCGAACGCCGAAATGCGGTCAGACGCCACAAACAGATAGTTGTCGCCCAGGTCGTAGATTTCGCGGACCTTGCCGCTCTTGAATTTCGGAATTCCCGGCAGATCGATTTTAGTGTGTGCAGCTTGCATTTAGTCATCCCCCTTTGATTGTTTCATGAAATGTGACTGACCTTAGCGAAGCTCTTGGCTGAGGCAAAGCGTAAATTAATCCGTCGGTGCCCCTTTCTACTCGATGGGTATCGAATCGCCCAGAAAAACCGGTTTGCGTTTGAAAAGGTAGAGGTCTGATAGAGTTTTAAGGCGGGCGAGCTGTTCGCGGTACATGGTTTTGAATCCGGCAAAGCCGTCACGCCGACCTTTCGATGGGGGATGGTGGCCGCTTCGGCAAAGAGTTGCGTTGCCGTGTCCCGCTCCATCCACCAGTCCGCTTGCCGGAATGCCGCACTGAGAGCCAGCAGTGTGATAATCACTACCCAGATCAGGCGCTTTCGGATTTTCTTTAGAAGCTTCATTGCTGCGATGCTATCCCAGACAGGCTGGATTGTGCAGAAGATTTTTAACCACGAAATACACTAAATACACAAAAAATTGTGCAAAATTTAGTTGGGTAGAAAAATGCAGGGCAAAAAATAGTTGCTACCAATTGACTGCAAAGCAACGAATGCAGCAG
>JAIPIO010000079.1 GCA_021734595.1 Kiritimatiellales bacterium | reverse complement strand
AGCAGATATTGAAGGAGCATTTCCCATGAAATAAAGACTGGTCAGGGTGCTACTACCATCAAAAACAAACTCCTTGATTGTAGCAATACTGGAACGCAACGTGATGGAGCTAAAACCAGTTCCGGCAAATGCGAGAGCCTCAATCTGCACAACTCCATCTGGAATTGTATAGTTTCCGGATTTTACCTCAGGACAACGAATAAGAACCGTTATGTTCTTGTCGAATAAAATGCCATCGATACTGCAATAAGACAAACTAAGAGGATCCACTGTAATCACCTGCAAATTGTGACAGAGTCCGAAGACATCATACCCGAAGCTACTGACACTGGCTGGAATTGTTATGTCAGGAAGGCTACTACAGCCATAAAATGCAGCAGTACCAATACTGGAAACACCTTCAGAAAGAGTAATGGATACTAAGTTACTACAACCAAAAAAAGCAAAACTCCCAATGGTGACAATACTGTTCGATAGCGATATGCCAGTCAAACTGATGCAATCAGAAAACGCATTTTCCCCTATAACTGTGACCGGCAGACCGTTAATGGTGTCGGGAATGGTCACCTCATCGCCGGACCCGGTGTAACCGGTGATGGTGATGGTGCCGTTGTTAGTGGTGTACATGAAGTCCGCCGCAGGAACCGCCTGATAAGTAGCAGTGACTGTGATGTCCTGCGCCGGCATGGTGACGGTGGTGGTTGCAGACGTTACCGATGCGACATACTGCGTCGCGCCGGTCCACACGTCGAACACCTGACCGGACGGCGCGGCAGTGGCCGTGATAGCCACGACTTCGCCGTTCGTATAATAACCACTGCCGGTTCCATTGTTAATAACAAGGAGATGTGTCAAAGGCATAACGGTGAAGTCTTCTGCATCGGAGCACGCAACAGTCTGGTAGTGATAAACGTTGTAATAGTAGTCGTACCAATCTGCTCCCCATGGATTATTGTGATAAACGGAATGAGAATAAATGGTCTCGGTATTGTATTCCAGCGCCGGTGCGTGCTGAATGGTGATGGTGTGGGAACCGCAAAGGGTCAGGTTGGTGATGGAAGATGCAACGGGAATGACCCCGTATGGACTCCACGGCAGGTTGAGAGTAGATACCTTTTCTCCATTGAGGAGTACATCCGCAGGTATGGTCCTAATGGGGCCGGGAGTTGTATATCCAGAGCGATAACCCGAGGCTGCCGCATTAAATGCCAACGTCTCTCCGGCCATGACCTGGTTGGTGGACAGCGTGAGTGTGACCTGACAACCGGCGTTGGTGTAGTGGGTGTAATACGTGCCTGCCAGCACCGGTGAAACACCGGCCCATGGCAGGATCCCTGTAATCAATGCACCAAACATCCTGAACGATTTCATAACGCTCCTTCTTGTTCTCGACGGCGCAAAACACCCTATAGGGCGTGATAATACTCTTCCTGTGCTGATCAACTGTCAATAGAGATGTTGCTTGTGCAGATACTTATTGTTTCTTTGGAGAGTGAAAATTCCATATTCACCCTCAGGGTGAACGAACTCCAGATTCGCCAACGATTTTCGGAATATTCTTGTCCCTGCCGATGGTTCGGGAGTAGCATTTCTGCCGCAGGGGGAGTAATTGTTTGTCCCTGTTGGATCGTAATCCAAGTAACCTCAGATGGTGCAAAGGAGGATGTTATGAAGCATTGCCGAAATTGCAAAGGGCCGGGAAATGAATCGATGGCCATTCAACTCCGTCTTTCCAGACGATCCGGCGCCTCGTGGTTTATCATCGGGTTGCTGGCCGCCATGGTAGCCCCCGCCCTATCCGCCGATGTCGACTTCATCGGTGTGTTGAAAGGCCAACGCTTCGAGCAAACAGGGCAGACCCTGGCGGCGTTGCGGGAGGAGGATGATTCGGATGATGACGAGGCTTTGGCGCTCGAGGCATTCGCGGAAGGCGCGGCGGCGGGCTCCCTGGTGTCTGGCACCTTGCAGATACCTGGCGGCACCACGGTGCCCTTGGAGCGCTGGGACGCGGGAGACTCGGAGATCCGGCATGAGTATCAAACGGAAAACCTCTTGGATCTCAATACCGCCCGGTCGAACGGAACGTATACGTTCAATCTCATTACCCAGAATGACGGGACCCAAAATATCAGCCTCAACCTGGTGGGCGATGCCTATCCCAGTGTGCCGGTGGTTACAAACTTCAACGCCCTCCAGACAATCACCCACACAAACGACACCATCGTTCAGTGGTCTCCCATGACAGGCGGCACCACCAATGACTTTATCCTGTTCAGTGTGTATGACAATGAGACCGACCAGATCGTCTATGCAAGCGCCGGGCCCGGCGCTCCCGGATCGCTCAACGGAACTTCGGCGCAAACCACGATTCCGGCAAATGTTCTGGATCCCGGACGGACCTACGAGGCGGAGGTGTTGTTTGTAAAAGTCGTTGACTTGGACGTCATGTCCTATCCGGGGGTTTTGGCTGTCGCCGGATATTATAAGCAGTTGGGTTTAATGATCCAAACCGTCGCCCAGTCCGGACAGGAACTCGGTGCCGAGTTTGAGTGTTCGATACCCCAATCATGGGGAGGTGACGTACCGCGCGATTCCGCGGTTTCGTTCCGGTTTTCCCAGCCGATGAGCCCCGGCTACCAGTCGGTGAGCTGGACAAACGTGAGCCCTGCCAACTTTACCTACGAATGGCTCGACGGGAACAAAGTGCTGCTGTGCCGCTATAACACCAGCCTGCCTGCCGACATCGATGTCGGCTGGTCGCTGGATCTGTCCGGCTTCCGCGACGCAGCCAACTTCCCGCTGACAGGCTCGGTTGAGGGATCATTCCACACGTCTTCAGAGGACCCCCAAAGTCCGCCGGATGTGGCCAGGATCTATTTGATGAAAATGCGCGGCTATCAGCAAACCGGGGCAACTCCCGTAAGCTCGGGCATGTATGGTTGTGACGCCTCGGTTGACATGGCGGCTTATAACCGGGTGAAGCAAGGCACCCTTACCATCGATGCCAACGGACGCAGCGGGTCCCTGGTGGCAGACGGGTGGGATCCTTGGATGGAAATCGAAACAACGTATGCCTCACAAATCGATCTCGACCGGTTTTTTGCCAACGGGGATTTTACGTTTGATCTAACGACCGTGGAAGACGGTGCGAAAAGCCTCACGCTGAATCTGGGCACGAGTGATGACTACCCTGCCGCACCGACCGTGACCAATCTTGAGGCGTTGCAAACCGCCGATCCCGACGCATCGGTGACTATCCAGTGGACTGCACCGGCTAATTGGACGAATGCCCTTGCCACAGGCCATTGCCTGATTGAACTGGAAATTGAAAACGCACAGGAAAATGAAGTGTTTTGGCTCGATTACTCCGACTTTGCCAGTGGTTCTCAATGCATCATCCCGGCAAACACCCTTTGGCCGGGTCGCACCTATGATGTGTCCATATACTTCATCAAAATAAAGGATGTGGATACCGCATCGTATTTGGGAGCCACGGGGGCGGCAGGATTTGCATCCATCACCGAATTCACCATTCAGACCACCGGGACCATAATTCTGCCAACCCTGACCATTCAACCGGATGGAGACAATAATATGAATCTAGGCATCACCGGGGGTGAGCCGCAAAGCAGTTATGTTGGCGAGACTTCGCCGGACTTGACACGCTGGCTGCCCCAAACGGAAATATGGCTGGACGACTCACAGCAAACCAACCTGTGGTACGATAGCGACGCGCATTACCTTACGAAACGCTTTTACCGCTTGAGTGACCGTTTGCCGGGCGAACGCGTGTACCGCCATATAACGATTCAAGGAACCGTCTGGACCGACGGCTCGCGCACTACGCCGGTGGCGGGCGCCGTGGTGAGTACGGATATGGATGACCAGACGATGGTCACCGATAGCTCCGGAAGCTTCTTCCTCGAAACCGATACGCCGGGGACGGAGGACGGCATAAGCAATTCATACACCATTACGGTGACAAACGGCGGAACACATAAAGACTTCGGCCCATTCGCAGGTGACCAGCCGCGGGAACAATCGTTCGAAATGAACTAAGCCGGACGTTGGTTTCCAGCAGCACCGCAAATGGATTTATGAAGTGAATGTCATCGCCCCATTTGGTCGTGTGTTGGCTAAAACACTGAAGGTAGAACGGTGCCGCCATGTATTGCACTTATACATCCACATGGTTGGAATTCCGTTTAAAATCTCCAGGAGAGGCCGATGGTGAAGGCGTTGCCAGGTACGTAGTCGATGGCGACCTGCATGTCGTCGGCCGAGTCGATGCCGAGGAAGGCATCGTTAAAGAAGACGGCAAAGAAGTTTCCAATCGCCACGCCGGCCAATACATCGGCCGGGTAATGTTTTTCGGCCTCGACACGGGCCCAACCGGAGGCGTAGGGAACGATCAGGACAACTGTCTTAAAAGTTGTTTTACTCCACCCCTGAATCGGCAGGAAGTCCGTATTTTGATACGCCAGCATGGTGGTGACCGCCGCAATGGCGGCATGGGACGACGGGAAGCTCTTGTCATTTTCATCGTTGGGTCGTCGTCGTTCGGTGGCATTCTTGAGAACTTGTGTTGTTACATCCGCAAACCCAATGGCGCCAAGCCCGACACCAACGCCTTTGAGTTTAGAACCCGACCATCCGCTTCTTGTGTCTCCACTTGGCGTGGCCAGCACGGTTGCACCATAGGCAACAACGGTTGAGTATACGAGGGCGTCGCTAACATCGTCGGCCCCGACGGAGGAACCGAATACGGGAGTTTCCTCGGCGGCCCAATCGGAAATTCTTTCATCGGCATCATCAATCTGCAGGAGCAAAGCCGCGCCGGTGGGAATCCAGACATGCGGGGATGAAACGGCATTCATTGCGGCTTTGCCGACCCGGTCCCAGCCGGGGAGCAGGGTGGCATCCTGCCCCCAGCCCCGCCCGTTAGGCATCGTTCCGCAACCCGACAGCAGAACTGGCAGCGCGATCAAAAAGAGTGACGGTAGAATCCTCATTAAGGAATGATGTATACATGGACGGTTGACTTGTCAATGGATAAGAAGGGTTTTCCAGCCCTTGAAGGGTTTTCAACCCTTGGGAAACACATGGCCAAAGCCTTTGGAGTATGGAAAACAGGCGGCCCAAAATTCCAAAGGTTGGAAAACTCCGCATTGGAAAACCGAGTCTGATGCCGCGGATGAAATCCTGTAAGAGCCGCGGCGCTCACAGACACCCCCGCAATAAGGGAAAGAATTAATTTTTCTTAGACCAAGAAATTATATAACCTGTAGCCCTATTCAGGCATTGGAAGTTTAAGTGGCGCGTCCTTTTAAGCATTGGAAAAATTAACGGGGGAGTCGATGGGTAGAAATTTATGGCTGTGTCTGGTTTGCGTGATGGTTTGCTTTGCCGTGGTACGGGCGGAGGAGCCGGAGACGATCTATAAACAGGGGACAGCGGTCTACAAGTCCGATCCCGCGGCGGCGTTTGGTTTTTTCCTTCAGGCGGCGGAGGCTGGACATGTTTCCGCGATGACCGGGGCGGGGTACTGCTATGAAACCGGAACCGGCACGGTCGTCGATTATGCCAAATCCATTGAATGGTACGAAAAGGCTGCCAAGGAGGGATCGCTGAAAGCGATAACCGGCCTTGCCCGTATTTATGCTTCGTGCGTCGACCCTGAATTTCATGACGGTGCAAAAGCAGTTAGATTCGCCGCTTTTGCAGCGCGGAATAAACCGCGCGATGAGGATGCACTCTCCCTGCTGGCGGCGGCGTATGCGCGGAACATTGATTTTGATATGGCCGTGAAAACGGGAAAGGCGGCGGCGGGGTGCTCCTCTTTGGATTCGGTCGCGCAGCACAAGGAATGGCTGGAAGGATATGGACTGGGAAGACCAATTCCGCCGAAGGCGACGGATGCATGGCTTTTCAAGGCAGCGGAAAACGATTCGCCGTGGGCCATGTGCATGTTGGCACGCATGCACGAAGAAAAAGACAGTGGTATGCATGATTATGCGAAGGCGCGATCTTTGTATGAAAAAGCGGGGGAAAAGCGGACTGCCGACGATAGTTATCGACTGGCCGTCTATTACCGGGAAGGCATTGGCGGGACGGTCGATTACAGGAAAGCGTTTGCCTGCTTTGAACAGGCCTCGGCGGGTGGCCAGACCGAGGCGTACGTATGGCTGGGCAACATGCGTTTCAGTGGTTTGGGAACAGAACGCAACCTGAAGAAAGCGCTGGAGTGCTATGAAGCCGGAGGCGAAACGGGCGATCAGGTGCGTGTGCTTCGCGATATGGAGAAATGGCTCGGAAAATTGTCCGGGGGATCAAGCAAGGCTTGCCATGAGCAGGGGGAAAAATTCAAAAAAGGGGAGAGTTATACGGAAACGCGACAAGTTGGTTTCGATGAATATGAGGAGTATACGATCACAATTCCACCTGATCCCGAAAAGGCACGGGTCTGTTTCGTAGTTGAAGAGGAAAAGGAACAGGTCAAGGCCGGGACAAGGATCAAAGGACAATATGTTCCCGTGGTTAATCCAATAACGGAAAAGAAAGCAAAATCGCATGCTCTGCAAGTTACGGACACGGCAGTTCTCCCGCCAATACAGAACGGAAGTGGGTTAAGGCTTCAGGCCAACAGGTACTATGCGGGTCAGGACACAAAGAAGGATTACAAGAAGGCACTGGAGTTGTTCACAAAAAGTTACGAAACCGAAAGCGACCCAAATTCAGCGTACTATATTGGGAAAATCCATTCCGCGGGCGGATACGGCGTTGAGAAAAACATGGAATTGGGAAACGAATGGATTGAGAAGGCGGCCGATGAGGGATCTCCAGCAGCACTTAATGAACTGACCTGGAAATATGCGACAAATACAATTCCGAAACGAAGAGACGGAGCAAAGGCAGTTGGCTATGCCGGGAAACTGCTGGAGCTCACCCCGAATCATTATCCTTCCCTAGACACTGCGGCAGCAGCCTATGCCTGTGCCGGGCAGTTTGATAAGGCGGTAGCATATCAGCAGAAAGCCGTTGCATTGTTAAGTGCCCAGCAGGAACCCAAAGGAATTAAAAAATACCGGGAACGGCTGGAACTCTACAAGCAGGGCAAACCGTTTATCCGGGGCGGGAAAAAGAAGTAGGCGGTTTCCAATGGGTGGAAAAAACGTCGAGGGAAATTCCAATGATTGGAAACAATCACGAGACAAGTAAATGAACGGAACAAAATGGATGTGTCTGGTTTGCGTGATGGTTTGCTTTGCCGTGGTACGAGCGGAGGAGCCGGAGGCGATCTATAAAAAGGGAACGGCGGTCTACAAGTCCGACCCGGCGGCGGCGTTCGGCTTTTTCCTGAAGGCGGCGGAGGCCGGGCATGTTTCGGCGATGACCGGGGCGGGGTACTGCCTTGAAACGGGAACCGGCACGGCCGTCGACTATGCCAAGGCGATCGAATGGTACGAAAAGGCCGCCCAGCAAAATTCCCTCAAAGCCTGCGAAGGCCTCGCCCGGATCTATGCCTCCTGCGACGACCCGCAATTCCATGACGGCGAAAAGGCGGTGAAGTTTGCATCGGTCGTTGCTCGGGGCAATCCGCGGGATGCGGAGGCGCATTCGCTGTTGGCAGGCGCGTATGTCCGGAACAAGGAGTTCAGAAAGGCCGGGGCGATCGCGAGACGGGCGCTTGGCGCCGTGACGATTAAACATGAACAGAAACAGCGTCTTCTGGATTTAAGAATGGGGAAACCGCATCCGTCCGAGGCATCCGATGTGTGGATTTTTCAAGCGGCGGAAAAGGGGTCGGCTTGGGCCATGGCGACCTTGGGACGCAGGCACGAAGACAAGCAGGGTAAAATGTATGATCTGGCCAAGGCGCGGTTTTGGTATGAAAAGGCCGCTCTTTTGGATGTTGCGGTAGCACAGTACCGTCTAGGCGTGATGTATGCCAAGGGGATTGGCGTCGGCGAGGATAAGGAAAAGGCGTTTGCCTTGCTGAAAAGTGCTTTTGGGCAGGGATGTGAAGAGGCACGCTTGCCGTTGGCGGAAATGTATGCCGAAGGAGCGGGTGTTGAGCGGGACTACCGAGAGGCGCTGAAACTATACGAGGGAGCGGCGGCCGATGGCGACCAACTGGCGGCAAAGAAAGCCAAGGATCTGAAGCGCTTCGAAGATTTGTTCGACAAGCTGGAGAACGGCTCCGGCGAAAGCCTGTACGAACGCGGTCGGGAATACCAGACCGACAGGGATGGAGGCAAGGATGTGGAGCGGGCGTTACTTTGCTATCAGGCGGCGGCGCGGCAGGGATTCGACAAAGCCATGTCGGCGCTTGGCGGATGGTATGAATATGGCTACGACGGAACGAGGGATCTAGAAAAGGCGTTGCATTGGTACCGCGAGGCAGCTGCGGTAGGCAGTGGCAAAGCTGCGATGCACGCCGCAGGGTCGGCGAGCGAGATCTATGCCGCAGGGGACGATGTCTCGCTCCATGACGGCGAGCAGGCCTTGAAATATGCCCGGATGTATGAGCGGATGCTTACGTCGTCAAGCTATCGCTACTTGGCGAACCACTACATGGCAATGGCCTATGCCCGCAACGGGGAGTTCAATGACGCGGTCAGGTGCGAGGAACAGGCGATCCGTCTGTACGAACGCACCACTTCCAGTGGTGCTTATCTGAGCACCTTAAACATGTGTTTACGACTTTTCGAACAAGGGAAGCCATACGTTAAATCAATGCCAACAAGGTCAGTTGCGTCCTCCTCTAATCCATTATTTGCCGAAGCCTACCAGTATTACAGTGGAAAGGGGGTATCGAGAAACTACAGAAAGGCGTTGTCGCTGTTTCTGAAAGCATATGAGTCGGAGAAATACAGCCGAACAGCATATTACATCGCGCTGATGTACAGTGTGGGCTACGGCAAGGTAGATAAAGATATCGGGCAGGCACTGGCCTGGTATGAGAAGGCGCTGGCATTTGATGACGGCAGGTATTCAGCCTATGCTGCCAGACAGTTGGGAGAAATATATTCCATTTATCCAGAAAGCTCATATGGAAACGGCGCGCTGGCTGTAAAATATGCCCTGATTTATGAAAGTAAAATGTCCGAAAGGTATGCAACCGATAATAAGAAAGCGTCTGGCAGTATAAAGATCGACTACCGGATAAGCGCTAATTTGGCAATGGCCTATGCCCGCAATGGGCAGTTTGACATCGCGATTGAATATCAGAAGAAAGCCATAAAGTTGCTTGACGCCCAACACGAAAACGAAGGCAGGAAAGAGCTAAAGGAGCGGCTTGAGCTCTATAAGCAAGGGCAACCTTTTACCCGCAGCGGGAAGGAAAACTAGGCGGTTTCCAATCCTTGGATAAAACGTTGCGTAATTTTCCAATGGTTGGAATTTTCCTTCCAATGTCCGGGAAACCCCGCCGCGGTTTTTCCAGCCTCTGGGATTTAGCGGGGCGACACAACCCCTTCAGGGTTGGCGAGGCATGTTTGTGTTTTGGTTCCCAGGGTTCGGAAACCCTGGGCTGTTGACAATTCCCCTTTGGGGAATGCCGAAGCAACCCCAACGGGGTTGGGTCAGTAGCCCAAGGTTTCCGAACCTTGGGTTTTACGATGGGAAAATGAATCAACCCCATCGGGGTTGTGTAATCGTCCAGTAAGTTCCATCCGCTTTCGTCAGACTACGGCGCGACACAATGCCTGGAGGCCGGGATCTATTCCTTTTCGAAGACGGCGGCGCCGAAGGTGAAGCCGGCGCCGAAGGCGGTCGCGCCCACCAGGTCGCCTTTTTCCATATTCGGCATAAGCTCGGCCAATGCGATCGGGATGGTGTTCGACGACGTGTTCGCATATTTGGCGATATGGTTGAACATTTTTTCCGGCGGGCAATGGATCGTCTTGCGGATGGCTTCGATGATGCGTTCGTTGGCCTGGTGGGGAACAATCATCTTCAGTTCGTCGACCGTGACGCCGCGGGCGGCGCAGGCGTGGTCGAGCATTTCGATCATTTTGCGGATGGCGATCTTGAAGACGGTGAGCCCTTCCATCTCGATGTATTCATTGGCACCCATGTTCGGGACATAGAGCACCTTGGGCTCCTCGCCTTTGGCGGAAAGGACGGGGCGGTTGACCCGCGCATGGATGGCGCCGCCGCGGTCTTCGCAGCTGACCAGCGAGGCGGTGGCGGCATCGCCAAAGAGCACGCGGGTTTTGGGATCCTTGTGGTTGATCATCGGCGAAAGCGTTTCGGCAGTGACGACGATCACTTTTTTCGTGGGATCGTTGTGCAGGAAATCATGGGCGGCCTGCATGGCATAGAGGAAACCGGAGCAGGCGGCGTTGACGTCGTGGGCCTGCATCAGCAGTTCGCCCTTTTCAGGGCTGAGTTCCTTGAGGATGCGGCAGGCGAGCGATGGTGTCATGGCCGTCGGCGTGCCGGTGCTGCAAATGATGGCGCCGATATCGGAAATATCGAGATTTTCCCGCTCAAGCAACTGGCGGGTGGCCTTTACGGCGAGGGTCATCACGTTTTCGTCGGCCAGGATCCAGAAGCGGTTTTCGATGCCGGTGCGTTTGCGGATGGCTTCGGCATCCCAGTCGTCGCCGGGTTCCACCAGTTCCTGATTCCTGACCCGGCGCGAACCCAGCACGGTGGTGATGGTGGATAGGTAGATCGGTTTTACGGGCGCGGCAACCGCCGGCCCGGAGGGTGCCGCAACGGCAGCGCGGCGGCGCACCATAATGGGGGTTCCGGGATTTTCTTCCGTTACGGGTTTAAACTGGACGGCCTCGGCACCGGTCAGCTTGACCATCGGCGTGCCGACGCGCACGACGTCGCCTTCCGCCAGCATGACTTCCGTAATTGTTCCTTCGATCGGTGCGGTGATATCCATGGAGGCCTTGTCCGCTTCGACGGCTGCGATCAGGTCGCCTTCGGCAACGGTGTCGCCCTCCTTCACCCGCAGGTCGGCGATGGTGATGGTTTCGTCGGAGGGGCTGGAGCCGATGGCCTTGACGATCATGGTGCCGCCTTCCTCTTCGACCGGCTTTTCCCAGTGCAGGTCGATATCGAGCAAGTCGCAGCATTTGCCGAGTACGCTCTTGAGGGAGGGAAGCACCTCGATCTGGCTGCTGAAATCGTAGGGGATGAAGGTGTCCGGCCGCGTGACGCGCGCCATTTTGACCTTGTCGCCGCAGGCTTCGGCAACGGCGGCGAGAATTTCACCACCCATGCCGCAGGTCTGGTTGTCTTCGTGAATCACTACCATCCGGCCGGTTTTTTCGGCGGACGCGATGATCGCTTCCCGATCCCACGGGAAGATGGTGCGGAGGTCGATGACCTCCACAAAAACGCCGATCTCCTCGAGGGCATTGGCGGTTTTTTCGCAGATGGGCATGGTGCTGCCCCAGCCGACCAGCGTCAGATCCTGCCCGGGCCGGGTGATGCGCGCCTTGCCGATGGGAACCAGCTGCTTTTCCACATCCCGGGAGGTGGTACGCGTCCGGTCGTTAATCAGGTTTTTCGGGTAGAAGAAAACCGAGGGCCGGCCGGATTCGAAAGCGGCGTTGAGCAGGCCGGCGGCATCGGCCGCGGTGGAGGGCATGAATACATCCACCCCGATGGCGTGCGCGACGATCGATTCCATGGTCTGCGCATGGAACGGGCCGAGGCCGGGCCGGTAGGCGCCACAGATGGACATCAGCAATACCGGGCAGTTCCATTCGCCGTTGCTGCGCCAGTAGATGCTGCCGAGCTCGGAAATGATGTGGTTGTAGCCCACCGGCAGGAAGTCGGCGAACTGCATGAAGGCCACCGGCTTTTTCCCCGCCATGGCCTGGCCCGTCGACATGCCGATGATGGTGTTTTCCGCCAGCGGCGCATTGTTGACCTGTTCGGGATAATCCGTGCTTAACCCGCGGGTGAGTCCGAAGACGTCGCCCTTCGGGTCCTCGATATCCTGGCCGAACAGCGTTACATCCTTGCTTCCGCCGAGCCGGAACCGAAGCACTTCGCGCATGGCCTCGAGCATGCTGAGATCGCGGTTGTCCTCGGTGCCGAGATATTCCGACTCCCGCAAGGTGAGCTTTTCCGGCAGGGGCCGCTTGGCGCTGAGTTCAATCGGCGGAGTGATGCCGGTGCGCGCCGCGTGGTAGGCGGCATCAACGGCGGTCCGGACCTTTTCTTCGACGGCGATGACATCTTTTTCGTCCGCACCGGCTTCCAGCAGTTTTTTCCGCAGGTTGGCCACCGGGTCGGCGTTTTCCACGGCATTGCGGAGATCCGCTTCGGTGCGGTAGGTGGTCTGGTCGTCGGCATTGGTATGGCTGGTGAGCCGCTCTACGCAGAAGAGCACAATCTGCGGGCCGCGGGTTTTTCGCAGGGCCGCGATGGCCTCTTGGCATGTTGCATCAACCGCCACGGCGTCGGAACCGTCGACGCGCCGGATCGGCAGTCCGTAGAATTCGTCCGCTTCGCCATCGGGTCGGGAATAGAAGGTTTTATGTTTGGTTAGCGTGGAGAGCGCAAAACGGTTGTCCTGGATCAGGAACAGAACCGGCAGGTTGGAGCGGACGCACTCGGCTATGCCCTCAAAGAAATCACCCTGCTGTGTTGCGCCGTCGCCGACGGAGCAGAGGACAAACGGGTTTTCGGGCTGGTCCTTCACCGCCGAAGCCACACCCACGGCCTGCAGGACATTGTTCCCCACCGGCGTCGGCGTGCTGAGAATATTCAGTGCGGCATTATTGGGAAATCCGGGCATGCGCCGCCCGTCGGAGTTGGAGCCCTCCTTGCCGAACAGGTTGCAGAATTCGGTGTCGTAGGAGACGCCGCGCGCATACGCCATCGCGCGGTCGCGATAATGGCAGTGCATCCAGTCGGTCCCAACCATGTGCGAAGCAAACACGGCCGTAGCCTCATGCCCCGACGACGGGACATAGAAAAAGACTTCTCCGCGCTGCGCCGCCGCCGATTGGACCTGGTCCGTATACCGCGAGGCGAACATCGGACCGTAAATCTTAAGAAAATGCGGTATTTCAGATGTTTTCATGTAAAAATCCGGTAAACAAATATATGTAGCGGATAGTAAAATGATGTATTGCGAAGGTCTATTAGTATTTTGAATTATCTCCGATTTCCATAGACGGGTTTTTGAGCGGCGTCTAAGATGGTTGGGAAAGTGATTAATGCCATGAAGAAAGAAAATGTAGATCTAATTTGCGACATTGCCGAATTAATATCGGTGTTTGACGCGGAGAAAAAGGGCCGGGATATCCTGCAAAGCGTGGTGTCGACGGTGGCCTGGCATATGCGTGCGGCGGTCTGCTCGATCTACATCTATGATGAAAAGAATAAGGAGATGACCCTTCGCGCGACGCAGGGGCTCACTCCGGATGCTGTTGGCAAGGTGAAGCTAAAGCTGGGCGAGGGCATTACGGGCCGCGCGGTGCGCGAATTGAGACCCATTTGCGAGGGCCATGCTTCAAAAAATCCATCCTACAAATATTTTCCCGGCATCAACGAAGAACAGTACGAAGCCTTTTTGGCCGTTCCGATTTTACGTGGACTGCGCCGGATCGGAGCGCTTGTGGTTCAGGACAGCGTGGCGGACTATTTCGGGGCGAATGACATCAAGGCCCTGCGCGCCATCGCGGCGCAGCTGGCAACGGTGATTGAAAATGTCCAGCTGTTGGGCGAGGCCAAGGAGGAGACCGAGCAGCCCGGCGAACCTGCGGAG
>JAIPIO010000078.1 GCA_021734595.1 Kiritimatiellales bacterium | reverse complement strand
ATATTCTTCACTCGCCCCGGTTGGGTGCCGGGGCCGCCGATGATTTTCAAATGGTTTCCGACCACCCGGATGTTTTGGTTGTAGAATTCCGGGTCGGTGCCCGAACCGCTGAATTTGATGCCCGTATGCCCCGTCCGCTCAATCCGGCAGTTTTCAATAAGGATATCGGACGTGAAGCAACCCTGCGTGCCCGATTCGAACTTGATCCCCATGCCCAAATTTGAATTTTCGTTTTTCCCCTTCGTCCCTAACTTGCCCAATTGCTCGGTAGCAAAGATGTTGTGGATGAACAGGTTTCTCAAATGGATGTGCGGAGAACCGCCCTGTCGGTAGGTCGTGGAAAAGACCCCGAAACGCTCGGTGCGTGCCTTCTCGTCGCCCTGCACCTTGCCGGCGTCTGCCATGATCTCAAGATTGGCAATTTCCAGATAGCTGCACCCCGAAAGATGGATGCCTGCGAGATGTCCCCTTGCGTCGATGACGGGAAGCGCTGGGCTCTCGCCATAGGCGTCAACAATGATTGGTTTCTGCTTGCTACCCTGCACCTTCAGCGCCAGCGAACCGTCAAAAACAGATCCCCGGCGCAACAACAGGCGGTCACCCGGCACCAATGCCGCTCCGCCGGCCTTCTCCAGCGATTTCCAGGCTGTCTGCGATGAAAGCCCGTCGTTGCCGTCATCCCCCGCCGTGCTGTCCAGATGGTATGTCGCCCCCGAAGCCGCAGCTGCGGAAATCATCGCGAAACAAAATAATACTTTCCCAAAAACGCTCATTGATCTTCCTTGATCTATCGGTTCCAAATGCAAAGCCCGTTTTTATAGACATTGCGTACCCGATGGAAGGGAATAACGATCCACTCGCCATCCGCAGTGGGGATGCTGAAGGAAAAATGGTTGCCCTTCTCAAAGCGCAGGCTTTCCAGCGGGATGCGCTCAACGGCGTCCTCCACCCGGTCGTAGATGCCGACTTCAAAATCACCTCGCCCGAATTCCGCATCCCAGTGGATGCGGTTCAGCAGCTTCTGGATCTCAATCATGGCCGCTCACCACGCTTTCCAGACATTGGAAATATTTTTCCGGGGATTGGAAAATACGGACGACGTGCCACGTGAGCTGAGTTGGACACAGCAACGTGGCCTCACTCGGGAAGCCGTCCGGCCCGATCATCTTCCAATGGTTGGAACCTATTTTTTCTTCTTTTTGCCTCCGCCCTTTTTCGGCTGATTTTTCTTCTTCGGCTTCGGTTTGATAATCGGGCAGGGAAAGACGTTGGCGCGGTCGGCATAGACCTGCCATTTGGCCGCCATGGTCTTTACACGCTCGGGATGTTTTTCCGCGAGGTTGTGCTGCTCGGAACGATCGGCTCTAATGTTGTAGAGTTCCCAATCAACCGGCAATGCGCGGTTTTTTATGTTGCCCTTGGCGACAAGTTTCCAGTCGCCCATGCGAATGGCGCGGTTGCCTTCGTGCTCCCAGTAGATGGCTTCGCGCTTCAGCGGCTGGTTTGCAAAGACGGGGACCAGGCTTTTACCTTCCATCGGCTTGATTTTTTCGCCTTGGAACACCGCGGGATAGTGCGCACCGGAAACATCGACGCAGGTGGCCATGATATCGATCAGATGGCCCGGTTCATGACGAAACTCGTTTTTGGCCTTGATCCCCTTGGGCCAGTGGGCAATCAGCGGCGTGGAGATGCCGCCCTCGTGAACCCAATGCTTGTACTCGCGATGCGGCGTATTGGAAACATTCGCCCATCCCTGACCGTAGCCGAGGTAGGTATCGGCGGGACCGGCCATGACCTTGGTGCCCTTGAGCACCGGCCAGCCGTCGCGCGTCTTCTTCGGAATCATGTCCGTCTGCAGCTCGGCCGGATCCATCGGGGCCTCCGGCTTGTCGGCGCGCTCCTGGCTTTCCTTGCGCCCCATGCCCTCGGCGCAGCCGCCGTTGTCCTGCATGAACATGATCAGCGTATTGTCGAACTGCCCGTTCGCTTTCAGCGTCTGGACAAGTTTCCCGATGCCCTGGTCCATGCGATCAATCATCGCCGCATAGACCTCCATGTTGCGGATGTCCCACTCCTTGTGTTTGTTGTCGGCCCACTTTTCGGGCGCGGGCGAAAGCTCGGCATCGGGTTTGATCACGCCAAGTTTCTTCATCCGTTTGAAACGCGCCTCGCGAACGGCTTCATATCCCTTGTCGTAGAAGCCTTTGTACTTGGCGATATCTTCCGGCAACGCGTGCATTGGCCAGTGCGCGGCGGTGTAGGCCACATACATGAAGAAGGGCTTGCCCTTCGGGTTTTCCTTGATGAACCGGACGGCGTGGTCAGAGATGGCGTCGGTGTAGTAGTAGGTGTCCGGCTTGTATTCCGGGTCGGCGGCAGGCGAGATCTGCGTATTGTCCCGCGTGAGCGAGTTGGGATCGTAGAAGCTGCCTGCGCCGTGGATGGTACCGTAGAAGCGATCGAATCCGCGCTGGCGCGGCCAGTTGAGCTTTGGTCCATCCGGCTCGACCTCCTTGGTAACGTGCCACTTGCCGACCGCATAGGTGGCATAACCGGCGGGCTTGATCGCTTCGGCCATGGTGACACAGTGGTTGTTGAGGTCGCCGCGGTAGCCGTCTTCGCCCTGATCGGTCATCATCCAGCCGATGCCGGCCTGATGCGGATAGAGACCGGTCAGGATGCAACCGCGCGTCGGGCAGCAACGGGCGGTGTTGTAGAACTGCGTGAAGCGCACTCCGTTTTCAGCCAGACCGTTGAGTACCGGCGTCTTAATTTCGGAGCCGTAGCAGCCGATATCCGAATAGCCCATGTCGTCCGACAGGATCACGATAATGTTCGGCTTCTTGACTTTCTTCGGCTTGGCACCGAAACTTGAAGTCGTCAAACCCGAAACCGCAGCAACGGCTCCGGCGGCTTTTACAAAATTACGTCTCTTCATTTTTTCTTTTTACCTTTCTTTTTTTTGCCGCCATCCTTCTTCGGGGCTTTCTTTTTTGCCGCGGGATACGGAATCACGTTGGCGCGCTCGGCATAGGCCTGCCACATGGCAGCCAGCTCCTCCGCGTGCTCGGGATGCTTCCCAGACAGATCATTCAGTTCGGAGCGGTCCTTGGAAATATCATACAGCTCCCACGGACCGGTCCGTTTCTTGGAAACCAGCTTCCAGTCGCCGACGCGTATGGCGCGGTTGCCTTCGTGTTCCCAGTAGATCGCCTTGCGGTTGAGTGGCTTGTTTCCAAACACTGGAACCAGGCTTTCGCCCTCCATCGGCTTGATTTTTTCGCCCTTGAACTCCGTTGGATATTTTGCGCCGGAAACATCGACGGCGGTGGCCATCAGGTCGATCAGATGGCTCGGTTCGTCGCGCAGCTCGTTCTTCGCCTTGATGCCTGCGGGCCAGTGGGCGATCAGCGGCGTGGAGATGCCGCCCTCGTGCACCCAGTGCTTGTATTCGCGGTGCGGCGTGTTGGAAACATTGGCCCAGCCTTTGCCGTAGCCGATGTAGGTGTCGGCCGGCCCCGGCATTACATGACCCCGGCGCACCGGCCAACCATCGCGGGTCTGTTTTGGCTGAGAGCCGAAATAGTGAAGCACGTCGTCCGGGATCGGCGGCAGCGTCGGCTTGTCGCCGCGCAGCACCAGCGGCCCTTTTGCACTGCGGCCCCCACTCTCGGCGCAACCGCCGTTGTCTTGGAAGAAGCAGATCAGTGTGTTGTCGAACTGACCGGTTTGTTTCAATGATTGAACGATACGCCCGATTCCCTGATCCATCTGGTCGATCATGCCGGCATAGGCCTCCATGCAGGCGGCCTCCCACGGCTTGTCCGCGACGGCATTCCAGTCCTCCGCCTGTTCTGAAAGTTTCGCGTTTGGCTTCACCACACCAATCCTTTTCATTTTCGCGAGGCGGGCTTCGCGAATCGGGCCATAGCCGACATCATACTTGCCTTTGTATTTAGCCATGAAGCGCTCGCGCGTATGCATCGGCCAGTGTGCAGCGGTGAAAGCCACATACATGAAAAACGGTTTCGAGGCGTCGTGCTCTTTGATGAACATGGCCGCGTTGTCACTAATGGCGTCGGTAAAGTGGTACGCCTCCTTCGGCTTGTAGACCGGATCGTTCTTGATGGTGATCAGCTTGTTGTCGCGCACCAGCGAGTTGGGGTCCCACAGACTGGAGGCACCGTTGATGATCCCGTAGTAGCGGTCGAAGCCGCGCTGCAGCGGCCAATTGAACTTGTCGGCCTCGCTCTTCGGCTCGTTGTGCTTGGTGACATGCCATTTACCGACCATGTAGGTGGAATAGCCGGCGGGCTTGAGCGCTTCTGCAATCGTCACGCACTGTTTGTTCAGGTCGCCGCGGTAGCCGTCGATCCCTTTGTCCTGCGTCATGTGGCCAATGCCCGTCTGGTGCGGGTAGAGACCGGTCAGCAGGCAGGCACGCGTCGGGCAGCAACGACCCGTATTGTAGAACTGGGTGAAGCGCAACCCGTCTTCGGCCAGACCATTAAGCACCGGCGTATCGATTTCCGAACCGTAGCAGCCGATGTCCGAATAGCCCATGTCGTCCGACATGATCAAAATCACGTTCGGCCGTTTTGCTGTTTTTCCAAACACTGGAACCCCGGTCGCAACCGCTACACCTACCCCCATCCCCTTCACAAAACTGCGTCTTTTCATTGCTGCTCCTTTTTTACCAACCACTCATCCTTTCCGAAATTCAATTAGTGCAGAGTCGTGAGAATTAGTGGTTTCCGTTTTCGTCTGTATTAGTTAGTCGGTTTGTACCAAAGCGATTCCCAGTATTCCTGATCGGTCTCGAAAACATTAATCTCATCCTTCGCCAGATCAAACGAAGGGGGCAGAATGCCGAGCTTTTTCATCTCGCGGACATACTGGCGGTTGGGCTTGAAGCCATCCTGTGTGTAGCGCGGTCCTGCGTCCATGATGGTTTTTCCCTCGCGGATGCCCGCCAGCATTTTCTGGTAGCCGGGATCGCTCTTATCGGCAAACACCTCGCCGCAACTCCCCCACCCACCGGCTTCCTTGGCCAGCGGCGCCAGCAGGATCGGCGAACGCTCCGGCTTGGTGAAGTTCATGAGAACCATCCCGCTGTAGTAGGCCAGCGGATCATTCTCGATCACCTTGCGTTCGTGGTTTGCGAGCGGACGGGTGATGCCACGGTTGTCTTTCCTGTCGAAGGAAAGAAAAAGCTTTCTGCCGGATTTCCCGGTATGGCAGGAATCACAACGCTGTTTCATCACATTCTTGCTTTTGCTAAACGCCACACCTGTACCTTGGCCGTGGAGCCGCAGCTGCTCGGGGGCGCGCAACGCGCCGTAGGTGCCGGCATAGGGCGCGGCGCTTTCAATCCATAGCCAAACCGTGCGCCACTCCTTTTCACTTAGCGTTGCCTTGTGGTGCGAGCCATCGATCTTCTGCATCAGCCGACTGGCGGAGGTGCCCAGCGTGCGCGGCGGCTGGTTGCCGAAACCATTACGCCCGTCCGCCACCTGCAGGCGGGCAAACATCTGGTAGAAGCTGAGCGACCAACTACGCCCAAGCCCGTGCTCCAGCGACAGCCGGCCCTTGTAGTCCTTGTAGTTGTGGCACTTCACGCAGTGCGTATCGAGAATCGGCTGGACGTCGCGGACATAGTCGAGCACATCGGGATACCCTTCAAAGGCCTGGATTTCGCTGGCTGGCCGCTTCATGGCCATTAAGCTGCCTGAGCGCGGCGAAGAAGGCGTCTTGGTGCGGTTTTCGTGGCAACCCACACAGCTGGTCACTTCGCCGGGCGCCACGCTCACAAAACTCTGCATGCGCTTGACCGACATGTCGTTTTCATCCAGCGCCACGAAAAAGACCGCACGGTTGGCGGGCAGGATGAATGAAGCCGAACCGTCCTCTTCCACCGGAACCGTACCCAGCACGCGCTCCAGCGTGAAGGTCCCCAGCCACGAAGTCAGGTCGGGGCCGCCACTGAAGTTGACCGGCTTCGGCAGGCTTTCGAGAATGAGCAGCTTCTTGATTTCGCCGCGCTCCACGCCCCCCATGTTGCGGCTGTTGTAGACGTCCGTCAGGATCAGGTGGCCCGTGTTTTTTGAAAGATCGGTGCGCGGCAGGATCACGCGTTCGCGTTCGCGCTTCATGACCGGTATCGGTTCGTAGCACTTGCGGTCCGAGTGGTGAATGACCTCGATCTCCGCCTTGGAGTTCATCAGCACAATATCGTTCTGGCTGGCGGCCAGGAAACAGTCTTCGGAAAACGGGTACGGATCGCAATACATGCTCTTGTGGGGGATCCTTACCACGCCGCGCTCGTCGTCCGGTCCGTACTTGTCGGAAAAGAGGGTGATGTATCCGTAGTGGTCGCGCCGGCCGTGGCCGGGCGCATCGGTACCGAGCACCTTGCCCGAGCCGGGGACCGGCTTGGCGGAGATATACAGGCTACCGGCCCGTTGGTTGCCGTAGTAGACCATCTGCGCCGTGCCATCCGGGTTCATGGTCCAGAGGTGGTGGTAGGTCACCTGGCTGCGGTCCACATATTCCCAGCGCTGATGCAGGATGCGGCCGTCCGGTAGGATCGCCGGCGTGTTGTCGTGCTCGACATTGGCCGAAATCTGCCGGATGTTATCCCCGTCGCCGTCGCAACGGTAGAGGATGCCCACCTGGGTGTGCCAGCAGTTGACCCAACGGTCGCAGCGGGTAGAGATAAACACGATGCCGCCGTCCGGCATGTAGCACGGCTCATAGTCGTTGTATTCGCCGAAGGTCAGTTGCTTCAGGCCGGAGCCGTCCACATTGATTTCATGCAGGTGGAAATAATCCGTGTTCGCCTTGCGCCAAGCAAAAATGAGTTTCTTCGCATCATAGTGCATGTGCGGGTCGCGGATGGTGCCGCCCTTGGCATCCAGCAAAACGGTCAGCTTTTTCGTTTTCAGGTTCAGCTTGCACAGGCGCCCCACGTCCGGCTCCTTGCCGCCGCCTGGATACATCTTTTTTTGCTCGTCGTCGCACCAGTAGCCGATGTTCGCATACCAGTGACCATCCTCGTAGGTGCCGCGATTGGCGAAGATGATCTCCTCCACCCCCTTCATCGGCCCGTTGAGCGCATCCTGCAGCAACTCGGCATGGACATCTTTCGGAACATATTTCTTCTTTTTCGGCGGAGTCTTCTTCTTGGCGGGGACTTTCTTGCTGTCGGTTTTCTTCGGTGGGGCTTTCTTCTTCGCCGAAGGTTTGCCCTGCTGTTTTTTCGGTGCGGCTTTTTCCGCCGCGACGCACAGCGTTGCGCAGCACAGCAGGCAGATCAGTCCTTTAAAAATCGATTTCACGGGTTTCCTCCAGATTCCAAGCATTCCCTTTAAGAAGGAACGCACCAGTATACCGCAAACCGGACAGCAAACAACCCACAATCAGGTTTCCAATCATTGGAAAATAGTTTCCAGTGCCTGCAAACTATTCCGCCTTTTTTTCCAGCGGTTGGAAAACGTCCGGTCCGATACGGATCACGGCGGTTTCGGGAGGTGTCAGCGTTACGGTAAAGACAACGTCGTCGCCGTTCCGCCGGATGGTCCCGGGGAATGGTTTCAGCGTCAACGAATCGACGATCGCCTGCTCGTAGCGTTCGAGCCGCCCGCCCAGGAAATCCTGCTCCGGCGTCCGCATCCCCTTGGAAGTCATGGTTCTTGCCGATGCCAGCTGTTCGGGAGCGGCGGCATAGGTGGCATTCAGCATGCCGGCCTCTTCGAGATCCTTGCGGACCAGGTAGTGCACGGCGTTGGTCTGGTTCAATGAAGTCCACTGCACCTCGTCGCCTTTGGCTGTTCGCAACAGGTTGCACGGAATGCGGATGGAAACCGTTTCGGTTTCGTGGCTCAGCCGGTCGGGATTGAACACCCCTGCCATTATCCAATCGTATTCGCCGCCAAACACACCGATCGCCCTGACCTGCGTTTGTTCGTTTTCCGGCTTGGAGGTGTTCAGCACAAAGGCCTCGCCCCCGGCGGTGTGATCGAGAACAGCGAGGAACCAGCCCGAACTATCCAGCAATTCATGCAATCCACCCTTCGACCGGAACCGGTCGAAGACGTCCCAGTGGTACCAGCGGTCGAGCCCGGTTTCCCGCAGGTTGGTGATCAAATGGAACAGCCAGCCGGCGCCGCGCGCGCCCGGCTCGCCTGTCGGGATACCATCTTTCGATTTCACGATGCCGCATTCGTGGATTTCGAACGGAATCGGATGCGGTAGCTCCGCCTGCACCGAATGAAAGAATCCGTTGCACGATCTAGCCTCAAGCCAAGGATCATTCTTATGGGTCGGCTTGACGACATAGGTCGAGATGCTGACAAAATCAAACGGGGTGCCAACTGTTGCGCAGTGCCGGGCCAGCGCGGTCGTATCCACATTGCAGTTGGACGGCTTGCCCTTGCCGCCGGCCTGGTTGAACGGGCCGAACTTGGCGTCTGGAAGAACACTTTTGATCGCGGCGGCGGAGTGGTCGTAGATTTTAAAGTATTCCTCCTGCGTACCGACAAAGCGGTTGGTTCCCTGGGCCTCCGTCCCCTGCCGGAAACGGAACCGGTTGGCTGTTTCAAAGCCGTAGAGACCGACGAGTTGGACACAAAGATTGGAAACAAAGGTTTGCCACTCGCCGAAATCCTCCGGCGTGGCCACCTGCCCATAGTGTTTCATGACCGGTTTCGACGTGAAGCAGTAGGGAATATTGTCCAGCACCAGCGTCAGGTTCGTGTAGCCGGCGCCGATATAGGGATCGAGCCGCGCCTTCAGTTTATCCCAACGGTATTGCAGCTCCCCGGCCTCGTTCCTATACACCAGATCCGCCACATCGGCCGGCATCGGCTTTTCCG
The DNA here is from genome assembly GCA_021734595.1 of Kiritimatiellales bacterium. GTDB lineage: Bacteria > Verrucomicrobiota > Kiritimatiellia > Kiritimatiellales > Pontiellaceae > JAIPIO01. Next base: position 4,900 of record JAIPIO010000078.1, on the reverse strand, counting down.
CCCCGCCGCCCTCATGCCACCCGCCCAGCAACCGCACAATGTTGAGGTGATCGGCATAAAGAACCTTCTGGCTCTCCATTTTGCAACCGAACGAATGGCGGCCGAGATAGGCCGGCAACGGCTCAAGCCCAAGCCCATTGGCCAGCCATTCGCCGATCAACGGGCGGGCACGCCAGAACGGCTCCCACTCCCCCATGTACAGCGGCGCGGATGGATCGTTCGATGGAACCACGGCAATGGTAAATTCGCGCGACGCGCTGCCCCCGTTTTTCGACGCCGTCGCCGTAAGCGTTACCGGAATGTATTTCCCCGAAATACACGGCGCCTGCCGCGGGCGATACACCGTGCCATCCGGTCGCACAACCAGCGGAGCGGAAGACGCCCATTCGAGGGAAACGCCTTTCGCAACATGGATTGGCAGCTTCAGATTGCCGATAACCTTGTCCGCCGAATCCCGGGACTGATACCCGATAGACACGCGAGTCAGCACAGCCTCGGTGTCGGACATCGCCCACGACTGCAACGGCGCATTCCAAACACATACGGCCAACACAACAATCCACGTTTTAAAATCGATATTCACTAGCCAACTCCCCCGGCATTCAACCATTGCTTTAGAAGGGAACGCGCATGATAAACATAACCGGACAGGATATAACCACAAACCATCCGCCACCGGCAGATTTCCAGGCACTGGAAACCATTGCGCCGTTTTTTCCAATGGTTGGAACCCGGCAACACCACACACGTCGTCTACGGCAGGCCGGTTGCAAGTCGATAAAAGACCACCGGACACCGATTCGTATCAGAGACCGCAACCAGCCCGCCTGTACCAGGCACTCCATCCTTTAACAGCGCCCAGGTTCCATGGACGAGACTGGTGCGGCTGTATATTGAATACCATCGATCCGCATTGGTGGGGAAAATAATATCCATTCCCTCAATCCCGGCTTCGAACGAACCCTGAAACGTGAAAAACGACAGCGGGTCGAGTGGATCTGTTAGGGTTATGTATTCCTGCGCGGCGGTAAACTGATCGTTATCTGTATCGCTTTGCTCGGCCGCCGGATAACCCTGCGTCGCCAACCCATGGGAATCGAGCCATGTATACGGTGTGCCGTCTGCGGTCCGATCCGGCCCGACGCAGATCACAGCGGTTTCCGGCGGGGTCAGTGTTACGGTAAAGACCACATCCCCGCCATTGGTGCTGATCGTTCCGGGAAACGGTTTCAACGTTAGCGAATCAACAACGGCCTGCTGGTAGATGTCAATGCGCCCGCCCAGATAATCCTGTTCCGCCGAAAGCATACTGTTGGTGGTCATGGTTCTGACCGATGCAAGTTGCTCGGGCACGGCGGAAAATTCCGCGTTCAGCATGCCGGCATCTTCGAGATCCTTGCGAATAAGGTAGTGCGCGGCGTTGGTCTGGTTCAACGAAGTCCATAGCACCTTGTCGCCTTCGTTGGCGCGCAGCAGGCTTAGCGGAACATGGATGGAAACCGTTTCGGGATCATGGCTCAGCCGGTTCGGGTTAAAAATCCCGGCGAGAATCCAGTCGCGCCCGCCGCCGAAAACACCAACGGCCTTGACCTGGGTATCCGTGTTCGTCGGCGAAGAGGTATTCAGAGTAAAGCCTTCGCCACCGGCAGTCCGGTCGAGCACCGCCAGAAACCAGCCAGGGCCGTCCAGCAGATAATGGAGCCCGACACCGCTCTCGCGGAACCTGTCAAACACATCCCAATGATACCAACGGCTGACGCCGATCTCCCGCAGGGTGGTGACCAGATGGAAAAACCAGCCTGCGCCGCGTGCACCCGGCTCACCTGTCGCGAGGCCCGCCTCGCAATTCAGAATACCCAGTTCGTGGATTTCAAACGGGACCGGTTGCGGCAACTCCGCCTGGACCGTATAGAAAAAGTTGCTGCATGTCCTGGCCTCAGCCTGCGGGTCATGGCTGTGGGTCGGCTGGGCAATGTAGCTCGAAATGCTGATAAAATCAAAAGGAGTGCCTACCGCACCGGTCGAATGGTTGGGTTCTGAAGCACAGTGCTGTGCCAGCGCGACCATGTTGACGTTGTTGCCGGCCGGATTGCTTTTCCCTCCGGCCTGGTTGAACGGACCGAATTGAGCATCCGGCAGCACGCTTTTTATCGCAGCGGCGGAGTGGTCGTAGATTTTAAAGTATTCCTCCTGCGTGCCGGCAAACCGCTTCGTTCCCTGGGCCTCCGTCCCCTGCCGGAAACGGAACCGGTTGACGGTTTCATAACCGTAGAGATCGACCAGCTCCACGCAGAGATTGGAAACAAAGGTCTGCCAATCGCTAAAATCAACGGGCGGTGCGACCTGCCCGTAGCTCTCCATAACGATGTTGGACGGGAAGCAGTAGGGAATATTGTCCAGCACCAGCGTCAGGTTCGTATAGCCGATATTGATATATGGATCGAGGCGGGCCGCCAGTTTATCCCAGCGGTACTGAAGCTCTCCCGCCTGGTTTGTATAGACCAGATCGGCGACATCGGCGGGCACCGGGTTTTCCGCCCCGCCGCCCTCGTTCCAACCGCCGATCAGCCGCACTGCGTTCAGATGGTCGGCATAGTGGATTTCCTTATCCAGGTCCCGCATCTGACAGGCAAACGAGTTGCGCTTGAGATAATCCGGCACCGATTCAATTCCCGATCCTCCGGCCAGCCATTCGCCGATCACCGGCCGCGCGCGCCAGAACGGCGTCCATGTTCCCAGATGCAAGGCCCCGGCATACCGAATGGTGGTGCCTCCGTTGCTTATGACAAAGTATTCCAGCCCGGTGGGGCCGCCACTCACCGTGAGTTTTCCTGCACTTGCCAACAACTGCCAGGCGTTCGTTCCGAATGGTGTGCCGGTTTCCGTCTCCAGAATCGTCACCGAACCTTTGTTTCCCGCCTCGAAATTAAACACGATATTGCGATCCGCACTGTCAAACCGCCCCAGAGTCACGGCCGCCGTTCCGTTCGAGAGCATATTCACGGTTCCGCCGGCGGCATGGAAATATTGCGCGCGAAAAATCCCGTTCTGCACATTCAGCGTTCCCGTCACGCCGTTCTTGGCGACCATGTTAAACGTGCCGCCCACTTCAATATGCCCATTGATCAATTCCAGTTCGACAACCCCGCCGTACTGCGGCCAAAACACCAGGTTGTCCGTCACGTAAAGATTAGTATAGGAAGGAGGTACCTGCGTTGCATCATTGATCTGCCAAAATGTTTCTCCCGGCACAAAAACCGACGCATTGGTCACCCCGCCCCGCAGATTCAAATCTCCATTCCTGACACATTGCCCGCTCTCCTGCAGCAACGCAAAATCATAGATGGGAGCGGGTATACCGAACGTTCCGCCAGTCGGCATCTCCGCCGCGTGAACCAGACCGGTCAGACTGTTCCCGCCCATCGGCAATACGCCGCCAATCCAGTTGGCTGCCGCATACAGGTTGCCGTCGTTATCTGGTTCCAGGCCGATGTATGCAGCCTGTGCCACACTTAATAAGGCCGCCAGTATTCCGACAATGATTGTCTGCTTCCCCATGCTTTCCCTGTGTTCGTTACCCGTACGTTATTTTTCTGCCCTTCATCTTTCTGCCGGACCCTCTGTTTATTTTGATCGCTGCACTCTATGGAGCCATGGTTTGGGTAAGGGACTCCCACTCGGCGGCAAGTTCCTGGAGCTTTGCCGGATTATCCTTGGCGAGGTTGTTGGATTCGGAAATATCCTCGGCGAGGTTGTAGAGTTCCCACGGGGCTTTCTTTTTGCCGCGGCTCTGCTTGCGGTAGACCTTCCAGTCGCCCCTGCGCAGGGCACCGCTGTTGCGGCGTTTCCAGTAGAGTTTTTCGTGCGGGGCGCCTGTGTTTTCCCCGAGCAGGTACGGCATGAGGTCGACGCCGTCCGCACGGGTGCCGTCAACCGGCTTCCCGGCAACGGCGGCGGCGGTGGCATAGATGTCCATCGAGACAACGGGCCGCCGGTAGGTTTCGCCGGCGGGAATCTTATTCTTCCATTGCACCATGAAAGGAATGCGGATGCCGCCTTCCAACAATTGTCCCTTTTCCCCGCTCAGCGGCAGGTTGCTGGAGGTCAGTTCCCTGGTGGGGCCGCCGTTGTCGCTGAGGAAAAAGATGAGCGTATCCTCCTCGAGACCGCAGTCGCGGATTTTGCCGAGCACTTTTCCCACGCCGTCGTCGAGGTTGGCGAGCATGGCCGCGAAGATGCGCCGCTGAACATCCGGGATATGCGCAAACTTTTCCATGTAGGCGTCGGCGCCCTGCAGCGGGCTGTGGACCGCGTTGTAAGCCAGGTAGAGCAGGAAGGGCTGCTTTTGGTTGCGGTCGATGAACCCCAGGGCCTCGTCGGTGAAGGCATCGGTCAGATAGCGGTCTTCCTGCACATGCTTCAATCCGCGCTGGATCGGGTTGTGCAGATCGTACAGCGGTTCGTCGCCAAGAATGTCGTGATAAAGCAGTTTGCCGCCCGGCGCCGTCCACCGCCCGGTCGCGCCATCCGGCAGGGTTTTCTTGCGCAGCAGCGTGGTGACGCCGTCGTAGGGCGGCGGCACGAAATAGTGGCCTTCATGGACAAAGCCGTAAAAATAATCGAAGCCGTTATTGACCGGGTTGTAGTCGGCGGAAGCACCGAGATGCCACTTTCCCATGATGCCCGTGCGGTAGCCGCACTGCTGCAGATATTCGCCCAGCGTTGTTTCCGTATGCGGCAACCCTTCGTCCGTACCGCCCTCCACGTGCGGCATTACGTTCCACACATAGCCGAAGCGGTGCTGGTAGCGACCGCTAAGCATGCCCGCGCGCGACGGGCTGCAGACCGGCTCGGTCACGTAGCCGTCGGTGAAACGCACCCCGTTATTCGCGATGGAATC
>JAIPIO010000077.1 GCA_021734595.1 Kiritimatiellales bacterium | reverse complement strand
CCACTGCTCTCGTTCGTGTATGCGGTGCAGCCTTTGAGTGAACAGCCTTCGGCGGTGTAGATTCCGTGCCCCGAATTGGATTGGGACGAACAGTCGGCCAGCGTGGTGCCGGCTTCGGTATGGATCCCGTCGGCGCTGTTGGAGCCCGCTGTGCAACCGTTCAATGAACAGCCGGAATCGACTTGGATTCCATTGCCCGAATTGGCATCGCTTGTACATCCACGGAGTTGGGAACCCATGCCGGCATAAATCCCGATCCCCGAATTGTTGTGAACACAACAGTCGATGATCCGTGCAGCGTCTCCCCCGTCAATTCCATATGCTGTACAGGCTGAAACCGCCAACTCCTTGAACAGGCAACCTGTGGCAGGTACGGGATTGTTGTAGCACCGGATGCCGTAGCCAAATCCAGTGATCGATCCATTTTGCACGCTTATGCGGTCCAGGCTGTCGTCGATATGGATTCCCTCCCCGCCGCTGGGGGTACGTGAAATTTCAAATCCATTGAGTTCCAGTGTTACGCCGCTTGCGCCGATCCATATGCCGCTTTCCTTGGTGACCGTCAGATTGCCGCTGAGATAATAGGAGCCCGGTTCCAAGATGATATGGTGATAGAATTTATCCCCCGTGACCGTCGCCAGATCGATGCGCGGTTCCACCTGCTCCAGGGTCTTCATCGTCTCGGTCGGCGCACCCGGCGGCGTCAGACCGCCCTGTGCGAAGGATGAAATTGAAAAGCCAAGCATGGCAGCAATGGCAATGATGATTACATACCTTTTCATGATTGTCCCCACCCCATTAAATCACGGGCAGTTTATACCTAATATCGCTGACACGTCAAAAGATAACCGCCGGAATCAAAGTTGTTCCAATGCTTGGAAGCAGGGGCATGCATTTTTCCAATGGCTGGAAGGTTTATGGCGGGATCGTTCCAATGGTTGGAAACGGGGCGCTGGTTGTTTCCAGTGGTTGAAAAACGGCTGAAAACAGAATCCGTTTGTGATCACTGTAATCAGCGCTCCAAGAGGCAGATAGGCGATACGGAAACAGAGATAAATAATATTATAAACATATAATATACAGTTTATGAAGGGTTTTTCCAATTTATGGCTTGAGAATGGTTTTAGCTTTGATTAAACTGAAATCCTATTTAGGTATCTGCATGCTAAATTACTGGGTTAAGTTGTTTAGAAGGGGGAAAACTAGATGAGCGAGATGAAGGCAGTGGTTAATAATATCTGCAAGGAGTTCGGCAACGACCGTACACGCCTGATGGATATTGTCCGTGGTGTACAGGAGAAACTGGGCTATGTGCCGCCAGAGGCGTTCGAACTGATTGCGGAGAAGGCCCATACGCATCGTGTCGAGGTTGAAAGTGTGGTCTCGTTCTACGCATTCCTATCCGATAAGAAACGGGGGAAAATGGTTATCCGCCTCTGTGACGACATTATCGACCGCTTCCAAGGCGGCGAGGATGTGGCCAAGGCGCTGAGCAAGGAGCTTGGCATCGGATTCGGGGAAACAACCGAAGACGGGAAGGTCACCTTGGAAAAGACGGCTTGTATTGGCATGAGCGACCAGGCACCGGCCATGATGGTGAACGATGTCATGGTTACCAACCTGACGGTGGAGAAGATCCCGGAGATTATTGCCAAACTCCGGGAAACCGAGGATCCGCAATCGCTGGTCACCGAATGCGGCGACAGCAACAATGCCCACGAGCTTGTCCGGGCCATGGTCAACAACAACATCCGGGAAGGTGGACCGGTGATTCTCTCCAACCACCGCCGCGGGGGCGGACTGCGCAAGGCGCTTACGCAAACCCCCGAGGAAGTGATTGAAGATGTCAAGGGTGCCGGGTTGCGCGGCCGCGGCGGTGCGGGATTCCTGACCGGCTTCAAGTGGGAGCTGACCCGCAAGGCGGCCGGAACGGAAAAATTCGTGCTCTGCAATGCGGATGAAGGCGAACCGGGCACGTTCAAGGACCGGGTGCTGCTGACGGAACGCCCGGACCTGATGCTGGAAGGGATGACGGTTGCCGCCTATGCCATCGGTGCGGAAACCGGCATTATCTATCTGCGGGCGGAATATGCCTATCTGCGGGCATTTCTAGAAGATGTGCTCAACCGTCGCCGCGAAGACAATCTGCTGGGCATCAATATTCTCGGCAACGAAGGCTTCAACTTCGATGTTCGCATCCAAATGGGTGCCGGTGCCTATGTCTGCGGCGAGGAAACCTCGCTGATTAAATCCTGCGAAGGTACGCGCGGCGACCCAACCGACCGCACGCCGTTCCCGGTGGTGGCGGGCTACATGGTTTCGCCGACGGCGGTGAACAACGTGGAAAGCTATTGCTGTGCGGCCCGGATCATGGACATGGGCGCGGGATGGTTTTCCTCGATCGGAACCGCGCGCAGCGCCGGCACCAAGGTGCTGAGTGTTTGCGGCGACTGCGACCGCCCCGGGATTTACGAAGTGCCTTTCGGTACCAAACTCAGGGATCTCCTGCAGCGGGTCGGTGCGGAAGACGTGGCGGCCGTGCAGGTGGGCGGTCCCTCCGGCCAAATGGTCGGTCCGGCGCAGTTCGACCAGGAAATCAGCTTTGAGGAACTGGCCACCGGCGGCGCGATAATGATCTTCAGCAACCAGCGTGACATACTCGAAGTGGTGGAGGCGTTCATGGAGTTCTTTGTGGATGAAAGCTGCGGCTACTGCGTGCCGTGCCGGGTGGGCAACGTGCTGTTGAAAAGCCGGATTGCGCGGGTGCGCAACGGTGAAGGGTCGCCCGACGATCTGGCCTACCTTCATCGGCTCGGCGAGAGCGTCAAGCGGATGAGCCGCTGCGGCCTGGGTCAGACCTCGCCGAATCCGGTACTGTCGACGTTGAAAAACTTCCGCCCGGTTTATAACGCGCTGGTGCGGGAGAACACAACCGGCCGGCTGAAGTCGTTCCATATTATGAAAGCGGTCGAGCAGGCCAGCCAGATTGCCGACCGCCGTTCCGAAGTGTTTCACGCATAGGGGGAGTGCCATGAGCGATAAAATTAAAATTACGATTGATGGGAAAGCAATTGAAGCTGAATTGGGGCAGACGATTCTGGAAGCGGCCGATGCGGCTGGCATCTACATTCCACGCTTGTGTGCCCACAAAGACCTGTTGCCGATCGGGAGCTGCCGCGTCTGCACCGTTATCGTAGATGGCCGCCCGCAGGCCTCCTGCGTAAAGCCGGTGATGGACGGGATGGTTATAGAAAACGACACCGAGGAACTGCTGCAGCACCGCCGGAACATTATTGATATGATGTTTGTGGAAGGCAACCACTTCTGCATGTTCTGCGAAAAGAGCGGCAACTGCGAGTTGCAGGCGCTGGCCTACCGCTTCGGCATTACCGCTCCGCAGTATCCTTTCCAGTTCCCGGAAAAGGATGTGGATGCCTCGCACCCGGACATCCTGCTCGACCACAACCGTTGCATCATGTGCGCGCGCTGTGTGCGCGCCTCGCAGGAACTCGATGGAAAGAACGTGTTCCAGTCGATCGGCCGTGGCTTTGACCGCAAGATCGGAGTCAACGGCGAAAAGGCGCTGGGCGATACCGATATGGATGTAAACGACAAGGCGGCGGATATTTGCCCGGTCGGGTGCATTATCAAGAAACGGGTCGGCTTTGAAACGCCGTATGGAGAGCGGCTCTATGACAAGGAGCCGATTGGGTCGGATATTGAAAAGGGTGCCACTGCGTAACGGAATTTTAAGAAAGGGAGTATACGATGGGTAAACCAAGGGTTGCTACAACTTCGCTGGCCGGATGCTTCGGGTGTCACATGTCGTTCCTCGACATTGACGAACGGATCCTGGATTTAATTGAACTGGTGGACTTTGACCGGTCGCCGATTGACGACATCAAGCATATTTCCCAGCGCTGCGCCATCGGCCTGGTGGAAGGAGGGTGCTGCAATGAGGAAAACGTGCATGTGCTGTACGAGTTCCGTGAAAACTGCGACATTCTCATTTCGTTCGGCGACTGCGCCACCATGGGCGGCATTCCCACGCTGCGGAACAATATTCCGCTCAAGGAGTGCATCGACGAAGCCTACCGCGATGGTGTTACGGTGTATAATCCGAAAAACATTGTGCCGCAGGATCCTGAAATCCCGCTGTTGCTGGACAAGGTCTATCCCTGCCACGAAGTGGTGAAGATCGATTATTTCCTGCCGGGATGCCCGCCGTCGGCCGATTGCCTGTGGGCGGCGCTGACCGCGTTGCTGACAGACAAGCCGGTTGAACTGCCGTACGAACTTTTGAAATATGACTAATGGAGAAGGGCGAATAACGAAATACCCAATTCCCGAAAGAAACCCGAATGACAAATGGCGGAAACAATAAAAAGCCATATGACTTGGAAGAGCGCACCGCCCTTTTTGGTGAGGCGATCATTGGGTTTGCGAGAAAAATACCGGTTGATCCTGTAAGACGTTTGATTGATCAGTTGGTTGGGGCGGGAACCAGTGTGGGTGCCAACTATTGCGAGGCGGACGATGCAGTTTCGAAGAAGGACTTCCGGCACAAGATATCGATTTCAAAACGTGAGGCACGGGAATCAAAGTTTTTTCTACGAATGATTGCCAAAGCCGTTCCAGAGATGAAAGAGGATGCAAAACCATTGTGGCAGGAGGCAAAGGAATTCCATCTGATCTTCGCGAAGATATATCGAGGATAATTTAGGTGATTATCAATTAGGATTTCTTTGGGTATTTGGGTGCTTCGGCAAATTAGGATTTACAAGAGGAGGTTGTTATGACTACAAGGAAAATCACAATCGAGCCCGTATCCCGCGTAGAGGGACACGGCAAAGTTACGATTCTGCTGGATGAGGAAGGCCAGGTCAGCCAGGCCCGCCTGCACATTGTTGAATTCCGCGGTTTCGAACGCTTCATTCAGGGCCGCCCATACTGGGAAGTTCCGGTACTGGTTCAGCGCCTGTGCGGTATCTGCCCGGTCAGCCACCACCTCGCCGCAGCCAAGGCCATGGACGGGATCGTGGGTGTGGATCAGCTTACGCCGACGGCCGAAAAGATGCGTCGCTTGATGCACTACGGCCAAACCTTGCAGAGCCATGCGCTGCATTTCTTCCATCTCGTGTCGCCCGACCTGCTGTTTGGATTCGATGCCGATGTCGCCATTCGCAACGTAATCGGCGTGGCGCAGAAGTTCCCGGACCTTGCGGTGCAGGGCGTGATGATGCGCAAATACGGCCAGGAAATTATCAAGGCTACCGCAGGCAAGAAAATCCACGGCACCGGCGCGGTTCCCGGTGGGATCAACAAGAACCTCTCCATCGCGGAGCGTGACGGATTCCTGAAGGATCTCGACCAGATGCTCGAATGGAGCCGCGCGGCGCTCAAGATCGCCAAGGATTATACCGTGGAGCATCTCGAAACGTTGGCGGATTTCGGTTCTTTCGATTCCAACCATCTGTCGCTGGTGCGCGAGGACGGCGCCATGGACCTCTATCACGGCAACCTGCGCGCGATCACCAAGGACGGTGATAAAATCTTCGACCAGGTGGACTACCAAAGCTATTACAAGTACATCGCCGAAGAGGTGCGTTCCTGGTCCTATATGAAGTTTCCGTTCATTTCCGAACTCGGTCCCGAAGATGGCTGGTATCGCGTCGGCCCGCTGGCGCGTGTCAACACCTGCGACTTTATCGACACCCCTGAAGCCGAATCCGCCCGCCAGGAATTCATGGCACTAACCAACGGCAAGCCGAACAACATTACCATGGCCTATCATTGGGCGCGCATGATCGAGTTGCTGCATGCCGTCGAAAAGATCAAGGAGCTGCTCAACGATTCCGATCTGCAGGGCTCCGACCTGATGGTGAAAGGTGAACGCCGCGGCGAGTCCGTTGGTCTCCTCGAAGCGCCGCGCGGTACGCTGTTCCATCACTACAAGGTGGATGAAAACGACCAGGTGACCATGGCGAACCTGATTGTGTCGACCACCAGCAACAACGTGCCGATGAACCTGGCCGTTGAAGGTGTGGCGAAAAAATACCTGTCAGGCATGGAGATTACGGAAGGTTTGCTGAACCATGTTGAAGTCGCGATTCGCGCCTACGATCCGTGCCTCTCCTGCGCCACCCATGCGCTGGGGCAGATGCCGCTGGTGGTGGAGCTGCACGACAGCCAAGGCAACATCGTTGACCAGAGATCGCGCGGCTAGTCCGCATTTCAATTGAAATGCGGAAAGTACGAAGCACGAAGTACCCTAAAACCCAATGAATGCCGAATGCCAAAGAATGAAGTGGCAACTAACTAGCGTCTTGGTCTGCGGTGGAGATTGCACAATGGAGATTCCGGACATGTTAGGTGTTTTCCGATTTCGAAATTTGAATTTCCTTCGGGAATTGGGTTTTTCGTCATTTGGATTTTCCGCATTTTCAACAAAGTTGGTGATAAATGCGGGATAGTATCCTCGTGATTGGATATGGAAACCCGGGTCGTCTTGATGACGGCCTGGGGCCTGCCTTTGCGGAAAAAGTCCAGGCATTGGAACTTCCCGGTGTGGCCGTCGATTCCGACTACCAGTTGAATATCGAAGATGCCGACGCCGTGGCCAAGCACGGGATTGTTGTGTTCGCCGATGCCTCGGTGGACGCGGTGGAGCCGTTCGATTTCCAACCATTGGAACCCAAGCACGCCGGAGTCAGCTTCAGCAGCCACAGCATTGCGGCCGACGCATTGCTTGGTCTTGCCATAGACCTGTTCCATTGCACACCACAAGCCTACATGATGGCCATCCGCGGCTACGAATACAACGAATTCGGCGAACGCCTGTCCGAACAAGCCGAATCCAACCTCGACGCGGCGGTGGAATATTTTTCCGATTGGGTCGATCGGGCTGACACTGCTGAATAAATGGCAGAACTGACCCCGAATTCCACCGCATGGCGATCAAAGAAAAAGTTGCCGAATGGTTTCCATAACAATACCAAACCTTGCATCTAACTACCACGATCGTGGTAGTTAGATGCAAGGTTTGGAACTTCTTGTATAGCTCCAAACTTGTGTGGTGCGTACTTCATGTTTGCGAGTGCGCTCCATCGGAATGGAAACACAAGTCATACCGGTTTCTGGATATTCGCTCTCGTCAAAGATGCGATAGGCATTCTGCTGATTTATCTGGCTGTTTGCAGCTTTGCCTGAGATTAATCCAGCTTTACCGGCCTGATCAGAATATTGCGGAAAGCGACGGGGCCGTGGTCGCCTTGAAGTTTTAGCGGGCCGAGCGGCACCTCTTCCTCTTCGCCCTTTTTATACTGGGCGGCGCGGGTGGGGCCGGTGACCTCCACATTTTCCTGCACCAGTTTTCCGTTGAGCAGCACCTTCACAAAACGGGCATTCCGGATTTTTTTGCCGTTCGCATCAAAGCGCGGAGCGCGAAACACAATGTCAAACGTCTGCCATTCGCCGGGCGGGAGTGATGCGTTTACCAGCGGGGCCGTTCCTTCAAAACCCTGCTGACCTTTCGGCTTGGTGTCATCCCAACGCTGGTAGATTCCGCCGCAGTCGCTGTACTTCACTTTATCTCCCGCAGCCGCCGAATCGAAAATCTGAATCTCGTACCGGTTCATGAAGTAAATCCCGGAATTGGATTTTTCCGGAACCAGGAACTCGATATGCAGTTCCATGTCCGCATATTCCTTTTTGGTGATCAGATGCGCATTTTTACTCTTTGTGCGGCCATTAATCAAAACGCTTGTGCCGGGCTCCGTGGTCAACGCGGTTTTCTTGGCCGGATCCATCGAAACTTTCCCTACGATCTCCCAGCTTCCCAGCTTCCCAGCGGTCCGCGGAACGCACCGAAGCCGGGCGTCTCCATGGGTTTTTCAATCGTGGTGCCGGCAAAGGCCATCAGACCCGCCGCCAGAAAAAGAATCATGGTTGGATGCATCCGTTTCATCTTCGTCTCCTTGTTACTTTACGGTTTTACGGCCATGCTTCGAGAAAAAGTCCCAGATCAGTTCCGCACCAAAGTCGCGGCAGGTCTTTCCGATAATCCCTGACGGCAGATATTGTTTTCCGTTGGGCCAGGTATGTCCGCCTCCCTCGACGGTGATCAGCGACACCGTAATATTGCGTTTTGGATCCGTCCACGTTTTCTGTTTCGCAGTAACGCCGTCGTCTTTGTTTGTGTCCGGCAGATTTGTCAGTGTCGGTTCAGTGCTGATCGCATTGTATTTCAGCCACAGTTGAATGGAGGTGTCGGTTGAAACCACTTTGCCGCGGCTCTTCGGTTTACGCAGCTTGGCCCAGCGGGGGAGGAAGCTGACCTGCACGTCGCCACCATTGTAGGGGACAAACGGATCATCCGTGCCGTTGATCATCAGCACGGAAACCGGTTTGCCGGGTTCGAATTTATTGACGATTGCTTCAGGTACGCAGCTGATTACTGGCGCAATGGCGGTGAAGTGTTCCGACAGGTCAATGCCGAGCCGGTGCGAAAACATGCCGCCGTTCGATGCGCCGCTGGAAAATACCCGTTTCCTGTCAATCTTGTAGTCGGTGTATAACTGGTTGAGCAAGGTCTTGATGAAACCGACATCGTCAACGTTTGTATTTTCCTCCCGGAATACCTTGCTGACGCGCCCGTCGTTCCAATGTTTGTTGATGCCCTCGGGGTAGCAGACCATGAATCCGTGCTGATCGGCCAGCGGATGCCACTTGTAATGGTCCATCGCCTGCTTCGCGGTTCCGCCACCGCCGTGGAATGCCAGAACCAGCGGTAGCTGTTGCTTGCCGTCATAATTATCCGGCAGGTAGAGGATGTATTCGCGTTCAAGGCCGCCATGCTGAATGGTTTTTTTTACGACGGTGCCTTCGGAGAATGTTGAAGAAACCAGCGCAAGCAGGGGGAAAAAAAGTTTTGGGAAAACACACGGCGGGTTCATGTCATTCGGTTAGGGCGGCCCATTCTTTGATTTCAGAATCAAAATAGGTTTCTTCCAGCAGCTCGCCCGCCCAATGCTCAACGCGAGCCAGGCGTTTAAGCATGCGCGCGGCCATGACCTGCACCGCGGGGACTTCCGACCAGATGGCATTGTTCAGGCACCGCCAGTGGGACGCTACCGTTTTCTTTGGGTAAATGATCTGTTCCAGGCAGGTTTTGCAGACAAAAATGCACTGGTTGGCGTCGGTCATGTCTTCGTCGTGGAAAATCTCCAGAATCGATAGCTTTTCGCCGCTGCAGCCGCAAAGCTCGCACTTGGATCTGGAACGACGCACGAGATCTTTCACGAAACGCGATAAATCGCGTTGTCTCAGCGGATTCTGTCCATACCTTTTTACCATGACGCATCCTCAACAAACGGCTGCGCAAAATACGCAGTGGAATGTCTCCTTTTAAAACCATTGGGTAAAATACCCTTATTTTTTCCAATGTCTGGAAAAATCTCACATTATTTTTCCAGCCATTGGAACGGGAAAACCCGTTGTTTTCCAGTGGTTGGAAGGAAGGTTCCAATGGTTGGAAACGCCGCCGCTGCTATTTTTTTCTTAGTTTCGACATGCAGTTTGCCGGAGGATTGGCCGGCAGGGTTTGTTTCCACTGGTGCAACTTTTGGGTCAGCTTTTCCACCGTTTCGGGATGCTGGTTGGCGACGTTCGTGGTTTCGGCCCAGTCGGTTCCGATGTCGTAGAGTTCCGCCTTGCCGAGCTTTTCGTTCAGCAGCAGTTTCCATTTTCCCTCGCGGATGCCCAGATGCGGCCAGGTCTCGGGATGCTTGTTTGCCGGAGCCCATTCCCAGAAGATCGGCTTGCTGCGCTGGAAGCCGGTGCCGTTGAGCGCGGATAGCATGCTGACGCCGTCCGGTTGGTAGCCCTTCGGCAGCTCCTGCCCGGCCAGCTCCATGAAGGTCGGCAGCAGGTCGACGGCGGTGAGCACCGAGGTGCGGTCGGTTTTGCCCGCCGGAACCACGCCCGGCCAGCGCGCGATGAACGGCACGCGGATGCCGCCGGCGTAGAGCGAGCGCTTTTGCCCTTTCAGGTCGCCTTTTTCCCCGACGGAATAGTAGGTGCCCAGTCCCGGTCCCGTCGAGGTGTCGTCCGAATGCTTGCGTTTCGCCGAGCCGGTCCGTTCGGGGCCGTTGTCGGACGAAAAGATGACAAGCGTCTTCTCTTCCAGGTTGAGCTCCTTGAGCGTGTCGAGGATGAGGCCGACCCCGGCGTCGCCTTCGGCAATCACGGCGGCGTAGACCTGCTTCTGCTCATCCAGGGTTTGGAACTGCTTCAGGTATTTTTCCAGTGGATAGTGCGGGGTGTGGGTTTCGTGTAGCCAGAGATTGACGAAAAAGGGCTGGTTCTTGTGGCGCCGAATAAAATCGGCTGCGCGCGGGCTGGCCAGACTCGTCTTCATCTGTTCAGGCGCGTTGCCCGGAAGATTGAATGCACCAAACTCATCGTAGCCGTAGGCCGGGGGTAGGGGGCCATCGGGGACCCAGTCGTTGGTCAGGTGCCACTTGCCGAAGTGGGCGGTGGCATAGCCTGCGCCCTTCAGCATGCGCGGGAGCAGCGGCGCCTGTGGGTCGAGCCAGTCGGGCATGTTGCGCTTGATGTGCGACTCCACCGATGCAAAATGGCCGTGTACGCTGTGGCGCGCCGGGAACTGCCCCGTGACGACCGCCGTGCGGCTCGGCGAGCAGACCGGGTGGTTGACCGTGAAGTTCTGGAAATCGATCCCCTCCGTCGCCATGCGGTCGATGCGCGGCGTTTTGCAGAAGGTGCTCCCGTGGATGCCGATGTCGGCATAGCCCCAGTCATCGGCAAAGATAAATACAATGTTCGGCCTGTCCGCTGCAACCTGTAGTCCGGCCAGTAAAACAGCGGCAGTGAGTAGTCGTTTAACAATCATTTTGTCCTCCCTTTTCCAATCCCTGGATAAACTAAACGATATGTTACCAATGTCTGGAAAAAACGGACGCAAATCTTCCAATGCCTGAAAAGGGTGCGTGTTTGTGGCGGGACATTTTTTCGGAGAAAAAATGGTGGGCGATATTGGACTCGAACCAACGACCCCTACCATGTCAAGGTAGTGCTCTAACCAACTGAGCTAATCGCCCCCAATGAAGGATGCAGAATATACGCAGGGCGGGGCGGTGTGTCAACAGACGGGATGTCGAAAAAGTGCTATTTTCCCTGCGCGGCCTTGACGAGGGCAAAGAAGCGGTCTTCGAACTTCTCAAAGAGACCGTTCTGCTTCAGTTTGTCGGCTAGGGCGTTGATTCGGGAGGGGTCGCGGGAGGCGTCGAGAAACGCCTTTTCGATGCTTTCGCGCAGACTGGTCTGAACGGCGGCGGCCTGTTGGCGGATATCCTGGATATTGCCCTGTGCCGAACGCTGCACGAGTTCCACCATCAGTTTGACAAGGCAGACCTCCCACGGGGAGTCGACACCGACGAGCACCGCGCTTAAGGGATCGTCCTTGGCGGTCACTTCGGTGTTGACCCGACCGGTGACGATGTCGAGATGGTCGGTGACGATATATTCCTTGATCTCTTGTTTCTGGATCTTAAAGCCGTACTGGAGTATTTTCAGGTCGCCGCCGTGCTCGGCGAGCCAGTCGGCGTATTTGCGGGCGTCGGAACCGAAATCCTCGAGCGACATCTGGCCGAGCGACTGCGGCGTAATGATCTCCGGCTTGAAGGCTTTCAACTGGCCCTCCCGGATACGGATCTTTTCCACGCTGTCCATGAGTTCACAGATGAGATAGTAGTTCACGACGGTGTCGCCGAATGTTTCAAGGCGGTTCTGGGGCGCCGTGAGCAGTTCGGTGTTGTTAACCGCGTACCAGAAGTCGAATTGCTGTTTGGAATCCATAAGAGGTGATTTCGGTTTTTTTACTGTGTGAGTTCTTTTTCGCGTTCCTGGTAGTCGTTGAATTTCATGGAAACGACTTTGGAGACCCCACGGGTTTCCATGGTCACGCCGTAGATGGTGGCGGCCGCGGCGATGGTCTGGCGGTTGTGGGTGATGACGATGAACTGGGAGCGGGTGAGAAAACCCTTGAGGGTTTCGACAAAGCGGTTGATGTTGGCGTCGTCGAGCGCGGCATCGAGCTCGTCGAGCACGCAGAACGGGCTGGGCTTGACGATAAAGAGCGAAAAGAGCAGGGCCACCGCTGTCATTGTGCGTTCGCCGCCAGAGAGCAGGGAGATGGTCTGCAGTTTTTTGCCGGGCGGGCGGGCGATGATTTCGATACCCGAGTCCAGCACATCTTCATCGTCCGTTAGAACCAGTTTGGCCGACCCACCGCCGAAGAGCTGCTTGAACATGACCTGGAAGTTTTCATTCACCTTGTTGAAGGTTTCCTGGAACATTTCGGTGGTGGTGGCATTGATCATTTTGATCATTTCCAGCAACTGGTGCTTGGCGGCCTGAAGGTCGTCCTGCTGTTTGTTGAGGAAGGCAAAGCGTTCCTCGTATTCCGCGTGTTCCTCGATGGCCACCAGATTGACGGGTCCCATGGAGTCGAGCTTGGCCTGGATCTCGGCGACGCGTGTTTCGAGTGTGTCGCGTGGCGGGATTTCGTCGTTCTCCCAGCGAGGGGGTTCCACTTCGTCCATCTCATCCTGCGCGATGTGGTAGGTGGAGGTGATGCGCTCAATGGCGTTGTTGTCGCGCATTTTGTATTCGGCGCGTTCGACTTCGAGTTTGGATTTTCCGTTAAGCCTCTCCTCCAGCGTTTCGCGCAGGCCGCGCAGCCGGGTTTCGGCGGAGGTCAGCATCTGGATGGTTTCTTCGCGTTTTTCGCGTTGCTGGCCCAGGTGTTCCTCGGTCTCCTTGAGACGGGTTTCCAGCGGTTCGATAGTTGCCTTTTTTTCGGTGATGGAGGCTTGAAGTTCCTCAATACGCCGTTTATAGGAGTCGACCCCGGTGGAACGGTTCTGGATCAGTTCCTCCAGTTGCCGGATGCGCTCTTCTTGAGGCTGCTTGCGGCTGAGCAGGTTTTCCAATGCCTGGGTTTTCTGGGAGAAAATGATCCGATGTTCGGAAGTGACCGCGAAGGCATCGGAGCGGCGGTCCTCGATATCGGTCAGCGCCTTGGTCTGCCCGGCGATGGAATTGCGGATGGTTGCCTGACGGTCGCGGGCTTCCTGAAGTTCGGAGGCCAGCCGGGTTCGCAGCTCGACGCTTTCGCTTTCGCGTTCGCGCAGGTTTTCGAATTCGAAGGAGACGGTTTCAACGCGCTCCTGCGCCTTCGTGGTCTCGCGCGTAATAACCTGCCGTTCACCTTCCTGCAGCGCGAGCTCCCGGCGACTGTCTTCGAGCGCCTGCCGGGCGTCGCTGATGAGTGTGCCGATGCCGCTGCTTTCGGACCGGAGCGTCTGCAGAACGTCCTCCTGCCGCTGGATGTCTTCTTCGAGACCGGCGATTTCCTCTTTAAGCTGTTCCCGGAACTGATGCCGGGCGAGGGGGGATTTGTCTTCCGTGCCGGGCATCCAGAGTTCGGAACTGCCGTCGCCGGACACGACCGTGCCGTTGAGCGTGACCACGACGGTGTCGGCGGAGAGGATTTCGGGGATCTCGATTTCAGACCCGACCACCCGTACATTCCAGAACAGGCGCCGAATAAGCGGTGTAACCGCATCGTCACAGGTGATGCAGTCGAGTAGGGCCTTGCCGATGGGCGATGATGTGTCGGCCGGTGCTTCCCGGCCCGACAGGGTTACACTCAGCAGGCGGGCGCTGCCGGCCTCCTGTTCGCGGAGGTAGTCGAGTGTTGCGCGGGCGAAGGGTTCATCGCGCACGGCAATGGCATCAATGCAGGGGCGCAGGATGGCTTCAAGCGCGGTCTGGTATTCCGGGGAGGTGTTCAGCAGTTCGGCGACCGGTCCGATGATTCCGGAACGGTCCAGCGGGAAGTCGGCCTGCGGGTCCAGCAGCAGCAGCGCGCC
>JAIPIO010000076.1 GCA_021734595.1 Kiritimatiellales bacterium | reverse complement strand
CAGACGCAGATTCGCCTCGATCATTTCAGTCTTGGCCTTCAGCCCTTTGCGAAGCCAGACACGCAAATCCTTGTGGTCGGCAATGAAATGTTGATGCTCGATCTGAAGATAATATTCCAGTTCGCGCAGCTCCTTACGTGTTTCCCGGAGATGGGTTGCGGCGCTTTTGGAGCGGGTTTTCTTTAGTTTTTCAATCTCCGCACAGATTTCCTTCACCTTGTAGTAATGCTTGTCCACCTCTGGAACGATGTCTTCAATGGCTTTCTGCTTGAAATAGAGCTGCTTAAAATAGTCGGACAAACGCTGCTGCGCCTGCTCAAAAAGCTTCCGGCTCTTGGTTTCTTCGGAGCTGCCTTTTTTGGCTTTGGTATAGGCCTTGAAATATTTCAGCTTCAGCTCGCTGTTTCGGTCGATTCCCTGTAGTACGCGCGGCAGCACCTTGAAATAATCTTCACGGCACTCCACGTGTTTATCGCTGATAATGCGGTCAAAGCGCTCTTTCCCTTCCTCCAGACGCTTAATAACCCCCAAATACGCATCTGCCGCGCATCCGACCCGGTTAAACGAGGTCGTCGTGGCAATCTCCGCCTCTTCTATCCGCTTGGAGATTTCAACTTCCTGCTCGCGGGTCAGCAACGGAACCTGACCCATCTGCTTCAGATACATCCGGACCGGGTCATCGAGCACATCGCTGCGTGCGCTCTGTTTGTCGGCCTCTTCCTTCTCCATCCGCGCCTGGAATTCCTCGACATCGTCCTGCCGGATGATTTCGATTTCCATACTCTGCAGCAGTCCGACAACTTTTTCCACATCCTCGACAACAACCAAATCCTCGGGAAAAGCCTCGTTGATGTCTTCGTAGGTAAGGAATCCGTGTTCGGCCGCCAGCACCATCAGTTCCTTGATGCGCTCATTGCGCTCCTCGCGCTCCATCAGCGAAATCGCTGACTGCGATTCCATCACCTGCGCATTTCCCTTTTTCTTCTTCGGAGAATTGACTGCGGCGGCCTTCACGGCCTTGCTTTTCGGGATGATAACACTCTCTTTAGCCGTGGTTTTTTTCGCAGTGGATTTTTTTGAAACAGGTTTCTTGACCGTCTTTGCGGAAGCTTTCTCTGCTTCCTGTTTCACAGCCTTTTTGGCCGGGGCTTTTTTTGCTGTTTTACCGGCCTTTTTACTGGCGGTTTTTTTCGGAACAGCCTTTTTCTTAGCAGTAGCCATAGTACTCCTCAATTTAAAATGTACACAGTTCACCTATAATAGCGGAAAAAGCCATTGATTAATAGCAATTATAAATCGAGCGTCAATGTTAATAGCAAAATTAAATTTCAACTGCACGGGCGACTATTTGGCTTGATGAAACACGACTCTATAAACACAATCCTATCATGAATTATACGTTCCGCCCATATCCTTCTCATGACTGGCTATCTACTTGGACGTTTGAATCGCGTGGTTGTGGGACATCTTATTACGAAAAACAGACCTCTTTTTTTTTCCAGACATTGGAAGAGGTCGGCCGGATTTCTCCAAGCATTGGAAATTCCGAATGGACCTTGCAGATTCCACTGCCGCAAAATTGCGACATTAAACTGCTGTTTAACGGGTTCTGCGGTTATTTGACCAGCCACCGGAAACCGTATGCGGCGGAAGTGCTGGTACCGGAACCGGGGGTTCTTTGGGGACAGTTCAATGGAATCCCGCCCCCGGTGCTGCTCAGCGAACGACCCGTTGAAGAGAAAGAGAATTCACAATGGCTGGAAAGTGCTCCGCTGTGCGCTTTGCTGATCGTGAGGGACAACTCCTTCTGCCTAGTCAGCAAGTTTCATGTTTTCCGGGATTCGGAAAAGCTCGCCGAGCACTATCTGGCAGATGATTTCGAAGCTGCGCTGCAGGATGAACTGGACCGGCGGACGGGGGTTACCCACCTGTTTGAATACATGAAGCGCCATGACGAACTGGCGGTCTTGAGCGCGGAATGTCTCATGCGCGGCATCCGGGAACCGGATGGAGAGCTGGTTTTTCGATGGAGCCAGTCCCCGACTTCGGACACCCCGCTGTTCTCCATCGACGAGCTCTATCCGCTGGTGCTGGCATGGCGCCATATCGATATAGCGGTGGCGGAAGAGCTCATCCTATGCACCCTGCGGCTTCAGGCAAACACCGGGGCCCTGCCGAGCGAATGCCGGCCCCGAGGCACCCGTTCGAGCATGGAGGCGCCAAAACCGCTGATTGCCCAGGCCTGCGAACTGGTGTGGCAGGTTAGGCGCGACCCCGTCTTTCTGGAAAAGACCCTCTTCCCGCTTCGCCGCTATATTCAGTGGATGCTGCACCACTTCGATCCTAAACGCCGCAACCTCCATTGCTGGCAGGCCGCGGGCGAGGCCTTCCCTGCCAAAACGTTCGAGAGTGAAACCGCTAGCGCAGACCTGACTGCCCTGCTCCTGTGCGAAATAGATGCATTTAACCGGTTGCAGTCAAATTCGCAGGCAGATGCTTCGCCGGAACCGCTCTTTTCAACGGAGCGCGAACTTCTGACGACCAACCTGCTTGGCATGTTTTGGAACGAGCGCACACAGCAGTTCAGTAACGCCTATGTTCACGGGAAGATCACGCATCTACCCGGCTTCCCGACGTTTCTTCCATTGCTGTGGCCGAAGTTGCCGTCCATGCAGCAGTCGGTCATACTCGACCAGATTGCCGACTCTGATCAGCTTCCTGGGGGGCAAAGCATTCTTTCTTGGCGGAAATCCGCCATGGAAGACCGGTCGTTTCCGCTATTGCAGCAGGTCATTACGCTGGAGGCGCTCAGAATAGCGGATGCGAAAGGCCAGCTGTTCAACGGGTTTTCGCAATTGACGCTCGAGGGTTTCGTGGAATGGCACACGGAGGCAGCCTCGGCACAGCAGCGGATGCTCGACCCGGTCACCGCCGCGTTTATTCTAAACCTACAGGAAACCCGCAGCTACGGACTGAACCGCGGTGGTCGCGTCCTTGGCTTTCTTTACCGGCTAAAGCAGAAAACGAAAACAGACCGGATGGATCTGGCCATTATTCTGGTCGTTGCCTTCGCACTGCTGGCTATGCGTATAGTCTACCGTACCGCCGAGGCGCCCGAGGCGTTTGAAACCCTCAAGGCGCAGGCTACCACCGCCTATCATCACCGCAACTGGGAGCCCGCCCTCCAAAACTGCACCAAAATCATTAAGCATTACCCCGATCAGTCAACCGAAGCCCGATTGATGGCGGCGAATATCCTTTTAAGCCATGGCCGACCGGATGCGGCCGAAGCCCTGTTCTCCTATGTCCGGGACAAGAGCCCCGACAGCCCCGGGCCGATGATCGGGCTCGGGTTGGCCTTTCAGATGCAAAGCAAATTCAAAGAGGCCGACCGGCAGTACGAGGAGTTCATCTATCTGTTCGATGACATTTTCCCGGAACTGGTGGAAAACGTGAAGACCTACAGGGATTTATCGCTGGAGCGCTTCGCCACGCCGCCCAACTGGCAAAATATTTATAGCTATCGAATCATGCATGAATTATAAAACACAGATCGCTTTTACATTTGGAAACCCGGAGGATTAAATGAGACATATATTGACCGCATGCATTGCCATCACGTTGCTGACCGCAGTTGCAGGGTGTTTTCGGAATGAGATACAAGTTACCGAGTACAAGGTCCACATGATGACCAAACCGGCCGCGGCATCGTACATTCAGCAAAAGATTCAGACCATCGACGGCGTGGTTGAAATCTCTTACGACCTAGCCACCACCACACTCGTTGTAACCTACGACAGCGATAAAATCCGGAAAATGAACATCGAGGAAGCGATTGCCATGAGCGGGTTCGATGTCAACAACCGGCCGGCCAACGCCGCGGCCAAGGCCAAGCTGATGAAAGGACTGCTGTAGATATGAAGATGACCTATTCAATGGAAGCGCTGGAACTGCAGAAGAAAGATGCGCTCATCGTTTTTGCGCAAGCCGGCGAGGTACTGCTTGGATCCGCCAACCGGTCCCTGAAAAAGCTGATCACCGAATATATCAAAACCGCCGATTTCAAAGGCGAGTCCGGGCAGGTTGCGGTTTTTCCAACCTTCGGAAAATTCCCCGCCGGAAATATGATCCTATCCGGACTCGGCGCCCCGAAGGACTTTCACCGGGCCCTGTTGGAACAGGCCGCGGCCGCGGCGGTGCGGGCCGGACGCAAAGCCGGCCTCAAAACCTTCGCGATATCCGCCTGTTCCCGCGTTAAGAGCGTGTCCGATTCCGACTACCGTGTAATCGCGGGCCGGGGCGCCTGCTGGGGAACCTATGCATTCGAGCGGTTTATGACCGCCGCGAAGAAACAAACGGCCCCTACCCTCGCCTTTGCCGGCCAGTGCCCGGATACCGCGGCCGTTCGCGCAGACCTGAAGACGGCCGCTGCGCAAGGCACCGCCCTGCTGGGCACCGCCGACCTGGCCAACCTGCCGGGCAACGAAGCGGCACCGGCGGCCATTGCCGACTGGGCGCGGAAAATGGCAAGCGCCAACAAGCTCTCCTGCCAGATTCTAGGCAAGTCAGAGCTCGCCAAAAAAGGGTGCGGCGGAATTCTCGGTGTCGCCCAGGGCAGTGCCCAGGATGCGAAGATGATTATCCTTAAACACGCCGGCACCGACAAAAAGGCCAGGCCGATCATTCTCGTCGGGAAAACGGTCACGTTCGATTCCGGCGGCATTTCGCTCAAGCCCGGCAAAGGCATGGGCTGGATGCGCTACGACAAATGCGGCGGCATGGCCGTTCTCGCCGCCATGCAGATGATCGCGCGCATGAACCTGAGAGTTCCAGTGGTTGGAATTCTCGGTGCCGCCGAAAACATGCCCGGCGCAAACGCCATGCGCCCCGGCGACATCATCAAGGCCCGCAACGGCAAAACCATCGAGGTGCTCAATACCGACGCCGAGGGCCGTCTGGTTCTCGCCGATGCGCTTTCGCTGGCCGTGGAAATGAAGCCATCCGCGATTGTCGATCTGGCCACACTCACCGGTGCGGTTATTGTGGCGCTCGGTTCCGCCGCCTCCGCCGTCATTGGCGACGACCAACTTGCAAAAGAGCCCACCAAGGCTGGCGCCGATGCCGGCGAACGCCTGTGGCAGCTGCCGCTGTGGAAGGAGTACAGCGACGAGATGAAATCCGACTTCGCCGACATTTCCAACATTGGGAAAACCGGCGGCGCGGGCACGGCCACTGCCGGGGCGTTCCTGCGCGCGTTCGTGCCCGAAGAAATCCCGTGGGCGCACATCGATATTGCCGGAACCGCCTGGCTGGAATCCGGCAAGCCGTATCAGGGCCCCGGGGCCACGCTGTTCGGCGCGCGCCTCCTTGCCCAATGGGTCGCATCAAAGTAGATCACGACTCACGTTTCACGGATCACGCAACCATGGCATTTGACTGGCACTCCATCGGTGAATTTTTTGTTTATGCCATCGCTGTGCTGCTCTGCCTGCTGGGTATCGGGCTCTCCTGCCTCTCCCTCTTCGGCACCTGGACGGTGCTGCTGGCAACCACGCTGCTCGCGTGGATCCGCTGGCCCGACTTCCCTGGCCTTGCAACCCTTGCGGTTTTCCTCGTCCTGTGCATCGGTGCCGAAATACTCGAAGCCGTCGCGGGTTCGTGGGGTGTCGTCAAGCGCGGCGGCTCAAAGGCCGCCGGCTGGGCCGCGCTCGGAGGCGGCATCCTCGGCATGTTTCTCGGCAGCTTTATCCCTATCCCAATCATTGGATCTCTGCTCGGTATGCTCATCGGCAGTTTCGGCTGCGCCTTCTGGGTGGAACATGCCCGCATGAAAAAGACGGACCATGCCGCGCATGTCGCCTTCGGCGCGGTCCTCGCCCGCATAGCGGTCATCTTCTTGAAACTCGGCCTTACCCTCATCATGATCTTCACCCTCGTTCTCGGCATCGCCCTCTGATGAAAAAGGTCGCGTACTATATCACCGCCCACGGCTACGGGCACGGAACGCGCTCGTGCGATATCATCAACGCGCTCATCGGGAAACTTCCAACCATTGGAAGAAAAGTTCCAATCATTGTAAAAACCGACCTCCCCCTGCCCTTCCTCGCCGGGCGGCTACCGCTGGACCGGATAACCATGATTCAGGGCGAATTCGACGTTGGCCTTGTCCAGCAGGATTCCATCCGTGTCGATCTCGACGCCTCGCTCCGCGCCGTGGAAGAAATCTATTCACGCGAAGAGGAACTCATCCAGGGCGAAGTGGAGTTCATTCGGCAAAACGGTGTTGGCGTTGTCGTGGCCGACATTCCCGCCATCCCGCTCGCCGCCGCGAAACGCGCGGGCGTTCCCGCCATCGCCGTCGGCAACTTTGGCTGGGACTGGATCTATTCCGACTTCGTGCGGCACGATCCGCGCTGGCAAATCCACGTCGACAAGTTCCGCGAGGCATACGCGCGGACCGATCTGCTCATCCGCATTCCCTTTGCCGAGAAGATGAAAGCCTTTCCGAACAAGACCGATGTGCCCGTCCTCGCAAAGCCCGGCACCAACCGACGCATGGAAATCGCCGATGCTACCGAAGCCGAATCATCCAAAAAATGGGTCCTGCTCTCCTTCACCACCCTCGACTGGAATTCCCAGGCATTGGAAAACATTGCGCGGTTGACCGGGCATGAATTTTTCTCGGTCGAGCCGCTGGAATGGAAAGGCTCCACTGTTCACTGTCTCGACCGCGACCGGTTCCATTTTTCCGATGTCGTCGCCTCCTGCGATATCGTGCTCACCAAACCCGGCTTCGGCATTCTTTCCGACTGCGTCGCCAACCAGAAACCCATCCTCTACGCCGACCGCGAAAATTTCCTGGAATATGCCGTTCTCGTAAAGTGCATCGAAAAATACCTGCGCCACGCCTTCATCCCCGTCGCCGACCTCTACGCCGGGAACCTAGAAACCGCGCTGGATGAAATCGGCACCGCACCCACGCCCCCCGAAACCATCCCCCTCGGCGGTGCCGAACTGGCCGTGGAAATGATTCTCGACGTCCTGCGGCGCTGACTTGGAACCTCCAACCGCAGCAGTGCGTGTGTTGAATCCACTGGAACCACATGTAGCTATTTATGGCTATGAGGTAGACAAACAAGCAACGGAAGCGTATTAATGGGTTGCAGATAAAGAGGTACGTGCAATGACTACACGGGAAATTAACACACAAGTTAAGGAAATGCGTAAATTCGCGGCGGAAATAAAGAAATCGCCCGAGCGGGCTCGTGAATTTTTGCATAAAACCGGCATGTATACCCGGAATGGAAATCTCAAGAAACAATTCCAATAATCATGTATTCCGTACTTCCTTCTTTCGTCCTCGGCTTTCACGGTTGCGACGAATCCACCGCGGAACAGGTTTTTTCAGGGAAATCCCGGCTCAAGCAAAGCACCAACGATTGGGACTGGCTGGGTAGCGGGATTTATTTTTGGGAAAACAACCCAAAGCGCGCATTGGAATACGCAATACTCCTGAAAAAACATCCAGAGCGTACTTCGACTCGGATCAATAAGCCTACGGTTGTCGGTGCGGTTATTGACTTGGGTTATTGCCTCAACCTGCTGGACGAGA
The DNA here is from genome assembly GCA_021734595.1 of Kiritimatiellales bacterium. Lineage (GTDB taxonomy): Bacteria > Verrucomicrobiota > Kiritimatiellia > Kiritimatiellales > Pontiellaceae > JAIPIO01. Next base: position 6,356 of record JAIPIO010000076.1, on the reverse strand, counting down.
AATCAATCCAGCTTGTAAAGAGCGCCAATGAGCTCTATTTGGCGACTTGCTCGGCAAAAGGTGTCGTACCGGTCGAAAACAAGAACACAGGCAGCTCAAAGGAGCTACTTCTGCGCTACCGCGATTGTGCCGTGGTCGAATCACTGCACGCTTACCGGAAAGAAACCGGAACCACTGAATTCGACAGCGCGCGCGGGATGTTCTCGGAGGGAAAACCACTTTACGGAAACGCGGGATTCCATGAAAAGAACCACATTCAAATCTGCATCCGCAACCCCAACTGCATCAAAGGCTATTTTCGGGTATTGGATCCAGACTCCAACTGGCCGGTTCCGTAATCACGAGTACCGCCCCACCGCCCCCCGAAACCATCCCGCTCGGTGGCGACAAACTTGCTGCCGACATTATTCTCGGATTCCAGCCGGAAGAATAATGTCGGGCTACATGCCCCATCCACCCTACTCGGTGCCCAGCTGAAAAGCGCATGATGCAGGAGAAAGCCTTGAAACAAAAAACGCAATAATGTGTGCAACATCGGCGTTATTTTGCCTTGAAAACAGTGTGGGCCGACAATACAGGAGGGCATAACATGAAACACTTGATTCGACTCCTCTTTCTTTTGAATTGCGCATTTCTCACCGTCCCTGGAAATGCTGCGGATCGCGGCATACAATTCATGCAACCCCGACCGGAGGGCATTCTAACGCACATTCCCTCGCCCGCAGGCGGAGAAACAGGCATTGCGGTGCGCATCACACTGCCCGAAAAACCGCGCTATAAAACGGGTGCCCCCGTGGCAATTGCCGTCTCCGGCGGACACAGCGCTGGCAACGCAACCAGCCGGATGGGAGCTTCGGAGTGCGGATTTGTCGAAATTGCGTTTGCCTTTCCCGGCGGTGGACGGGCAGATGCGAGCAGCGGGGGCATATATGATCATCGCGGCGCGAATTGTGTGGAGGCTTTGCGCGATGTGATTCTGTTCTCCATGGACAAGATCACCGATAACCAGGGGCGCAGGCTCTCTGACTTGGCCGGCGACATAGAAATCCTGACGGGCAATGTGGGATTGTATGGTGCCAGCCATGGCGGCAACGCGTGCGGTGCGGTTATGGGGCTGTGGGGCGGACGCTTTCCTGATCTGGCCTGGTATGTTTCCATGGAGAGTCCGTATGGCGAAGGCGCTGTCGGAGTGGAACTGGGTGGCCGGGGCAGTACGCTTAATCCTGCATACGACCCGACTACCGGCGTCCTCGACCTGTCAAAGCTGGCGTTTGATCCGCAATTGCCGTTAAGTCCGCGCGGATCGCGCTCCGGCAAGCCGGCGATGACGTTGAACGGCGGCTTTTACTTCGATATCAACGGGAATGGAAGCTATGACGCGGAGCAGGACTACAGCCAACCGGGCCTGTTGCTGGAAATGGACGAGGGCGCTCGCTTGTGGTATTCGATCCGCCTGCTGCACGAAACTGAGAAAAGAGGTCTGCTCGCGGATCAAAGGCCTGCGCATATTCCAACGCTGAAAGAGGCGGTTGAGTTTTGGCGCTACCGCGATGCGACCGGTTTGGTTCCCGATGCGGTTCGGAATCTTCCACATCTGGCGGTGCTGGTTATGGCCGGAGAAACCGACCACGTTCAGCTTGCACCGGATCATCCGCACATCCGCGCGCAGATAAACGCCTTTGTCGGAGCGGGTGCAAAGTTTGTTCGCCTAAATCCCGACCGGGCCTATGTGGAATGGTTGATGGATCGAACGACCGGCAGCATTCCCGACAATAACGCCGGACTGGAATATTCGCCACAGACCATTCAAGCAGGCCTGGTCCCCGACAACGCCGCGCCAAAGCAGATTCTAACCGTCGCATCCATCTGCGAACTGGCCGACCGGACGCAGACTGGTGATTTCAGCTTGAATTTGGATCATGCACTTTTCGCCGACGCCCCGAAATCCGCGCGGCCGCCGCAAAGACCGCGATCACGGCCGGATAGGTTGCAGCGCAAGGCACCGAATCGCGACAATGGATTCCCTGAACGAGCCGGCAAAAAACAAGCAGCCGCTACTGTGGAAAAGCCTGTCGGAATCAATGTTGCCGCTCCCGGCCCCAAATTCGAAACGGAACCGGTTGAACTGAATCCAAACGCCGGCATGGAGGCGGATTCACGCACGGAAGACTATCAATTACTCCCGCTGCCTGGCGGCAAACCATCCGGCAAACTTTTTTTCGTATCCCCCGGCGCAGAGGGTTCGAGTCACGCAGCGAAAATCGTATTCGAAAACCATCAGGGCGGCATTTTCTCACGCAATGTCCCGGTCGACAAAGGCCATTCCATGACGTTCTCAATCCGTCTCCGCGCTGCGGGCATCGAGTCCGTCGAACTGGTCGCGGTTCCCGTTCCCCGGGGACAAAATGCGATGAAGCGCGGCAAAAACAAGCAACGGCCTGCACGGTCGGTTCCGACCGCACGATCCCCAGCAATGAAAGGATCGTTCGGATGGACCACGCTCCGTCTCGCAGCGTCGTTCAACGGGAATCTTGACGAGGCAAGCTTCCAAGTCGTCGCCAGAGGCCCCGGAACGGTTTGGATCGACGACTTCAGCATCGCAGTGGACTGGCCGAAGATCGTTGAAATCCCGGACAAACCGGTCGCGCCGCTGCTGGTGGCCGTGATGATGCATTCGGAAACACCGCAGGCATACATTCATAATCGCGACTACTTTCGCGCCGACGCCATGAAGTATGAAGAAATGGCCGGAATGCTTCAGCGTTACGGCGCAAAACTGGTAGCCCAGCCGGAACGCGAACTCTGGCTGGGTGCCGAAAAGCATGATCCCGGTTTTATCAAACGCCTGCACGAAAAATATAATGTTTCGTTCTCCGTCCACACGCATGGGCCGAACCCCCGCGACCATCCACCCCGGCAGGAGGTTCTCGACTACATCAAACTCCGCAAGGACGAGCTGGAGGCCTTGGGTGCCGGTCCGGTCACCGACCTCAATGGGAATTTTCCCCAACCGGACTGGGATATCTTTGCGGATGTCGGCATCCGCACCATGACCGCATACAAAAATACGGAGACCCAAACCGGCACCATGGCGATGGAGCATTACTACCGCCATCCGTGGCGGCCCGACGCATCGCCGTACGAGGGCGAGGAACAATGGGCGCAACACCGCCCGGAAAACCGGGTTGTATATCTGCCGGGTGCCGGAGCGGTCCACACCCGCCATCATTCGGGATTTGCCGATCTGATGGAGCGGCATTTGCGCGTGGCTCTCAGCCGCGTACGCGCCGACCGGGTCAACGTCTTCTACTTCGTCGAACATGTCGGCCGTTTTACATCCGACACCCGGCAAAGTCCATGGGAGTACGTCAACTCGCAGGCTTTTCATGCCGATTTAGAGCAGCACGAAAAGCTGTACCGCGATTTTCTTGCGCCATTGGTAAAGAGTGGACACATCAAATTTGTCGTGCCGGCCGAAATGTGCGATGCATTTGAAGCATGGGAAAAACACGCGATGATGGCCGAGAAAAAAAAGCCGGAGGGATACATCAGCTTTCCCATCAACATCCATGACATCGTTCATGTTGACCAAAGCGCCGATCTTCTGCTGAAGCTGATCGGTCTGTTCGAGACGCATGGTGTGCGCGGCGATTTCTACCTGACCGCACCGATAACGCAAATGTATGTTGAACAAAGGCCTGATCTGATCAAACGGCTGCGCGAAAGCGAGATGGAAATCAGCTATCACGTCCGCCCTCCCCACCCGGTCTATATCGGTTTCAGTGAGCCATTGGCCAACCTCGACGACCGGCAACTGAAGGAGACGTTGCGCGACTATGAAACCTATCGTCTGGACATGAAGACGGGCGGGCTGTTGCGTGACCAACCGGGAGGCTATCAATTCGTTGCCGAAACATTCGGTCGCAAACCGGTGGCAATAGGTCTTCCCGCAAAAGGTGCACGGCTGCGCCGCACGGCACGGGAGATCTACCGCGAACTTGGTGCCAAAGTCATTGTCGAACATCACGAATCCGGCACCACGATGGAACAACCTTTCGAATTCCTCGATGGACTGCTTCTGCGGCCAAGCGATTTCAGTGTGACGCGCTGGTCGCTGCCGGACGGGAACGAGCGCCTCAATGGCAAGGATCAATTCTGGTGGAACATGCTGGATACACCGCAGGCTTCGGAATACACCCCCGTGGCCTATCTTGAAAAACGTCTGAATGCATGGGAAGGAACGCGCCCGCCCTTCATTACCAGCCTCATTCACGAAAACAATTTCTATGGCCGGCAGACGCCTTTCACACTCATCTACTGGAGCGACAGCCGGAAAACAAACCCGTTGAAACCGCCCTACAACCTAGAGGCTCGCGATGGTTCAACGCCGCGCAGCGACAAAAACATGCAGCAGATCATGGAGGCGTATGAGGCAATCATCGCTTATGCCGCCATGAACCTTGAAGTGGTCACATCGGCAGATATTGCCCATATGGCTAAATGAGCCTCAACCAACAGTTCCAGCCATTTGTTCCATTGGTTGGAAAAAATGAACCGCCCCTATTCTCCGAACAACGACTCAAAACCCAAGCGCACACCGGTACATATATCATTATATGATATATCCGCCCCAATCACGGAAAGAGCCGGGGAAACGCGGCAAGATGCCGCATCTACATTCAGCTCCGCCTGTATTTCTCCGCCGTTTTTGTAGACGGGAGAGCCCGATGAACTGAAAGGGTTTTAGGTCCCAGTCCAGCCTACGCACCGACGGCCGACAACCATCTTGTCCGACGGTGGGAGCGAGCTCTGAAAATTTACCCGGCCGAATATCTTCCATCCTCCAGCTTGCGGGCCTGGCCGAGGGTGGCGAGGGTTTCGAGCAGGTCGGCGACGCGGTCGGTGCGGGCGCGGGTGAAGGTGCGGGCGAGCTCTTCCGCAGTGACGGGGGCCGCAGTGGCGGCCAGCGCCGTGCGCAGCAGACGCACCTGGTCGGGCAGGGATTTTGGCCACGCGGTTTTAGGTGGGGCAGACATTCCTGTCTGCCCGGAACCCTTTGCGGATGGGCAGACAGGAATGTCTGCCCCACATACCTCCAGTTCGGTCTGCACGGCTTCCGGACATTGGAACTCGGGGCGCAACCAACGGATCTTGCCCTGTGCCTCTTCGGCTGCGCGCTCCGTGTTGAGGGCGACGAGCCGTTCGAGGATTTCTTCGTCGGACAAATTGGCGGGCCAGCCGTAGGCCTGGGCGACGGCGGCATCGAGCTCGTCGTGCAATTGCATCAGTACCGAAACCAGCCCCTGTTCGTGGATGGTTTTTTCTTTGGCGGTGAGCGCTTCGCCGGAGCGCAGCTTGGCGAGCACGTTGTACATGCCCGTCATCGTCAAACCGGGATGCTGTTCCTGCTGGCGTTTGCGGTGCGCGTCGAGCTGTTCGCCCAGCGCCCGGATTCGCGCCCGCTGCTCCTCCGTCGCTTCCGGGAACGGGAACGTTTCGAAGCAACGGGTTTTCACATAAACAGAGTCGTTGCCCACGCCAAGATTGCTGCCTGATGCCATTGCCCAGTCGACATGAATTCGACTGCTGAGTATGCCGAGATAAAATGCATCATCGAGCGCAATGCTGATGAGTTTGTTGTCGGGCAGAATAGATTTTTCCAGAAATTGGAACAATCGATGTTTGGAGGTTTCTACGGTCGCGATGTAGCGATCTACTCCAAGCAGAAGTTGGCGAAGGTCTTCGCGTGAACGCCGATGCAGCCACCACAGCTTTCTTAAACGTGGATCGCGATTTGTAAGACGCTTGGGTTTTACCCGCTCCGAAAGCCATTGATAGATTTCGGGGAAACGGCTCATTAACGAACTCTCATCCAAGTCCCAAGGGTCAATGCAAAGCACCCCTCGTGGTTTGCTGGCAAGATCCTTTCCGTTTCGATACGCACGAATATATTTTTCGATCCCTTCAATACGCCCAAGACCAAGTTTTATTGCTTCTTCTGAGGTTACAATGAATCCATCTGAACCGAGTTCAAATCCCCGGCTACTGATCTTTCCATTGGCACAAAGCGCAACAGCTTTGCCAAGGTCGGCTCCGGCGGAAAGGTCGGAATGGATGGTGCCGGTTTTGGAATCGAGCTTTACTTCAAAGCCCTCGCCGTCACCGCCTTTTTCTTCGACGACGTGCTGGAGGAGGCCGGTTGCGGCGCCGGGCGCGGCGGTGGTCATGGCGATGCGGACGGCGGCACCGTCGGCGGCATCGACCCACGGGTGATCGGGAATGGCGAAGACGAGCGAGATGGGTAGGGACGGATCGCCGAGCCGTCCGTTCGGCGCGCCCGGCGGTCGCGCCCTACC
>JAIPIO010000075.1 GCA_021734595.1 Kiritimatiellales bacterium | reverse complement strand
GATCATCCGCAAAACCAACATCGACTTTGTCGGCAAGCGTGTGATTGCGGCGGTTGTTTCTATTATGATCATCGTCGGCACCTGGGGGATGATTGCCAAGAAGGGGCAGGAAAACTTCGGGGTGGACTTCACGGGTGGCACGGTCATCACATTTGAGTTCGACCAGAAACAGCCGATCGATACCGTACGTTCCGTGCTGGCGGATGCCGGATTTGGAAACGCCAAGATTGCCTACCAGTCTTCGCTGGATGCCGATGCGAAAGAATTCCTTGAAATCAAGGTGAGCGAAGATGCGGAAAGCGCGGAACCGGCACTGTACGCGATCAGGGCAATGGCCGGCGGCTATTCCGATATCCAGAAGGACAGCGTTGGCTCACAGATCGGTGACGAATTGAAGAAACAGGGTATTAAGGCCATTCTCTTTGCCCTGATCGGGATTATTATCTACATCTCGGTCCGTTTCGAGTTTTCGTTTGCCGTGGGTGCGATTGTCGCCTTGGCGCATGACGTCCTGATTACCGTCGGGATCTACTGCGCGTTGGGACGTGAACTGAACATGCCGATCATTGCGGCGCTACTGACGATCGTCGGTTATTCGGTGAACGACACGATTGTGGTGTTCGACCGCATCCGCGAAGACCTGCGGATCGTGAAAGGAAAATCCTACAAGGAGATTGCCAATCTGAGCATCAACCAGACGCTGAGCCGAACGTTGCTGACGTCGGTGACGACGTTGCTGACGGTGGTTATGCTGCTGATATTCGGCGGCGGCGCGATCAACGACTTTGCGCTGGCCCTGTTCATCGGTATCCTGGTGGGGACCTACTCATCCATCTTTGTGGCGACACCGGTCGTTTTGTTGTGGCACAAGCATAATGAGAAGAACGTCTAACAAGACACGAAAAACATTTCACCGGCGGGTGTCCCGATTGAGGGACACCCGTTTTGCTTTCCCGGGGTTGGAATCTGTCAGCAGCCAGACTTCCAATCCTTGGGAAAAAAAGCTAGAAAGGGTTCCAATGATTGGAAAAAAGGAATCTGAGCGTGGGTGATCCGAGGAAATGCAAATGCTGCTGTCCGCTAATGCGGATGCTGATCAACCGTGTGCAGGATAAGGAATCGGATGCCGACAGCACCGAGAACCGGACGCGGCTCGGTCTGTTGGAAGGGTGGGTCAGCACCGGTGTGAGTATTCTGCTGTGCGCGGTGAAGGGCTGGCTCGGGCTCGTGTCCGGCAGTATTTCGATGGTTGCCGATGCCACCAACAACCTTACCGACGCGGGTAGCAGCCTCGTGATTGCCCTGGGCTTCCATTGGTCGCGCAAACCCCGCGACGAGAAGCACCCGTTCGGCCATGGGCGGATCGAGGCGGTGGCGACACTGGTGCTGTCAATTGCCCTGATTCTGGTGGGGTTTGAAGTGGCAAAGTCGGGCGCGTTGCGCTTGATTGACCCGAAGCCGATTGAGTCGCCGCTCTGGCTGGTGGTGGTGACCGGCGTAACGGTGGTCGTGAAGCTGTGGCTGGCGGTGTTCGCGCGGCATCTTGCGCGCATGACCCGTTCGCATGTGCTGGAGGCCGATGCCTGGAACCATACGTTTGATGTGGTTTGTACGCTGATGGTTATTCTGGCGCTTTTATCTGCGAGGTTCGGATGGCCGGCGGTGGATGGCTGGACGGCGTTGGGTGTGTCGTTGTTCATTCTCTCTACCGGAATCCGCTATGCCCGGGAAGCGATCGATATCCTGCTGGGCAAGCAGCCGGAACCGGCGGAGGTGGCGGCCATACTTGAAAGCGTGGTTGATGTAGACGGTGTGTTGGGCACCCATGAAATCATGGTTCATCAGTATGGCGATGTGAAAATGGTGTCGTTCCATATTGAAGTGGAAGCCAAACAGTCCGTCTGCGCGGCGCACCTGATTTCCGAGCAGGCGGAAAAAGCGGTGGAGCAGTCGTTGGGTTGGCGGGCAGTCGCGCACATTGATCCGGTGGATCGCTCGCACCCGCTGTTCGATGAGTTTGACCGCCGGCTTCGGGAATATGTGGCAACTGACAAGGAACTGGTGGATTTTCACGATCTCCGAGTGACGGGTTCGACTGAACCGTTCGCAGCCTCCTTTGACCTTGTAGTCTGCATGGAAACCGACAAGAACAGCTATGATTCCATTTATAAAAGAACGAGGAAATTTATTGCCGGAAGTTTCGGTGAGCGCATCGCCTCAGTTGAGATGGGGATTGAGACCGCAGTGGACAGCGCGCCGATGGAACGCAGGCTGTTTGATCTAAAATAGATTGCAAAGCACGTTGGATGGGCAAAAAAAAGGTGATAAAGTTTGACCGCAGTTTGAGACTGGCATGTAGCGTGAGATGGAGGAAGACATGACTGATTTTCCAATGAATGCAGCGTGGGTGAAAGATCTGGTTCCCGACTTGGCGAGCCGGGTGGAGCAGTTCACGGTGGATACGGATGAGCTTGATGATGAGCTGATCGAGGTATTCTCCGATGAAATTGTCCGCCTTACGGAGGAACTGAAGCAGGGGCTTGCCGAGGCTGATGGAGAACGTATCCACATGTCCGCGCATTCCATAAAGGGAATGGGGGGAACCATGGGGTTGCCGGAAATCTCCGTGCTGGCGCAGGAGATTGAACTCATGGCCAAAGGCGGCAGGATGGAGCGGTGCGGCGAACTTTCGAATGCGCTGATTTCCTGGGCACAGGTGTTCCGGACGGGGGATTAGAACCGATGTCCGTTGCTGTACAGGATGTCGTTTCCGATAAAGCCGGCATAGGATTCACCCAGAATCTGGAGGGGCGCGTACTGGTGGTGGATGATGAGTTGCCCAATCGCCTGTACCTCCGCAAGCTGCTGGAATCCCGTGGTTGCGCAGTGCTGGATGCGGAGGACGGCCCTGCCGCGTTGGAGTTGGCTAAAAGCCAGCAACCCGAACTGATTTTGGCGGATGTAATGATGCCCGGCATGGACGGCTTTGAACTGTGCGGCCGCCTTAAGCAGGATCCCCGAACGGCACATATTCTGGTGATCATGGTTACGGCGAAGTCCAAGATCGAAGATATTGAAACCGGCTTTGAGCTGGGGGCGATGGATTATATCCGGAAACCGTTCAATCCGCGAGAGCTGATCCTGCGGGTGAGCAACGCGCTGGCTTTGAAGAAGAGCAATGATGCCTTGTTTCTCTGGAAAACACGCATGTCCCATGAGCTGGCGCTGGCCGGCTCTATCCAGCGGTCGCTTTTTTCTAATATACCTCATTTTTCCCCGCAGTTTGAAGTGCGTAGTGCCTATCGTTCATGTATGGATGTTGGCGGGGACGCACTGGATGTTATCTCGCTGCCAGGCGGAAAACACTGTATTTATGTTGCGGATGTTTCCGGCCATGGAGTGGCTCCTGCGATGATATCCTCGCTTTTAAAGGCGACGGCCAGCGAAGTGATCGGCCGGTTTGCGGATGAAGGACCGTCCCGTATCTGCAATGAACTGCATACGCTGATCCGGCAGCGTATCGATAATCCGTCCTACTATGTAACCATGTTCATGGCACTGCACGATCCGAATACGCGCCAGTGGCGCTGTATGAACTGCGGGCATCCCAACCCCATAGTGATCCGCAACGGGGAAGTGGCGGATTCCGGCTTGTTCAGTGAGGGTGGCGGGGTGCCGATCGGATTTCCACTGGTGGATGAAATGCCGTATCGTGCGAAAGATGAGGTGGTTTTTGCCAACGAAGGCGATACCTTCCTGCTGCTGTATACGGATGGGTTGTCCGAGGCGCGGCATTCCAGAACCAAGGAGGAATGCAGTGCGCATCTGGGGGCGGTTTATCGGCAAGTTGCACTGGATCCGGCCGTATCGAACAAGGCGGTTGAACTGATGAATATCCTGGATAAAGAGCAGTACGAACTGGGTGAAGATGATTGTACGGCTATTTCCATCCATATGGTTGATCCCGATAAAATTGTGATGGAACGGACTGTTGAGCTGGATATACATGATGTTTCTGACTTGTCGAAAGAGGTCGAGAAGCTTTTGGAGAAGCGCGGCATTACGGTCCAGACGGCGGGACTGGTCCGGTTGCTGATTATGGAACTGGGTGCCAATCTGGTGGACCATAGCGGGTTGATGTCCGAAGATAGTTTCTGGATACAGGTGCGGGTTGACGGGTTTGTCTGTCAACTTGTTTTCATTGATGAGGGCATGGAATGGGATATCGATTGGGCGCTCACCTGTGATTATGACAGCGAACATCTGTCTGATCGCGGTCGTGGTCTGGTGATTGCAAATCAAATCGTGGATCGCATTGAAAGGTATCGCGTTAACCCCGAGAATATAACATATTGTACCCTGTTGGATTCACAGGTGTGACGAACTATGAATGAAGTAATCTATCAGGCTCGTAGAGATCTCTTCGACACGTTGAATGTGCCGGTGACAAAGGCCGATATACGTATTCTGAAATGGAAGCAGCGCTTGCGCCTGGCCGCCTGGGAGGGCATGCTGAAAAGCCTGTTGGTATTTAAGCGCATGCTGGATGTCATCCTCAGTTTGATGGCGCTGATTCTGCTTTCACCAATGTTTTTGGCGGTGTCCCTGCTGATTATTCTGACGGACGGACGCCCGGTTATCTATCTGCAGAAGCGCGTTGGGCTCTACGGACAGGAGTTCAGGTTCTATAAGTTTCGGTCGATGTACCGCGATGCGGATGAGTTGAAAGAGAAGCTTATGGCACAGAATGAGTCGGCCGACGGAGTTATTTTCAAGATGAAGCGCGATCCGCGTGTCATGGATATCGGTCGGTTTATCCGTCGCTTCAGTATTGATGAAACCCCCCCAGTTCTTCAACGTTCTGATCGGCGATCTTTCCATTGTCGGACCGCGGCCGCCGTTGCCGAGTGAAGTGGCGGAATATTCACTCTCGGACCGCAAGCGGCTGCACGTTAAGCCGGGCCTGACCTGCCTGTGGCAGATACAGGGCAGATCGGAAATCCCGTTTGACCAGCAAGTGGGACTCGACATGCAGTACATTCATAGTCACAGTATTCTGAAAGACATAATTATCATGTTTAAAACAATACCTGCCGTATTATTTGGCCGGGGAGCTTATTAAGGGAGGACGAAAATGTTAGTGAGTTGTTCAAAGGCGAATGGGATCGGTATCATCAAGATCAACGAAGCCCTGACGGCCGCCACGGTTGATGCTTTTCGGGAGCAGTTTTCAAGCTGGCAGGCGGCCGAACCCGAGGTGAAAAACTTTGTGATCGATCTCGCGGATGTGGATTTCATGGACAGTGCGGGATTGGGTACGCTCATCGCGGTCCTAAAGCGGGTGACCGAACAAGGTGGCGATATGAAGGTGGCCTGTTTGCAGAAAAAACCACGTATGGTTTTTGAAATTACCCGCGCATACAAGGTGTTTGAAATTTTCGATACGGTTGATGAGGCGGTCAAAACGTTTCAATAGCACCGTTCACTCATACTGCAACATACATGAAGTTGCGGAAACGATCTGCCGCAGTAGGTAGACGGACTCTGTTTCCACCGCCGGAAACTATCATAAGGTTTGCTAGCAACGTCGATCGGTTTTAATGAAAGCGGTTTTTTTTACAAGTGAAACGAAAACCTGGGCCGCGAAGCTGGGAAGAACACCTTGGCCGCTTCTGCCAGTGGCCAACCGGCCTCTCATTGAATACTGGCTTGAAACCTGCGCTGAGCTTGGCATTGCCGACGTGCAGATATTTTTGGGCGATGGCGCGGAAAAGATCGAAGCCTTTACCGGTGAGGGGACGCGCTGGGGGCTGAATATCCAATACAGTTTTCCGCATCTCGGCGAAACACCTGAAAAATACCTGCAAGAGAATGCGGAACGCTGGGCGGATGGCCTGTTTTACATCTCCGATGCTGTATTTATGAGGCGATTGGATGAGTTTATACCTGAACTGCTTAAGAATAAGGGTTCGTGGTGCCTTCAGCGCGGAACGCGCACTGTTTTTATGATGAGTTCAAGCTTCGAGGCCATCGCCTGTGCCATTGAAAACAAGGCGCAGGACTGTGGGTGCGCCGCCGGTGACCTGGAGATTGATCTGTGCCTGGTCGATAGCATTCGGGCCTATTATGACTTAAACATGAGCATGGTGGCCGGGGAGTTTTCGCGGTATGTCACATCCGGTTTTTCCAACAAAGACGGCAGTTCGATCGGTTACAATGTGCATACGCCTCCGTCCGCTCAGTTGCAGGCGCCGATCATTATCGGCAACGACTGTAGACTGGGGGCCCTGACCACCCTTGGCCCGAATGCGGTGATATGCAACCATGTTATTATAGACAGTCACAGCGACCTGTCGGACTGTCTTATTCTCCCAGACACCTATGTCGGTCGCAATCTGGAGGTTAAAGGGAAAATAATTTCCGGCAATCTTCTGATTGATCCTGCGGAGGAAACGATCATGGAGATTGAAGACTCTTGGATTGTTGCCCAGAATTTGCCGGAAACCAACGTCACGGATGGGTTCAGGGTGGTTTTTCTTTGGTTCGTTACGCTGCTGTTAATGATGGTGCAGGCTCTGCCGTTTCTGCTGATCTACCCGTTGCTCATTATTTTTCGCAGTGGTGCGTATCGGCAGCAATCTTTTCACGATCCGAAAACCGGCTACCTGATGCTGCCGGTATTTCAGCAACGCAGGGAAAAGGCCTTTTTCCTTCTAATTCTGTTCAGGGCAGCCTCGCTGGACCGGTTTGTGCTCCTGCCGATGGTGCTGCGCGGAAAACTTTATCTCTGCGGGCAGCAGCTTATGCGGCATCCCGCCGATGACACCATCGTGCAGGTGATCCCGCATTATTTCCCGGCGGTGTTTTCGTATGCGGATTTCAACCGGGACAGCGACCGGTTGGTGGATGCGCTCTACTATGATCATGCCCGTTCGTTGCTCGAGGACTTGAATATGCTGAGGAAAGCACTGGTGTTCCGGTTTATCCGGCCATACGGCTGATCCCGGACCTTGTCCCGAACCATCGGGGTCTGCGTTGCGCTACGGAAAAATATGTCCAGAGTTTGGAAAATTACAACGATGGATGAAACGCCGGCACGGGATGCCGCCGGGGATTCCTCCCTCCCGCTTCCTCTGGTGCGCCTGCTTGCGGCGCGGGGGTTCACCGATCTGGACGAACAACACTCGTTCCTCGATCCGCGGTTGTCCGGCCTGACCAACCCGCTTCTGCTTCCCGACATGCCGGTTGCGGTCGAGCGGATATGGAGAGCCATCGATGCGGGGGAAACCATCACGGTGTTTGGCGATTACGACGTGGACGGCATTACAGCCGCCGCGCTGCTGACCCGCGTCCTCTCCGCCCTCGGCGGACGGGTTGCCCCCTTTATTCCCGATCGCATGGATGAAGGCTACGGCCTTTCGCAGGATGCCCTCGACCGCTGCATCGAAGAGTGCCGCCCGTCGTTGATTATCACCGTCGACTGCGGCGTCAATTCGGTGGATAGCGTTGCCGACGCCGGACAGCGCGGCATCGATGTGGTGGTGACCGACCACCATCAGCCGGCCGACGAAACCGCCGCCCCGCTGGCGCTTGTAAATCCAAAGCTTGGAAACCATGAAGAGCTTGAAATACTGGCCGGGGTGGGGGTGGCTTTCAAGCTTGCCCATGCGCTGGTGAAAACCGGCCGGGAAAACGGAAATGAACCGGCCGGGGCACTGGAGCTCAGGGAGTATCTTGATTTTGTTGCACTCGGGACGGTGGCGGATATGGTTCCGCTACTGAATGAAAACCGGATACTGGTTAAACATGGCCTCGCTCAAATGTACCGGACACGATGGGTGGGGATGGCGGCATTGAAAACCGTTGCCGGACTGCAGGATGAACCGGAAGCATGGCATCTCGGATTCCAGCTCGGGCCGCGCATTAACGCGGCCGGGCGGATCGGGCAGCCGATGGAGTCCCTACAGCTGCTGACGACCGACGATGCGCAGGAGGCGCGCCGGATTGCCGCGCTGCTCGACCAAACCAACCGCGACCGGCAGACCTTGGAAAAAACCATGGCCGAGGAGGCCATGCGCGAGATTGACGAATACTACGATCCCGCCGTCCATTTCGGGCTGGTGGTGGCGCGCGAGGCATGGCATCCGGGGGTGGTTGGAATTGTTGCGTCGCGCATTTGCCGGAAATACAACCGCCCCGCAATCGTGATGGGAATTGATGAAGACCACCACGCCCGCGGGTCGTGCCGCAGTATCGATGAGTATGATATTCTCGAAGGGCTGAAGACCTGTGCGGATTATCTGATTAAGTTCGGCGGCCATAAAATGGCGGCGGGCGTGACACTCGCGCAGCGGGATATCGCGGCGTTTCGACAGGCCTTCAACGATGCGGCCGCCCGGCAGTTGCGGAACCTGGACCTGTCGCCGGTGCAACCGGTCGACGCCTTCTTGACGGCCGGAGACCTGGACGAGTCCTTCATGGATGCATTGAAGCAGCTACAGCCGTTCGGACAGGACAACCCCGAGCCGGTCTGGGCGTTGCGCGGAGCCGCCGTGCAGGGCACCCCCCGGGTGGTGGGGAACAGCCATCTTAAATTCAGCGTGCAGGCGGACGGAAAACTGTTCGACGTCATTGCCTTTAACTTTGCGCCGGAAGATCTGCCGGACGGCCGCATCGACATCGCTTTTACGCTGACGGAAAACACTTGGAACGGCACCACCTCCCTTCAGTTGCAGCTGCGCGATGCCCGGCCTGCGCAGTAGGGTTTTTCCAAGGGTTGGAGGCAAGCTTCCAACCTTTGGAAAATTGCGTCTGAATCTTTCCAATGGCTGGAAAACCTGCTAAACATGCATCCGATGAAAACACAACTGCTTAAAGCGGCCATGGCGGCCATTCTGTTCCTTCCTGCATTGGGTCGGGCCGACCTGCGTCTGGACTTTGATGTGATCCTGGTAAAGGAATATCCGATAGTAGAGGGGCACAGAAAGCGGGAGATGAACGACTACCGGCTGACCGTATTCCTCGGAGAGGATTACATTGAATACCGCGATCCTGATGACAGCCGGGTAATCGATTTCAGGAACAGGAAAATCTACGACATATCGCTGAAGGAACAGAATTATTCAAGCGGCTCGCTGTATGCCGAGGTCGCGTTCCGGGTGCGGGAACTGCCCAGCCGTCTGCAGCTTGATGACATGCTGGGAAAGCAGGGTCTTGTCGAGCATCTGTTCGCGCTCCGGGCGCCGGAAAGCCGTGATCCCGAGGTGTCCACCCGCCACGGACGCCGGGAATATTCGTCCGAAGGCTACCCGTTGATGGATATGGAGGAGGGTGGATACGAATTGACTGTAGAGGAAGCGATACTGTTTGGGCACTTCCTGCGCTACCATACCGGAGTGCACCCTGCCATCCTGGCAGACCTGGAAGCCGTGCGCAGGATTGCTCCGGGATTTGACCTGTACCGGTACGATCTGAACAATGTTGCCTATAATTTCCGGTTCGTTGCTGCCGAAGAGGTCGAACGGTCGTTCCGCACGGCGAACAATCTGGCCGGACTGCCCGTGAAGTCCGATGAATTGTCGGCACTTCGTGTCAAGGCGGGTGCCGGAGAACTCAAGACCACGGGCGACGCACTGAAAGCCACCGCCGTTGAGCGGGCAGACAACGGCCACATGCTGGAATCCTTTCTGCTGTTTCTCGAATACACCCTGGCGACGGGAGAACAGATGCCGCCGGAATTCAGCCGGTTGGAGCAAAAAATTGCGGCTGATCCCGATGTGCGGCTGCTGGTTGCCGCAATCAATCCAGATGATAGGGAGAAGGCCCAACCGGCGTTGGAACGTCTCCGGTCTCTTAGCGCCAAAGCCGGTTCCGGAATCCGCGCCTTGATGATTGTCCAGGCCAATCTCCTCAATGTGCTGGGCGAGCGCGAAATGGCGAAACAAACTCTGTTGCAGGTGCTGTCCGAGAATCCTTGCATCCCCGCCGCCTGGAAAGATCTGGGCGATATTTATTACGCGGAGTACGATACCGAACACGCCTGGCAATGCTGGGACGCCGGTCGCGGCCTGTCACCCGGGCACAAGCTGTTCGGCCCGGTGAACGAACTGGAAAAGAAACTGGAAGCCGAGCATCCGGAGTTTTTCCTCCATCCGTGAATTTCCAGTGTCTGAAAACCGCACCCTGTATTTTTCCAAAAATTGGAAACCGGGTTTCCAGCCGGAGGAACTCAGCGCATGCGGTGGACGAGGAGCAAGGCGATCAGGAAGAACAGAATGATGGATGACCAGGGCCCGGTCCATGGCGCGATGTACATCTGTTTTGCCATATACTCCATGAAGAACTGCAGTCCGTAGAATGCAAAGAACATGCCCATGGCGGTCATGATGCCGACAAAGGCGCCGCGCCGACCGGTGTGCGCCCCGACCGGAATGCCGATCAGCACGATGATCAGGCAGACAAAGGGCATGGAGAGGCGGTGGTGGAAGTCGACTTCGTAGCGCGCCACGGTTCCGGGCGAAAGAAACCGGTGTGTTTCGAGGTAGCGCCAGAGCTCCAGCGATGAGAGATATTCCGGATCCTTGATCTCGCCCATGAAATCCTCCGGTACTTCCGGCAGTCCGCGCATTTCCAATGTCTGGAACGTCTCCGCATGCCCGTCCAGATTGCCGTCCATATCGTATTTCTGGGCGCTGACATCCTCGAACCACCAGCGGCCGTCCATCCAGCGGCCTTTGCCGGCCTTGTATTTGATTTCGTCGGTGCCGTCGGGCCGTTGTTTGGTCAGTTCAACATTGACCATGGTGTAGGTGCGGGTATCGAATTTTTCGACGAACCAGTTGTGGTTGCTGTCCTGGTTTTTGAAGGCGATCTGTTCGGAGTAGACCTCGCGCCCTTCGTGCGTGATCTGCTCCAGGAACTGGTCGGCCCGGTAGGCGAATTTCGGCCCGGTGTATTCGTTGACGATGGCGGTCAGGACCAGACAAAAAATACCCATCCGCATGTAGGGCCGGATGATGCGGTAAATGCTCACGCCGCTCGCGCGCATGGCGGTAATCTCGCTGTGGCGCGTTAGGTTGGAGAGGCTGTAGAGTACCGAAAGCAGCAGGCAGATCGGCACGATCATGATAACCATCGCGGGCAGGTGCAGCCCGTAGTAGTATGCCAACTGCGAGGCCGTGGTGCCGGACTCGAGAAAATCGGACAGATTGTCGAACAGGTCGGCAATCACAAAAATAATGGTAAAGGCCACCACACAGTAAAGAAACGGTAGCAACAGGTTTTCAAATAGGTATCGCGACAAAATTTTCATATAAATCGGGGATAAGGTAGCGGTAAAACCGGGTTACCGCAAGCGTTGAAAATGTGTCGGCAAGCGTGTAGAATAAAACCAATAAAAAAGGAGCAATCAATGAATGTTGAAAATCAGGACGCGCATGTCGAAGCAGAAAGCCGCGTTAATGAACCGGTAACGATTGTGATATTCGGGGCCTCCGGAGACCTGACCCACCGGAAATTGATTCCAGCGCTGTATATTGCCTATGTCAATAAACTGCTGCCTGAAAACTTTTCCATTGTCGGCTTTGCCCGGCGGGATTATGACGATGAAATCTTCCGCGGCATGATGGACGAAGCCATTCGCGACCATGCACGCATCCCGGCCCAAGAGGAGCCGCTGAAGGAATTCATCAGCCGCATCACCTATCACAAGGGCGACTTAACCACCATTGAAGCCTATCAGACCATGGCGGAAAAGCTCAGTGATACTGCACGTATCCCCTCAACAGGCTGTACTACCTATCGATCAAACCGGACCTGTTCCATTTTGCAGTTCAGCATCTGAAGCAGTCCGGCCTGATTGCCGATCCGAACGACCAACACTGGACGCGCGTGGTGATTGAAAAACCGTTTGGCCGGGATCTGGAAAGCGCCAAGGCGCTGAACGCCGCGCTGCTGAAGGAGTTGCATGAAACGCAGATCTACCGCATCGACCACTACCTTGGAAAAGAGACCGTTCAGAATATTCTGTCGTTCCGCTTTGCCAACACCATTTTTGAGCCGGTGTTCAACCACCGGTATGTGAACCACATCCAGATCACGGCGTCGGAAACGGTCGGCATGGAAAGCGAGCGTGGCGGCTACTACGACGAATACGGCGCCCTGCGCGATATGTTGACCAATCATATGATGAAGCTGCTGTGCCTGGTGACCATGGAACCGCCCGGCAACCTTTCCGCCGATGCGATCCGCAATGAAAAGGTGAAGGTTCTCAATGCCACCAGCATAGATGTTCAAAAATCGATCGCCGACGCCGTCTACCGCGGCCAGTATTCATCCGGCCACGAGGAGGACGGGACGCGCATCAAAGCCTATCGCGACGAAAACCGTATCGACCGGAATTCGCAGACCGATACGTTTGTGGCCATGCGGCTGAAGATCGACAACTGGCGCTGGGCCGGGGTTCCGATCTTCCTGCGGACCGGCAAGCGCATGGCAAAGAAATCGACGGAAATCGTCGTGCAGTTCAAGGTGCCGCCACTGCAGCTGTTCCGGCAGGTGGAGTGCGAGGGCGACGTGTGCGACATCACCCGAATCCAGCCCAACACCCTCATATTCCGCATCCAGCCCGACGAGGGGATTTTCCTGCAGATTTCCGCCAAGCGGCCCCGCTGGCAGTTTGGGGTGGAGGATGCCATGATGGACTTTTCCTACTCCGGACGCTGGGAACAATCGCTACCCGAGGCCTACGAACGGCTGCTGATGGATACGCTGCATGGCGATTCAACCCTCTTTACCCGTTCCGATGAAGTGGAGGCGGAATGGCGGGTGGTCGATCCGGTGCTGAAAAACCTGTCGCAGCTTAAGCCCTATCCATATCCGCCCGGTGCATGGGGGATGCCGGAAGCCGAGTGGCTCTTTAATGGGATTGGGGCGTCATGGAGGAACGAATGAAAGCGTTTTTGGTTTATGTTACCGTCGCGAATGCCGATGAGGCGGACCTGATTGCGCGGACCGCCGTCAGTGAAAAACTTGCCGCCTGCGTCAATATGCTTGGCAGCATCAAGTCGCTCTACCGTTGGGAGGACAGAATCCAGGAAGACACGGAGGTTGCCATTCTGCTGAAAACATCCGCGGAGTGCAAAACAGCGCTGATTGAACGAATCAAAACGCTTCACAGCTATCAATGCCCCTGTATTGTTGCCCTCCCGATTGCCGACGGGAACCCCGATTTTCTCCAATGGATCCAGTCCGAAACCAAGCCGCCTGCGGACGCATGAGTTTCCAAGGGCTGGAAAAAACTTGAATATAGTTTCCAATGATTGGAAGATGTCCGTCCATGTCCACGCGCTATAAAATCAAGGTTTCCTACGACGGCACCAACTATTCCGGTTGGCAGGTGCAGCCGCATCACCGGACGGTGCAGGGCGAAATCGAGCGGATGCTGGCCGAAATGACCTGCCAGCAACATGTGCGGGTCGAATCGTCGGGGCGCACCGTCGCCGGGGTGCATGCGCGCGCGCAGATGGCGCATTTCGACCTGAAGAATCCCGTCGATCCCGTCTATTTCCAGCGCGGGCTCAATGCCCAGCTCGACCGCGATATCCGTATCCTGACCTTCGACAAGATATCGTCCGATTTCCACGCACGCTTCAGCGCCGTGGGCAAGGAATACCGTTTTTTCATCTACAATGGGTTCGTTGTTCCGCCAACGAAGCGGCTCTACCGCCTGCAAGAGGGGCGGCCGTTGGATGTCGACCGGATGCGGCGCGCTGCGGAACTGCTGGCAGGCGAACACGACTTTGCGCCGTTTTCCGCCAACCCGAAGCGGGAGCTGAACGGCACGGTGCGGACGATCCATTCCTTCCAGGTCCGCAAGCATGGTGCCGACATCACGCTGGAGGTGCAGGGGAACGGCTTCCTCTACAAGATGGTTCGCAGCCTGGCCGGGTTTCTGATCGAAGTCGGCGTGGGCCGTCGCGAGCCGGAGTTTGTTCACGATGTCTTCGCGCATGGCAAACGCACCGCCGTGGTGCCGACCGCACCGCCGCAGGGACTTTTTTTATGGAAGGTTTTTTATTAGGCGACCGGCAATAAATCCGGCGGAAAAGCGTTTGTTAGTCATTAACCTGAACCAACGACGAAAGGGGAACTCGATGAAGAAGAGAACATGGCTGTTGACTGTAGCAGGAATGATTGCAGGAACCGTCGGCGCCCAGCAGGGCAGACC
>JAIPIO010000074.1 GCA_021734595.1 Kiritimatiellales bacterium | reverse complement strand
ATTCCGAATGCGGGTGACCCGCTGGCGCTGCATGTGATGGGAAAAACCTTTGAGAAGTTCGGGGTAAGTTGGGCCGTGAAGGAGGGCGCGCTTTTCCTGGAGTCCGGAAAGGAACGGCGGATACTTCCAGACCTTGGAAACGTCACGCCGAAAATCGAAGACGGCATCTGGCCGGCGTTTCCGTCCGACTTGATGAGTGTTTCGGTCGTGCTGGCCACCCAGACGCTGGGCACGGCGCTCTTCTTCGAGAAAATGTTCGAGAGCCGCATGTATTTTGTCGACCATCTCATGAGCATGGGCGCCAACATTATCCAGTGCGACCCGCACCGGGTGGTGGTGATCGGCCCATCCAGGCTGCGTGGCAGCACACTGACGAGCCCGGACATCCGCGCGGGGATGGCCATGCTGATCGCCGCCTGCTGCGCGGAGGGCGAAAGCATCATCAATAACGCCCAGGTTATCGATCGCGGTTACGAAGCGATTGAGGATCGACTTGCCGCGCTTGGAGCGGATATTGTGCGCGTTGACTAGCAACCCGACAGGAAGGAAAAAATACTATGGCATTTCCAAAAACATTCTACCGCTGGCGGCCGCATCCGTGGCACGGGCTTGAAGTGGGCGAGGACCATCCACGCATCGTGAACGCCTACATTGAAATGACGCCGTTCGATGCGGTTAAATACGAGGTGGACAAAACCACGGGCTATCTGCGCGTCGACCGGCCGCAGCTGACCTCCTCGATGACCCCTACGCTCTACGGCTTCATTCCGCAAACCTACTGCGCAACCCGGGTGCATGGCCTTTCGGCCAAATCCGAGTGCGGCGATACCGACCCGCTGGATATCTGCGTGATCACCGAGCGTCCCATCAACCGCGGCGAAGTCATCCTCCGCGCGCGCGTGATCGGCGGGATCCAGATGATCGACAACGGCGAAGCCGACGACAAGATTATCGCAGTGCTCGACAACGACCAGTTCTGGAAAGAGGCGATGGATGTAAAAGATATTCCCCCGGCCCTGCTGGAGCGCCTGCGCCACTATTTCGCCACCTACAAACTGGTGCCCGGCCAGCCGTCGGACGTGCACATCGAGACAATCTACGGCCGCGAACAGGCCTATTCCGTGATCGAAGCGGCGATGGAAGACTATACCGAGGTATACGGCTGATCAGTCCTTCCGGGCCCGGTGACCCCCCACCAAAGCCATTAAGCAAAGGGTGATGAGACCACAATTGCGCAGCACCGTGAACCAGTCCATGGGCCGGGCCTGCGGGGAGAGGCTGAAGCAACCGCAGGCAAACGCCGTGCCGTGCAAAATACCGGTGGCGACGGCGACGGTTAGAACCGCAAGCAGCGCCAGCACAATCCACAACGCGGCGCGGCGCCAGCGCGGAATAAACAGCAGAATGACTGCGCAGACCGCTTCCAGCCAGGTGATGTATAGCGCGGTAATATTCACCAGTTGGTACGGCAGCAGATGGTAGCGGAAAACGGCCAGCGCAAACTGATCCGGGTAGAGTATTTTACTGTATCCCGCGGCAAGCGCGAGGCCGACCATGTAGACGGCAATCCAATAGGAAATCCGATAGAGGGTCCGGTCGCGCGGGGAGCGTGTGGTTTTCATGGCCGCCCCTCCACCGGCGCGGCGGCCTGTTCCCATAGTTCGAATCCGTCGACGTAAAGGACGAGGTTGCTTTTGCCCATGTCGCGCAGTTCGAGCGCCAGCATCAGCGCATCGTCGCATTCGCGGTTGCGGCAATAGACCACTAGCGGACGCTGTGTTTCCAGCAGGCGTTCGAGGGTTTCGAGATTTTCGGCCAGCGATCCAAAAGGAAGGGAAACCGCACCTTTTATTCTGCCTTGCAGATACTCGGCGGCGGGACGTGCATCAATAAACAGATGGTTCCCGGCAAACAGGAGATCCAGCGCCCGGTATAGCGGAACCGCTTCGATTTTTTCTTTTGCGGCGTGCGCCTCCATCTGGCGGCCCCAGTTCTGCACCCACGGAATCCGCCTCGGATGCCCCAAGTTGGCCGCAACCGCGAGCGCGGCGCTGGCCAGCAAAATCAAACCAATCTGTTTTGCGAGGGGATTCATTTTATGATGACGTATATTTTGAAGGTTTTCGATTCCTTCAATTCCGATGGGCATTGGGTTCCGATCCGGATTACTGCCCGGGTGTTCTGCATCCCCGGGTCTGGATCAACCACCACATCATATTCAAACCCTTCCTTGATCGTTCGCGTCTCCACCTTTATTCCGGCCTGCGGGGGGACAACCGGCTTCAGGCTGACGGGAACTCCGGATACATTGGTTAGGCGACAGAGTTTCGGTGCGCGCTCTTCGCCTTCATTCCACAGCAGCTGCTTGGCAGAAAGCTTGAATGCTTCGGGAATGTCTACATCTATGTAGAGGATGTCGGGTTGGGCGGGATTTTCGCCGGTGTATACTTTCAGACTCTTGAGCTGCGGGCCGATACGGTCTTCCAGATTGAACACCACCGTCAGCACGCCGGTTTCGCCGGGCGCAAAACTTTTTTTAGCAAGCCGGGGTGCCAAACAGGCGCAGGACGGATTTATTTTCAGGATCTCGACCGGGGTTTTTCCCTTATTCTTAAACTGAAACGCAACGGTGGTCTTGAGCTGGACCGGGAGGACTTCCGCCCGAACGGTTTTGGATTCCCATTTCAGGTCCGCCCGGACGGAAATGCAGCAGAAGCAGAACAGTATAAAGATCCATCGATTGGTCATGATGCGACTCTATCAACAGCAGGCTTAAATTAAAAATAAAAAGGCCGCCCCTTCGGCCGGCCTTCATTGCCTGATAAATCTGCGTTTAAACTTGCTCGCCCGGTGCTTTCTTTTGCTCTCCATCGCGCCGGTACGGCCGTTTACCCCCACCGGGCTTGCCCCCCGAACCTTTGCCGCCGAACCCTCCCGGGCTGCCATACTGCCGGAACATATCGCGGGCCCGTTCCATCATCTTGTCGTTTTTTTCCTTACCTATGATTTTTTCCATCTCCCGACGGTGCCTCAGCAGGATACGAAGCTGTTCGGCCTGCACGGTCGTGATTTCATTGATGGCCTGGTCAATTTCTTCATCTGAAGCGTCGGTTCGCTGCAGCTCGTCAAACCGCTCGCGGATGGCACGCATTTTTTCGTTGTTTTGCATCATCTGCCGCTGATGCATATCCTGGAGTTCCTGCAGGCGCGTTTTCTCCTCTTCGGTGACCCCGACCTCATCCATCACCTTTGCCATGAAATCCAGTCGTCGCTGTTGATGTTCCTCGCCTCCCGGGGGACGCTCGCCGCGTTTCTTCACATGTTTGCGCGGACCATCCTTTTTGGGTCTGAACGCGTTCGTTTCCTGTGCATACAGGGGTACAATCAGCGTCGAGAGCAGTATAATTAACATCATCTTTTTCATCGGGATCCCTCCAATCGACCAACTCGCGTTAAATAACGGTACGTCTCTTTTACTTATTGCACGCTATAATTCAAAGGTTTTTTCACAGGGGGCCAAATACTTCCAGCCTTTTTCCGTTACCACCACGGTGTCTTCGATGCGCACACCGCCCAGTCCAAAATAATAGAGGCCGGGCTCGATGGTGACCACATTGCCGGGTTCCAGTCTGTTTTTTACCGTTCCAATGCCTGGAAGTTCGTGGATATTAAGCCCGACTCCGTGCCCGGTCCCGTGCGTGAATCCTTCGTTTTTCCCGTCGGTACAGCCAGTTTTGTATCCGCGTTTTTCAAACAAGGCCTGTATGCCTTTATGGATTTCATCTCCGCTGATGCCGGGTTTCACCATTCGGAGCGCGCCCTGCTGGGCGGCTTTCACCGTATTGTAGAGTTTCTTCAGTTCCGGCGATGCGGGACCGCGACAGACGGTTCGTGTAATGTCGCCCCAGTAGCCGTGCTTTTCGCTTCTGGGAAAAATGTCCATGACGATCGCCTGCCCGGCATAGAGCGGTCCGTGCCCCTTATTGTGGCAGTCGACCGCATGGTCGCCGCCGGCGATGATGGTATCCATCCCGATGCAGTCATGTTCTATGAGTGTGGCGTGGACCGCCCGCCGCACGATTTCCGAAGTCAGCAGTTCCTTTCCGATGCGAAGTTGCATTTTGGAATCAATGGATGCCGCGGCGATGAGCCGAATGGCTTTTTTCATGCCAGCGACTGCGGCACGCTGGCTTTCACGCAGGCAGGCGATTTCCTCTTTTGATTTTACACTGCGTTCGGGGCACGGTGATTTTCCAAGGACTGTAACTTTTATTCCCTTTTTTTCCAAGATCTGGAAAACCGCCGCGGGAAAGTCGGCGGGAACCTTAACGCGGGTCATTTTCAGTTTCCTAAGCAGCGCGAGCGCCCAGGCGCCCTGCTTTCGCCGGGAAGCTTGGCGAAGGCTCAAATCCTTTACACTGAGCACGATGGTTCCGGGCTTGGATTCTTTTTGGGCCCGTCCTTTTTCCATCGATGAAACCACCAGATAATTCTGTTCCGCGGTTTTCATGAACAAAAACGGGTCGGGAGGGGGAAAATTACTTAAATATCTTATATTCGTGGTGCTGGGCGACGACCCGGCGATCATTATTATGCCTGTTAATTCTTTCATTATGCACAACTCCCTCTATTTTTTGCCTTTACGCAAATTTAACCGAACCTGAACAAAAAACATATTATATAAACCGTCGATTTACTCCCCGCATGTTGTGTTCTTAAACCTGCATCATCCAATATTTAGTGGTTATTATTATTTTTACTCTTTTTTCACCTAAATCGCTTGAGGGTCGTAGATGTTTGATCTAGGTTGCATATCACATAAATAAAATCGGGTCGACCCCCCTGTTAATAACCTGTTAGTGAGTGGCTTCGATCTGTTAAGAAAGTGGATTTTACGCATAATGAGAGATGAATGTAAGAATATTTGGCAGGAAGCCTGCAATCAGCTTAAAAACATCCTTTCCGAGGATATTTATGAGCGCTGGATAGCTGTAATACAGTGCCGTGAAATATCCGGTAACAAACTCTGTCTGATCGTTGCAAATGATTTCTACCAGTCCTGGCTAGAGGAAAACTACCTTCCCATGATCCGCAAGGCAATCACCGCAATCAGCGGAAGAGAGATGGAAATTTCCCTTTCGGTGGACCGGGATAGCTTCAACTTCCCGGAAAAAAAGGAAAAGGCGACGCCCGCTTTCACTCCCCCCTCCATGGGCCGGAAGAAAGAGAGCAATCTGAATCCAAATTATGTTTTTGATTCCTTTGTAGTCGGCCCGTCGAATCAGTTTCCGCATGCAGCATGCATGGCGGCGGCGAACACCCCATCTAGAACGCACAACCCTCTTTTTATCTGCGGGGGAGTGGGTTTAGGTAAAACCCACCTGATGCAGGCCATCGGCAACCACATCGCCGCCAAGAAACCCAGAATGAAAATCTGCTATACCACCAGCGAGGAATTTGTAAACGAATACATCGATGCGCTGCAAGGCAGTGCCCTGCCCCAGTTCCGCAAAAAATTCCGCAAGATCGACCTGCTCATGATCGATGATATCCAGTTCCTCGACGGCAAGAACCGCATGCAGGAAGAGTTTTTCCATACCTTTAACGCACTGTTCGAGAGCCACAAACAGATTGTGCTCACCTCGGACCGCACCCCCCGGGAAATGGCCGGACTGGCGCCACGCCTGGTTTCGCGCTTCGAGTTTGGCCTGGTGGCCGAGCTGGAAAAACCCGACATTGAAACGCGCATTGCCATCCTGAGAAAAAAAAGCGAATTGATGAACCTGCCTGTTGCTCCGGGGGTCATCGACTTCCTGGCGGCACGCATCTCTTCGAATATCCGCAGCCTCGAAGGCGCGCTTATCCGTGTGGCCTCTTACGCTTCGCTTACCGGAAAAAGCATCGACTTGCAAAAACTCGAAATGCTGTTGCGGGACCTGCTCGATAAAGAGCAGCTGGCCATCATCAGCGTCGACGCGATCCAGCGCGCCGTGGCAGACCACTATGGCCTGTTGCCGGCGGATATACTGAGCAAGAAACGGACACAGGACATCGCCTGGCCGCGGCAGGTTGCCATGCATCTTTCCCGGACCATGACCGACCACTCCTTTCCTTCCATTGGAAAATCGTTTGGCCGCAACCATGCGACCATTCTTTACGCCCACGCCCAGGTTTCCGAGCGCGCCAAAGAAGATTCTTCGTTGCGGCAGACGCTCTCCGTCCTTAAAGAAAAGGTAAAACGAAATTGCTCACAAGCACAGACCTAATCCAGATTCCCCCCCGTGGGATTCCGTTTTTCCCGGCCGCTTTTTTGCGGCCTTTTTCAGTCAAATCCATTCGTTTTTATTTTATGCATCCGGATGCGCTTTTTGTTAATAAACAGACGAAACCCTGTGTGTTACCTGGTGATAAAGTGAACAACTTCGAATTATCATCAGAACGGTTCGGTTATGCCTCTTTTATCAACAGGAGTATTAACATTTTTAAATTTTTACGGGTGACGGGGTTATGAATAAAAGGTAGGGTTTATTCCGGTTATACACAGCATCTATAATAATACGGATTTATAAATACACTATAATAATAGTAAGGGAGGCCTGTTAATGAAGCTCAGTATCGAGAAGGATTTGATTCTTGAAGCGCTACAAAAGGTTCAGTCAATTGTCGGACAACGAACCACGTTGCCGATTCTTTCGAATGTTCTGCTGGAAGCAGACAAAGGCAAGCTGATGCTTACCACAACCGACATGGAAGTAAGCGTTCGCACCAGCATTGAAGCGGATGTTTCAAAAACCGGAAGTACCACGCTTCCCGCCCGCCGCTTTTTCAGCATCTGCCGCGACCTGCCCAGCCACCAGGTCGACATCGAAGTGAATGCGGAGGATCTGGCGCGGATCAAGTCTGGTTCATTTAATGCCAAGCTGGAAGGATTGTCGAAGGATGACTTTCCGCCGCTGCCCTCGTTTGAAGAGAAATTCTCCTTCACGCTTAATCAGGGCGTGCTCAAGGATATCATGCAAAAGACCGGTTTTGCCGCTTCGACCGATGAATCGCGGGCGATTCTAAACGGCGTTCTGATGAGCTTCAAGGATGATAAACTCATTGTGGTTTCCACGGATGGCCGCCGCCTCGCGCTGGTGGAACAGGAACTGGAAATACCGGATGGGTTCGAAGCCGACCTGGTTGTTCCCACCAAAACAATCACCGAACTGGTTAAAACACTGGGCGATGACGGGATCGTAACCATCAAAACCTCCGCTACGCAGGTTGCCTTCGAGTTTTCGGATATTCTGATTGTTTCCAAGTTGATTGATGGAACCTATCCGAATTACAAGCAGGTCATTCCCGCCCAGTGCGAAGAGCGTGTAGCCATTGACCGCGAAATGTTTCTGAGCGCTGTCCGGCGCGTGTCACTCCTGCTCGACGACCAGGCCTCTTCGGTGAAGCTTCAGTTTACCGAAAACCGTTTGGAGCTTATAGCCACGGCACCGGAAATCGGCGAAGCGGATGAAACTGTTCCGATTAAATATTCCGGCAAAGACATAACCATCGCATTCAATCCCGCTTTTCTGATGGCGCCGCTGAAGCATCTGGACAGCGATGAAGTGTTCATTGAGCTTTCGGACGAGCTGAGTCCAGGGGTGATAAAAACGAACGTCCCGTTCCTGTATGTCATCATGCCGATCCGCGTAACATGAGGAATGGAAAAAACGGATGTTTGGATTGGTGGATGGAATCGTTCATTCGTCCATATATCCGGAAATCCAATACTCCACAGGAAGAGATGGTTGCCGAACTAGGACTCGAACCTAGACTAAGCGAGTCAGAGTCGCTAGTGCTACCATTACACCATTCGGCAGGTGAAAGGCGCATAATTACTCATAATTTAAGCCGTCTTTCAAGAAGGATTGTCTAAAAAATGCCAGATCACTCCAAAAAGAAAATTGTCCGGTTGCTGGGCGTGGGTTTCGATTCCGAGGACGGGCACGTGCGTATAACCCAGGGCGTTGATTTTGACGTGCTGATGGGATCCGACCAGTGCCACGAATACATGCAGCGGTTTTGCTCCCGGATAGAGGAAGGTCTCAAGCAACAGGGTAGACGCCTCGAGAATATTTCGCCGGAAGAATTAACCGAATTCGTCCAGAGCTTGCGCGAACCGTCACAAAGTTAAATTTTTTATTCCATTCACATAACTCGCGTGTGTATCATCCATGCATGTATCCAGTGAGGCGTGTGGAAGTTATTAAAACCGGAGGAATAGAATGAATAGAAGTATGTTTGTTTCAGTGTGTTCTTTATTGGCTGTATTGACAGTCAGTGGTTGCAAGACCACGCAGGCACCCTTGGCCCAATCAGGCCAGAAAGTTCACATCGATGTGCTCGTTAACCGGGGTGATCCGAATACGATGGAATCAAAGCAGTGGGGCTGGCGCAATGAGATCGGTGAGTTCATGGAACCGAATCTCGTCCGTCGGCTGGGCGATTATGGCTTCAGTTCCGCGCAGATACAGAAAGCATCTGATTTTAAAGGAAAACCGGACAGTTACCTGCTGAGTGTTAAAATAAAAAGCTACAATCCCGGCAGTTCCGCTGCCCGCATATTGGTCGGTTATGGCGCCGGCGCATGTGCGCTCGATTGCCACTATGAGCTTATGGATGCCCAGGGAAAGAAAGTGCTGGATTGGGATGATGGTTGCGGAAGTTCCAGCGATTGGCGGCGCTTGCCGGTCAAACTCAACCAAAATACCGGCCGCAAGATTGTGGAATATTTAGCGGTGAAGTAAAACGACCGTTTTCCAGGCGTTGGAAGAGGGTTTCCAATGCCTGGAAAAAACAGTTGGCTCACCTTCCAGCTATTGGAAAACCCGTCCTTAAAGTTTCCAATGATTGGAAACTTTGCTTGCACCCGCCGCACCAACCCTCCACTATATGCCGCTCGTTGAATTTGAATGATTTTGAAGAGGCGGCATGAAAATTAAACCAACACCGAGTTACAGTATTCTCATCAGGGTTAAAAGTGTCCTCGAGCCCGAAATGCTTGGCGACATAAGCGCGGCTATCGGGGCCGGCGGCGGTATTATCGACACGATGGAAGTGGTTTCCCGCAACGCAAAAGAAGTTGTGCGCGAGATGATCGTGGAAACCAACGGCTCGGATCAGCAGCAGGAGGTTATTGCGGCGATCCGAGAAGTCGAAGGCGTGGAGCTGCTCGGCGCAGATGAACTTACCTTCAAATACCACATCGGCGGCAAGCTGGAAACCAAGTGCAAACTATCGCTGGAAAAAGAGGAAAACCTGGCCATTGCCTACACCCCCGGGGTGGCGCGTGTCTGCATGGCGATCAACGGCAACAAAGCACTGGCGCAGAACCTCACCATCAAGCGCAACACCGTGGCGGTGGTGTCCGACGGTACCGCGGTGCTTGGTTTGGGCGATATCGGCCCGGAAGCGGCCATGCCGGTGATGGAAGGAAAATGCCAGCTCTTCAAGGATTTCGGCGATGTGGATGCCTTTCCGATCTGCGTCGATACAAAGGATCCCGAGGAGATCATCAAACTCGTAAAACTGCTCGCCCCCACCTTTGGCGGCATCAACCTCGAAGACATCTCCGCACCGCGCTGCTTCGAGATTGAAGAACGGCTCAAGGCCGAAACGGATATTCCGATTTTCCACGACGACCAGCACGGCACGGCCGTGGTTACGCTCGCGGCGCTCTACAATTCGCTGAAAATCGTCGGAAAAAAGATGGAGGATCTAAAGATTGTCGTCAGCGGCATCGGGGCCGCCGGCGTGGCTTGCTCCAAGATCATGATGGAAGCCGGCGTAAGGAACATTGTCGGGTTCGACAGCACCGGCGCGGTGTACAAGGGACGCACGGAAAAAATGAACTACATGAAGGACTGGTTTGCGGAAAACACCAATCCGAACCTTGAAAAAGGAAGCATGGAAGAGAGCTTGATGGGCGCCGATGTATTCCTCGGGGTTTCCGCTCCCGGCATCTTGTCGCAGGAGGCGGTGAAGAACATGGCGCGGGATCCGATTATTTTTGCCATGTCGAACCCGATTCCGGAAATCATGCCCGAGCTGGCCAAGCCGCATGCCCGCATCATGGCCACCGGCCGGTCCGACTACCCCAACCAGATCAACAATGTGCTGTGCTTCCCGGGAATCTTCAAGGGCGCCCTGCGCTGCAACGCGTCGGGAATCAACGAAGAGATGAAAATAGCCGCCGCCCGCGCGATCGCGGATCTGATTCCCGCCGATCAGCTGTGCGAGGATTATATTATCCCGTCGGTATTCGACAAAGGCGTGGGCGAAGCCGTCGCTGCGGAAGTGGAACGGGTTGCGCGCGAAACCGGACTGGCGCGCGAAATCATTGACGATGAAACGCTTTATAAATTGGTGTAAAGGAGAATTGTATGAGCCTTTCAGCTATAGCCATTATACTTGGGCTGCTGGCCGTAATCGGATCATTTATGGCTCTGTTCAAGCCGGAAGCTGTAAAAAAAGGGATTGAACTTTTCCCGCGCAGCGTGGTACCCGCCTGGATTCTTACGGGACTTTGCTGCTGGCTCGGTGCGCGCGAAGCCATGGAAATGAACATGGGCTTTCTCGACGAGTATAAAAAATACATCTACTTCATCGCCCCGGCGGTCTTTGCCGCCAGTGTCATCTATATGAAAGAACTACTTGCCGCACGGTCGCTCGGTGGATTCCTGTGTCTCATCGCCGTTCCGATCCTGCAGATCGCCCGCTGGCACGAGTCGCCGTGGCGGTTGGTCATTGTAACCATCGTCTATATATGGATTGTATTCGGTATCTTTCTGATCATGTCCCCCTGGTACTACCGCAAAATAACCGCGCTGGTGGTGAAGAACGATAAATTCCTAAAAATCGGCTCTGCCGTTAAACTGGCGCTGGGCATTGGCATCATTCTGCTGGGCATCTTCGTTTTTTGAGAACTGTTCGTTAGAATGAACCCCTCCCAACTTCAGGCCATACAGGCCCATTTCCTCGAATATTCCGGTGAATACATCCGACGCTCCGGCCCAATGGTTGGAATGATGGAGTTGAAGCGCGAGCACTGCGCGAATGTGGCCATCAACTGCCGCACATTGGCCAACGCCATGGATTGGACTGCCGACGATGCCAACACCGCCGAAGCCCTTGGCTATATCCACGACGTGGGTCGTTTTCCACAGCTGGAGGAATATGGAACCTTCATGGATGCCAAATCCATCGACCATGGAGCGCGCGGATACCAGGCGATTATGGAAAGCGATCTTTTGCACGGGCTGGAGGAGGAGCGCCGCCAGGCGGTTCTCAACGCGGTTCGCTACCACAACAAAAAGACGCTTCCGGCAAACCTGCCGGAAAGCCACTATCCCTACCTCAAACTCATCCGCGATGCCGACCGGCTCGACATATACCGAGTGGTCTACGAAGCGATCGTCAACGGAACCATCGCAGACCATCCAGAGATTGGTTTGAGCCTGACGCTGGAGGGAACGCCGAACCAAGCGGTTATCGATACGGTCGAACGGCGGGAACCGGTCACCTACTCCCAACTCAAGTGCTTCGCCGACTTTCTGCTGCTACTCATCTCCTGGACCTACCAGATGAACTATCCCGCCTCCCTGGGCATCATGCGCGAAAGCCAAACCATCGAAAAGTTCAGCGAATATCTTCCAATGGAACTTCCAATGGTTGGAACCCTTGTTTCCAATGTTCGGAACTATCTGGACGATTCCGCCGTCTGATTTTCCAGCCATTGGAAAAAAGGAATCAGGCAGAATGATTGTGTGGAAAAATAATTACAGGGATTGGAAATCAGGCCCGCAGATGGACGCAGATCAGCGCAGATATTTAAAGGTAGGGCGTGCTGTCCCAGCGCGCCGGCGATGGCGTCCGAAGGAAACAGGCAGAATGATTCCAGGAATCGGAACCCGGGTCGGCTTCTCTTCATGTGGGGCAGACTTTCCAGTCTGCCCTGCGCAGGCAGGGATGCCCGCGCCACTTTTCCAGTCATTGGAACGGGTGCCCGCAGATGACGCGGATGGACGCGGATGGGTTCCAGCCATTGGAAAAAAGGGAAAAGGCAGAATAATTCCAGGGATGAATCTCTCCCTTCGCTTTCGGGGAAAAACGCTAAAGCAGATCCAGCGGGCTTCTGACCGCATCGAGATCCTTGCTCATCACGTGCGTGTAGATCTCCGTCGTCTTCACGTCGGCATGCCCCATCAGCTCCTGCACCATGCGGATGTTCACCCCGTTTTCGAGCAGGTGGGTCGCATAGCTGTGCCGCAGCGTGTGGCAACCCGCCCGCTTGGCGATGCCCGCCTTGCGCACGGCCGTCTTGACCGCCTTTTGCAGGCCCGACTCCATCACATGGTGCCGCATCTCCTTGCCGGAGCGTGGATCGGTCGACCGGTTTTTCGACGGGAAAACATACTGCCAGCCCGTTTCGCAGCAGGCGTTGGGATATTTGCGCGCCAGCGCCTCGGGAATATAGACCTCGCCAAATCCCGCCCGCAGATCCGCTTCGTGCAGCAGCTTCACCTTTTCAACATGCTCAGCCAAGGCCAACCGTACCGATTCAGGCAGCACCACCGTCCGGTCTTTCCCGCCTTTCCCGCCGCGGACAAAAATGCGCCCCTGGCCAAAGTCGACATCCTGGATGCGCAGGCGGATGCATTCCATCAGCCGCAGACCGCATCCATAAAGCAGCTGCGCCATCAATCGGTGCGTCCCCTCCATGTTGCGCAACACCTGCTGAACCTCCGTTTGCGTCAGAACCGTCGGCGGATGCCGCTGTTTTTTGCTGCGCATGGGTGAAATATCGCCCAGCTCGATATCGAGCACCTCGCGGTACAAAAAGATGATCGCATTCAGCGCCTGACGCTGGGTCGAGGCCGCCACCTTCCCGGAAGTCGCCAGATGGCTCAGATAGCGCTCCACTTCCGCCGCGCCCATCTCTTGCGGATGTTTTTTATAGTCGTAGAACTTCAAATAACGCTTGATCCATTCGCAGTAGGTCTGTTCCGTGCGGTAGGCATAATGGTGGTATCGCAAAACCTCGCGAACCTGATCCATTAGTTTAAGACTCGGATCTGGCTTGAATTTTTTCTTGCTTTCCATGGTTCTATCTGAAACACTAGTTAAGAATAATAAATATGAGAAACACAATCAAGCTCGTTTTCCATGTTTACTGCTTTAATGCGGTCATATGTGGAAAGAAACCCAATCCGTGGTCATATATGGAAAATGAAACGGTCTATTTTCCATTTTTACCCATTTATTGCGGTCATATATGGAATATAAGTCCACCCCATAAGGGTGATATGTGGAAAATTTTCCACTGATGACACTGTTGGCACCAATTACACGAAAGGAGAAGCATAGCCATTACAGCGTTGGCAACGCGCCTCTGCGGACATTGCGGTGCCGCGTCGATTCCTGTCGAGCGGATGCGAAAGTGCTCCCTCGCTTCTGCTCCGGACTCGAAATGGACAGTCTCAGAAACGGAAATGGGAGCTTGGCAAAGCATGTAGTCTCATCAACAGAGAGGAGAAGAAGATGAAAATGATCAGAAATGTAGCGGCTTGCGTCTTGCTCGGAACAACGGTTCATGCTGAGTTGCTTGTCCGTGGTACCGGTACGATCACTACTGGAGGAAGCGGTGACTACCAGCTCTTCTACGATGATGTGCAGGATATCACTTGGCTGGATTACAGCGCACCTGTTGCACAGTTCGATGCCCAGAATGACTGGGCATCTGATCTGGTTGTGAGTTATGGCGGACAAAGTTTTGACGACTGGCGTTTGCCGAGTGCCGGGGACAACCCGACTGAAGGCGTCAATATCACGACATCGGAGATGGGGCATTTGTCGACCGACGGGATAACCGGCAATGACCCGGATCCATTCGCGAATATTGAAGCCAGTGATCCGGGCTATTGGACGAGCACCGAAAATGCGTCAGATACTGATCGCGCATGGGTCACCGTCTTCTACAATGGCTTCATCTACGACAGCGGGTCACTACACAAGACTGTGGAGCAGCGCGGTCTGGCAGTGAGGAACGGTGATATGGTTATTCCCGAACCTGCCACAGCGATGTTGCTGGGTTTGGGTGCCATAGCACTTTGGGCGCGCAGAAGGCGATTCACGACATAGAAGTTGGAAAGTGCCAACAATCGCATGGAGCACGACGAGGTATGGCGCGCGGACGCGCCATACCCCGCGGCTCATGCGTGTCGTT
>JAIPIO010000073.1 GCA_021734595.1 Kiritimatiellales bacterium | reverse complement strand
ATTTCCAAACCCTGGAAGATGCGTCCCTGCAGGATGCGGCGCTGAAGATTTGCGATGAATTCACCTCGCTCTCCTTCCGGGATTTTGTGTTTGAGGCACGCGCCGACATCAGCGCGCCGACCTTTAAGCGCCCGGCCATGCTGGACTATGTGGAGCGGCTTCAGCAGTTTCTCGCCACGGTACAGATGGTCGGGAAAACCAGCTCGGCGGTCGATGCGCTGAAAAAGGCGAATTATGAACTGAACTTCACCGCCGAAGCGCCGATGGAACGCAATGCGGAATTCTACAGCATTCCCCCCACCCCGTCGGCCGTCGGGCAGGTGTTTGCCCAATTGGAAGGCATGAAGAAAAGGGACAGCCTCTTTCACCTGGTCACGAAAGACTACGGCGAAGTGAATCTGTGGGTTCAGCTCAAGAGCGGAGACAACACCGACATGCAGGCGGTCGTCGACGACGTTGAAAAGTGGATGGCCGAAAATCCCGCACCGGCCGAGCTCGATGTCGGATGGGCCGGGCTCACCTATCTTAACGTCGTATGGCAGGACAAGATGGTCGCCGGCATGCTGAACTCGCTGCTGAGCAGCTTCGTGGTGGTGCTGGTCATGATGATGGTACTGTTCCGCTCGCCGCTCTACGGAATCCTGGCGATGATTCCGCTGAGCGTCACGATCACCTTTATCTATGGCCTGATTGGACTGGTCGGCAAGGACTACGACATGCCCGTCGCCGTGCTCTCCTCCCTGACCCTTGGCCTCAGTGTCGACTTTGCGATCCACTTCCTTGAACGGGCGCGCGAGCTGACCAAGAAGCAGGGAAGCTGGAAAGAAGCCATTCTGCTGATGTTCCGCGAGCCGGCCATGGCCATCAGCCGCAACGCGATCATCATTTCCATCGGTTTCACGCCACTGCTGTTCGCGCCGCTGGTGCCGTATAAAACCGTCGGGTTCTTTCTTGCCACCATCATGGCCGTATCGTGGCTCGCCACCCTGTTCATCCTTGCGGCGCTCATCACCGCACTGCAGAAATATCTTTTTAAACCCAAAATCTCAAAGGAGGACTAAAATGAAAACTGGAATTATTGCAGCACTGCTGTTGGGACTGACTACCGGTGCGAATGCAGAACTGTCCGTGGATGAAATCGTGACCAAAGCGAACGAAGCGGCCTACTATGCCGGCAGCGACGGGCGCGCGGATGTGACGATGAACATTGTCGACAAGAGCGGCAGCACCCGCACCCGCGAATTCACCCTGTTGCGCATGAACACCAAAGGCGGCAGCCAGAAGTTCTACGTCTATTTCAAGAAACCCGCCGATCTGTATAAACAGGCCTATATTGTCTGGAAGGAAGTGGATGAAAACAAGGAGGACAGCCGCTGGCTGTGGCTGCCTGCCCTGAATCTCAACAAGCGCATCGCCCCCGGGGAAAAGCGAACCTCGTTCGTTGGTTCGGACTTTGTCTACGAAGATGTTTCCGGCCGCAACCTGAAGGAGGACACGCACGAACTGGTTGAAACCACCGCCACGCAATATGTCGTCAAGAACACCCCAAGAAACCCCGGCGACGTCGAGTTTTCCTATTATACCGTTATGATCGACAAGGACACGTTCCTGCCGCGCAAGGCCGAATACTTCGACAAAAACGGCAAGCTCTACCGCACCGTCGAAGCCACCAAGGTTGAGACCATCCAAGGATTTCCAACCGTCATCGAATCGGTGGTGAAGGATCTCAATACCGGTGGCTCCACCATCAACACCTTCTCAAAAATCGAGTACAACATCGGCCTCAAGGAAGCCAGCTTCGAAGAGCGGTTTTTGAGAAGGCCGCCCAGAGAGGTAACGCGCTAAAAATGAAACATATCTCGCACCAGATCCGTCGGATCAGTCTTATCAGTCTTATCTTGAGCGCAAATGCATTTGCGCTCGACACCGAGTTCCACGGCTTCGTGGACGGTCGTGCCGGAATGCGGACGCAAAACGACCCGTACGAGGATCAGCAAAGCCTGGCGGAAATCCGCGCCCAGCTCGATTCGCTGACCTATCTGGATGCCTTCACGCTGCAAATACGCGCCGATCTCGTTTATGATGCGCTGGCGGATGATCCCGAAAAAATCGACCTGCAGACCGGAGAAGGTTTTATCGACCTGCGGGAGTTCAACATACTTTTCACTCCGGTTGACTGGGCCGATGTGAAGTTGGGGAGGCAAATCCTGACATGGGGCACGGGTGACCTGCTGTTCATCAACGATCTGTTTCCCAAGGATTGGAACTCGTTCTTTCTCGGACGCGACACGGAATACCTGAAGGCCCCGTCGGACGCGATCTACGCGAGCCTCTTTCCAAGCTTTGGAAGCATCGATATCGCCTACACGCCGCGCTTCGACGCCGACCGCTATATCGACGGCAGCCGCATCTCCTACTGGAATCAGGGACTGAACCGCATCGCCGGACAAGATGCGATTATCAAGACCGACGTTCCCAACAACAACTTTGAGGATGATGAAATCGCCGCCCGCTTTTACCGGAGTGTGAAAGGCTATGAAGCCGCGCTCTATTTCTATTCCGGATTCTGGAAAAGCCCGGCCGGTGCCGATCCGGTATCCGGCAAGGCCACCTTCCCTAACCTGAATGTTTACGGCGCCAGCGCCAAGGGGACACTGGGCAGCGGGATTGTCAGCACCGAGCTCGGTTATTATGATTCGCGCGACGACAGCGGCGGCGGCAACCCGTTCGTGCGCAATTCTGAATTCCGGTTCCTGGCCGGTTATGAGCGCGAGCTGGCGAAGAATTTTTCCGCCGGGATCCAGTATTATCTCGAACACATGATGGATCACAACGACTATCTGGACGGCCTGCCTTCCACGAAGTATGCCGCCGATGAAAACCGCCACGTGGTCACACTGCGGCTGACGCGCATGCTAATGAACCAAAACCTGATCCTGAGCCTGTTCACCTACTACTCGCCCAGCGACCACGACGTCTACCTGCGCCCGGTAGCCACCTATAAACTGGACGACCACTGGAAGCTGACCGCCAACGGGAATTTCTTCATCGGACAGTACGACCACACGTTCTTCGGGCAGTTCAAGAACAACAACAATGTCAATCTCGGCGTCCGGTACAGCTACTGAAAAAGCCCCCGGCTTTTGCCGAGGGCTTTGCGTCCATGCATGACGGATAAAACTATTTCTCCTTCTGGTTGCAGTCGCCCAGGCGAATCAAGGCATACACCGAAGCGCCGAAGAAACCGGCCAGCAGGGTGATGACGATCCAGATGCCGTTGCCCTTGTTCTTTTTGCGGACATCCTGATAAACCCATACGGCCATCAAAATGTGGATAATACCGATGATCAGACAGACTGCTCCTCCATCCTTTTTCTTCTTCTGATTCGGTCCCTGGGCCATACGATCCAGATTCATCCGCCGCTCCTGCAGCTCGAGATTGCGCATTTCCTGATCGAACTGAAACTCGGTCTGCGCGCGCTGCAGCTCGATATGCTCCATCTCCTTGTCCAGATCGAACTTTTCCTCCTCGCAGAATGCCGGCGAAACCGCCAGCATTATGATAGCCAATCCCAACAGAAACTTCTTCATGCCACACCTCCTGTTTGGTTAAAGCGGGCGATCACATACCCCGCTGAATGCGGATCGGAGTATGCGTGCCGTTTGGCGAAAATGCAACTGCTTTCCACGGTCTGGAGCAAAGCTTCCAAAGGCTGGAATCCGTCGGTTGACGGATTTCCAACCATTGGAAACTCCTACTCCGACCGAACTCGGAAGAATTTCTTGTCGGGATCGAGCGTCAGCTCCCACTCCTTGGGATCTCCTGCATCCGTCCAGTTCTTCAGGTCGTCGGACTGTTCCAACTGAAGGTTGAGGCGAGCCGTAGTGCCCTGCACTTGGAACAGCGCCTGGCCGATCGCCACATCCAGCACCACGTTTGACGAATAGAGCCCGTAGGTGTCCGGGTTGTCTTGAATGTGGGTGACAAACGGGGAGCTGTCGACCGTCGGCGAGAGGCCGTTGTTGAACTCGAACAGGTCGTCAAAGTTGTCTCCGTCGGTATCCGCCATCCAGGGGTTGGCTCCAACGGCCCACTCGTTGGTGTTTTTGAGGCCGTCGCCGTCCGGATCGTCGGAGAATGAGGCCAAAAGATTGGTCGGCGCGGTTGCGGTAAAATTCAGGTTGGTGGCGGACGGGCCGCCAGAGGCTCCGCCGCTCCAGCCAGTAAAAAGCCAGCCGTAGTCTGGTCGGGCCTTTAAAAGATAACTTTGCCCTTCGTTATACCAACCAGCAGAGCCCGATCCTCCAAAAATACCCCCCTGGCCAGACACAGCCCGTGTCACCCAATAGGCAGTATTCCAGTTCCATGTAAGCGTTGAGTTCACGTTGGTCAGCACGACATCCACAGAATCGGCGGCACCTGATCCGGGGGAAATCCCCTCCCCGTAAAATCCGATACAATTCCGGAGGATCGTGCCGTCTTGTTCAAACAGATAATCGGCCATAGAACAATAAACCGTTGATCGCCAAGAATAATTACCGCGTATCCCCAAAGAAGGGAAACTTTCATCACTTCCATAAGGAGAGTCTATCTCCAGGGTATAGTCGCGGGTATCGACGGTTCCGCTGACCGTATTGGTAGATCGCATGGCGGAGGCACTCAGTACCGCGCCGAGAAGTATGAGAATCGTAAATGTTTTTTTCATCATGATCATTCTCCTTAAATTAATTTCCGCCCCGCACCGGCCATACTTTGATCCCCGCCCCTTTGGAACCGTCAGTGAAAGAGCCCTGATAAAGCGACAGCGCCAATGCCTTTCCACTGTCCGAGCTGGACGTAGTGGAGGTCCAG
This sequence comes from Kiritimatiellales bacterium, assembly GCA_021734595.1. GTDB lineage: Bacteria > Verrucomicrobiota > Kiritimatiellia > Kiritimatiellales > Pontiellaceae > JAIPIO01. Next base: position 9,483 of record JAIPIO010000073.1, on the reverse strand, counting down.
AAGAAATGACCCTGCCCGCTCGTATCTATATCCGCAAACGGATGACCTTCCGGCAGAGCCGTTTGATCGCCTCCTTGGCTATAATCCACCAGACTTTCGAGTTCGCGGGCATTCGGGAGGCGCCAGTCGGTATAGCCGCCATAGTTTAGGTCCGCGCAGTATTCAACCGCCTCGGCCCAGGTCATCGAACCGCAGGCATCCGGTGCCTTGAGCCACATCAGGCCGGTACGGTTATCGTTGACCGTATAGTTGCTGTTATCCGTGAAGCGATCGCCGGTTTCTTTTACACCTTTTTGCTCCGCGCCATCATCGGCCACCAGGTAACTATTGGTCTGACCGGTAATCGGAACACGAGCTGGCGCGTCTTCATCCATAACCATATTCACAAACGCGAAGTAGCCGTAGTCCGTTTTTGAGGCGGTGGTGGACATCGTTCCACGTCGAATATCCACTTTCCATGCGTATGAGTTTCCTAAAGAACCGTAGCTACTGGTACTCGTCCAGAACAGCGGCCCCGCAGTACTCGGGAAACTTGCGAATGGATGACCTTCCGGCAAAGCGGGGTCTGTCCGACTCCAATCTATCAGACTCATCATTTCTCGCAGATTCGGCAGCCGCCAGTTGTTTTGGTTAGCGGCCTGTACCGCATTTTCCCAACTGCCGGATCCCACACTCGTACTCCAATACAACCCCGTCAGATTATCTACAACAATACCTGAAAAGGTTGTGAAGCGGGGAGTGGGCGAAGCGACGCCTGCACGGATTGCGCCGTCGTCATTTGCCGCATAGCTGTTGGTCTGCCCCGTTTCAGGCAATGGAATCTGCGCCACCGGTTCGGGAGGATTCACCGCCTGCGTTTCCACTCCGCCTCGACAGGCTAGATAATAGCCAAACTGCGAATTTGCTACGCAGCCATTGTAAAAACTCACCGTATAAGAATAGTTGATGTCCCGTGAATATAGCGTACTTGTCCAATACTTTGCCGACGACGTATTCTGGATCCCGGTAAACGGGTGTCCGGTCGGAAGCATGGCGTTTGGTTTGCCATAATCAACCAGTGATTCCAGTTCGTTTACGCTCGGCAAACGCCAGTCATCATACCCTGCTGTAGTCAATGCGGCACAGGCACTCAAAGCCCCCCCCACATAGTGTCGAATGAGGAAGATGCTTTGAGCCACATAATCCCGGTCAGGTTATCCGTTACGGTGCCGTCGCCATGATCCGTGAAACGTGGATTCGGCCAATCAGCACCCAGTTGCAGATCTCCATCTTCCGATACGCGAGACGAAAAACTCGAACTCTGCCCGGTCTTGGGGACTTCCACGTCCCCGACAAATGCGGACCTAACCGGGAGATAATAATGGGAATAATAGGTGCCCACGTTGTAGACCGTGTAGTAATACGTGCTCCCGGAGGTAGAACTTACTCCATACTTGTAGTTATAGCCATTCCCTGGATAGCCGGTACTAGTCCAGAGGGCTGAGGCCGCAGGCATATTATCAAAAAGGCCTGTCTCGATTGCAGGCTCGTAGCGCCCATACTCGAACAGGCTGCGCATTTCTCTCACGTTGGGCATCCGCCAGTCACTATGTTCACCAAGTGTCAGGTTTTCACAGTTTTGCATGGCTGTATCCCAGTAAGCCGAGGAAACAGATTTTCCCCACATCAACCCGGTCATATTATCAGTAATGGTATTATCCCCATTATCGGTAAAACGCGGCGATGGCCAAGGCATGCCCGGCTGAATATCTCCATCTTCTTCGGTAAGCGTTAGAAGACGGCCCTCCGATTGTCCCGTTCTGGGAATATTAACCGCCCCTCCCGCATAGGGGGTGAAGGTCGGGCAACCATTGTCAAAAATCAATTGGAACGTCAGGTCATCGACATTCAGGTTCCAGTCCGTTCCGGCATGCCAGGTGATCACCTGATTGGTTCCGGGGTTGACCATGCCTGCCCCGGAAAAAGAAGCCGCATTCAGGTTCGTGCCGTTCTGATAAACCTCCACGTCCACCAGCAGCTGGCCGCCTTCGGCCACATCGCAGGAAATCTCAACATCCCGGGTACCTTCAACCTGCGCAACGGTTGCTGTAACAACCGGTGGCGGGCAGAAAAATACGGCGGTAACGCTTTTCGGTTCATTCATCGTGACCGTGGCATCGCCGATGCCGAATGCATCACCGCGCCATCCGTTAAACACCCACCCCGCATCCGGTGTAGCCACAAGATTCTGTGCACTTTCCGCTACGTAAAATCCATTACTCAGATTGACCGAGCCGTTCCCTTCGATACCAATCGCCAGCCAATGGTCCGCGGCCTGCCAGTTCCAGGTAATGGCAGAATCTTCATCCAGCGTAACCACAACGGAATTGGCGGCCCCGGAAGCAGGAACCGATCCCGAACCGCTCCATCCGGTGCATTGATAGTGAGTGCTGCCATCAAAGGATGCACTTTCAACGGAGCAGGTGACCGTTGATCCCGAATCATAAACCGTGACTCCCGTTGATGGAACGGGAGTTTCCCAAGTACTGCGGACTGTTAGAACAGCCCGGCTTGAGTCTTCCCCCTGCGAAATATTGAATGTGTCGAACTGTTTGGTATATCCAGTACCATCGCCAGCCGCGCCGCCCTGCAGATAAACATGGGTGGTGTTGGCAGGCATCGCTTCGCCAGTGACAATTGCAACCGGCGTTCCGCCGTTAATGGAAATGGTACTCTCTCCCGTAATCGGATCGTACGTAATGGTTTCGTCAAACCATTCATCCCACACTCCCGCAGCAAAGGAGGCCCCATATCCAAATCCAGAACCTGTATATTGCCAGTACAAAAGCGTGGTTCCACTTTCACTCTTCAGTAGCTCCAGCATGCGTGGTGTGCCGGCCGAGTGCACTTTTGTGCGACGCTCAATAATGATCAATCCGCGGTCACTCACCGGCAGCAAGCCGGTTTGAAATGCACCGCCGCTGTTCGCTACGGCGTGCGTAATATTCATGATGCCGTTTGAAACGGTTAGCGAATTTCCGGCAGTTGCAGAATCAAAGCCATAATCGGACGCTCGGATCACGGTCCATTTTGAGGTGTTTAGCAGTCCACCGTTAAAGTCATCCTCCTGTAGCACCGCATCCCGGAACGTTGCCGTAACCGTTTTCGGCGCATTCATCGTAATGGAAGCATCATTGGTGCCTGAAGCATCGCCGCTCCAGCCTGCAAACCAGCTTCCTGCATCAGGAGTGGCAATAAGAGTCTGCATGGAGCCAACTTCATAATAACCGTTATTTAAGTTAACGGAACCGTTCCCTTCGACATGGATCGTCACTTGGTATTTATTTGTCTGCCAGTTCCAGGTAATCGAAGAATCTTCATCCAGTATACATGTCGTGGTGTTGGTTGTCCCGGATGAGGGAACTGATCCCGTGCCGATCCAACCGGTACACTGGTAGAGACTTCCATTGTTAGTGTATATACTTTCTACAAAGCATGTGATTGATGTCCCGGAACCATATATAAAACTTCCAGCGGCCGGATTCGGACTTCCGTGTGTTGAGTTAATCGTTAGTACGGACTGATTAGCCGGCTCTCCCTGCGATATGGAGAAGTCATCAAATTCTTTCGTATGACCTAAATAAGCTCCAGATGCGCATCCCCGCAAATAAACGTTGGTTGTTTCGGAAGGAATTGCTGTACCTGTAATCAAAATCGGCTGGCTACCGTTCAGAGAGTAGGTTCCGTGTCCTGTAATTGGATCATATGTGATTGTTTCATCAAACCATTCATCCCACAGCCCATCAACCCGGACGTCATGTAGTCCACCAAATCCATAGACCGAGTACCAATAATTATATTTATAATATCCCCAGGACAAAAGGATCGTCCCGCCTTCACTCATCAGATTTTCCGGCATCTGAGCCGTCTCATACGCGGCATGAACTTTTGTGCGGCGTTCAATGAAAATCTGTCCCTGATCATTTATTGGAAGCAGGGCTGTTTTAAATGCTCCTCCATTGTCAGACATCGAATGTGTAATACGCATAACATCATTAGTCTCGAGCAGGGAAGATCCAGGAGAAGAATAAAAACTATCGAGGCCATCGACATGGATATGAGTCCATTTGGAGGTATCCAGAATTCCATCACTAAAATCGTCATTCAATAGCGGTGTTTTCCATTTCCAGCGGATAGAGGAATCTTCCGTCAAGGTGAAGATAACCGTATTGGTGGTGCCGGACAGAGGAACCGATCCGACACCGCTCCAGCCGGTGCACTCATAGGTCACGCCATCGGATTCCACATTTGCCACCGAGCAGGTCACCGTCGAGCCCGTCTCGAAAGCATTGGTTCCAATGTCTGGAACCGGCGAGCCGTAAGGAGAGCTGACCGTCAGCAGCTTGCGGTCGGTCTGGGAAATCGAAAAATCATCGATCGCCTTCCAGTACTCAAGACTGCCCTCCCCATAGGCACTGCCTCGCACATACAAATTAGTTGCTCCGTCCGGGAACGGAATCCCGCTGATGGAGACCGGAGTCCCTCCATTTAAAGAATAGCTTCCCTGCCCAGTTACAGGATCGTACGTAATCGTCTCATTAAAAAAGGTCGACCAGGCTCCCGTCACGCGAGTCTCTGGGCCGCCGAAGCCACCGAACCCATATCGAGACGTGCTGCCATCATTGTAGTTGTGATATCCCCACCGAAGCAGAACCGTTCCATCTTCCGCAACCACTTCATCCGGCATGGAAACCAATGTGCCGTTTTTATGGTCAACATAGTTTTTGCGCCAGATAACGATTTCACCGCGCCCATCCACCGCAAGCAACTTCGATTTATAAGCACCGCCCGCACCAGCAGTCGTGTTCTTAAGCCACAGGTATGTCCCGAGCGCCACACTCGAACCGGCAGAGGTTTCATCAAAGCTGTCATGACCAGTTCCCGTGATAAGCGTCCATTTGGACGCATCAAGCGTTGAAGATTGGAAATCATCCGTCAGCAGAACGGTGTCCGCCGCCTGCGCAATGCTTCCCAACACCATCAGAGCTAGCAAAACCCATATCGTTTTTTTCATTCATATTCCCCCGCTGTTCCACACCTTGGAGTCTGTCGACTATCTGTGCCTGATAATCCTTAAACCCCAACCGTCAGGCGGCCCTACAACTGAACGGCCACCAGACTCAAAAACGCCGGACCGCCATAGGCGGAACCAGCGAACAACATCAACGCCGTTCAAACACCCATTAGCCTCATAGTGCCCCGTTTAGTATCCACAACACCCACTGTACGACCGTTCTATGCTTAGAACGATTGTTCTATTTATAAAGGGATGTGGCCAATTCTGTCAACAGGAAATAAAGGAGGTAAATAAGCAGTTAAATAATGAAAGAAAGATAGATTCAGTTTTACACGTAGGTCTATTAGGCATATAAAACGAATGAATGGGGGATGCACACCAATTGGCTGAAAACACGGATAAATCAACCCAGAACGCGCAGGGACGGCTAACCTGTAAACGGATTCTGAATTCAGCAGGAAAGCTGTTTGCGACCCAGGGGTTCGACGGGGTCGGCATCCGGGATATCTCGGAAGACTCCGGGGTGGGCCTGAGTACCATCATCTATCATTTTAAGTCGAAGGAAAACATCTATCTCGAAACCATCCGCCATTTTGTGGTCGAAGACGCCGGACTGGACAGTCACTTCAAGCCTTTATTCACAGTGGATACCTCAAATCCGCAGGCGGTATCCGATGCGCTGCGAAACTGCATACGAAGCTTCCTCGATGCCTGCCACGGGAAGCACCATGTAAAGCATTTGGCCGGTCTATACTGCCGGATTTTGTCAGACAGCCACCCGCAAGCCCTGATACTTCTGATGGAATGCTTTGCCAATATTAAGCTAGCTCTGCCGGAATGGGTTGCACGGATCCGCCCTGAAATGACCCGGGAACAGATTGCATTCTGGGTTCAGCTTTTCTGGGCGCAGCTCCAGTATACCGTTGCCGGCAAACAGCTCATTCTTCACGACATGGAATTGGGCGAAGGCTACTCAGAGGAATACCTTGATATATCGGCATGGTTTTTTGCCTACCACTGCGCCCTGCCCCTCGGTCTGCCGGAGCCGACCCGTTTCGATTCGATGGACAGTCCTTCCAATCCTTGAACCGGAAATTCTCCTTGGTTCCAACCTCTGGAAAACTGCGTTCCAATCCTTGGAAAAGATATTCCAATGGCTGGAAGAATTCCCCTACGGATTTACAAGGTTTGGAAAACCGCTTTCCCTGGTTTTTCAAACAGGAATGCCCTTTCGCATGTTTGAGAATGCCGTGGCCAGCCAGAAATTTATTTATGCGCGTTTTTCACGTTAATTCCCCTTGTTTACCGGTATTTTAACCTGTCTGGAGCGTTGGCACGACACATGCTATATATGGTGATATTTTATCCGGTGATAACTTGAGTAAGGGGAGTTTTTCCATGGAAGCAAACGGTGTACGTGCATTTGGCCTCATTAAACGACCGGCGTTGGCCAGCTTGATCTTGTTGTCGACCCCCGCCCTGTGCCAGGCAGAGCAGCTCCCATTGCTCGACCGTGTCGGCGAGGCGATTGGACTAACGCCGTTCCAAGTGGGTATGATTCTGTTTTCAACCGTCTATGCCCTGCTGTGGATCGCATCCGTGGTGGCATACCTTTACCGGGCAAAGCTGAAACGCGCGAAACGCAAGTGCGCAGAGATGACCGCCGAGCTGGCCGCGACAAAGGATGGCCTGAACCAAACCACACTGACGCTCGAAAACACAGACGGCGCGCTGAAGGCTGCGGAATTTCGGCACCAGAGCCTGCTGAATGATGCGGCGGCGGGCATATTCCAAATGGATGCCGCCGGCAACTGCACCTACATCAATGCCAAACTGGAGGAACTGTGCGGGTTACCGCCGAAAAAGGCCTACCAAAAAGGGCTGATGAATGCCATTCACGAAGAGGATCGCGAGCGGGTAAACAAGGATTGGAAGGCCTTTGTCGACGTCGGCCAAGCGTTCTCCCCGATGTTCCGCTATCAGCATTCCGACGGCCGCGTGGTGACTGTGGTCTGCCAGGCGCACAAGGTGGAGAGCGTGGACCATACCTTTGAAGGTTACACCGGCTTGGTAACAGACGTCACCGAGCTGGATATTGAGCGGAAGGAACTGGAAACCGCCCAAAACCGCTACCGGCACTTTGTTGAACAGACAACCCAGGGGTTTTATCAACTGTCTCCCGCGGAGCCGATCCCACTCGACCTGCCGAAAGATGAGATCGCTAAATCCATCCACGGCACGATGTCGGTCGCGGCATGCAACAAGGCATTTGCCAGAATGAGCGGAACTTCCGTTGAGAAGCTCAAGGGCGCGAAGCTGGATGAATTAACGGGCGGATGCGGCTCTTTCGAGACCATCGAAGCGGTGCGATCCTTTGTCGATTACGGCTATAAATCCGTCGACAAGGACACGGTCAGGATGGATCCGAAGGGCAACCGGCTGAACCTGCTCAACAATGCCGTCGGCATCATCGAGAACGGCTGCCTGACCGCAATCTGGGGGACCCAGCGCGACATCAGCCGAGAGACCCAGGAACGGGAAGAACTAATAGCCCGCAATGAGTTTATGCAGCGGGTCTTGGCCTCGCTCCCCGGCGACGTGGAGGTGAAAGACACACGCTGCCGTTTCCTGTTTGTGAGCGACGGAGTTGCTGAAAAAACCGGTGTTCCGGCCGATAAATGGATAGGGAAAACCATATTTGAAATCATGCCTTCCACCCCGCGGGACCACAACAAGCTCTGTGTCGAAGTCATGAAAAACGGCAAGTCCTCCCGCGGCATTGAACCGTACGAAACAACGAATGGCCCCGGCTGGCTGGAATCGATCGAGATTCCGCTGGTCAGCAATGACGGCCTGGTTGAGGGGACCGTTGGACTCTCCATGGATGTTACCGAACGCTGCCGGACGGAAGAGGAGTTGCGGTGTTACCGGGCACAGCTTGAGGAAACCCTCGAAAAACGCAGCCGGGAACTGGAGAAGGAAATCGACGGGCACCGTGAAACGGAAGGGTCGCTGCGCGAGTCCAGCAAGGCGCAGGAACAGCTCAAGCTCGAACTGAAGACCCGTTTGCATGAATTTAAAGTTAAAATCGATGAGCATAAAACCACCGAAAAACAGCTCCGGGAAAGCGAGGCAAGCCTGGGCAGCAGGAAAGCGGAGTTGGAGGAACTGGTGGCCCGGCAGGCGCTGGAGCTGGAAAAGGAAATGGATAAGCGCAGCAAATGGGAAGAGCTGCTGGAAATCAAGGAGGAAGAGCTGAACAGGCTGAGCGGAGAGATCGAGCAGCAGAAGCTCCTTCTGGGAGAAGAGAATACCCGGCGGGAAGTGGCGGAAGCAAAACTCCTGGAAAATCAAACGCAACTGGACAGCATACGCAAGGAACTGGAAGGCATCGACGCGAAGTACGGCAAGAAACTGCAGAGTGAAATCGAAAAACGCAACAAGCTGGAAACGGCCATCAAGGAACGGGAAGACGAACTGATTAAACTGGGTGAGTTGATTGAACAGCGCAACCAGTATCTGGAAGATGAAAGCGGGCAACGCGAGCAAACGGAAGATATTCTCAAGGAGAGCCGCGAAGAACTGGAAGCGGCCCGCAAAAAACTGGACGGGATTGCTACCAAGCATGCCCAGCAGCTGGAAGCCGAAACCGGCCGGCGACATAAAATCGAAGGGCAGCTTCGGAAAAATGAAGATGCATTGCAACAGGCGCATGCGCGCCTGAAGGAACTGACAGGGAAACATTCCAACGAACTTAGGCGGGAAACCGAGGCGCGCAAGATAGCGGAAAATCTGCTGCGCGAGACCAAAGAGGCACTATCCGACCACAACCAGAATATGCAAGTTACGGTGGAGGATCAGACGCGCACGCTTAAACGGGAAATAGCAGAAAGACAGATACGGGAAAAAGCGCTTCGGCTAAACGATGCCGAATTGAAGCGCCGCCTTAAGGAACTGGAAAAGGCACTTGGGCAACAGACCAAGGAACTGGAAAAACAGATTGCCGCCGGCGAGGCTGTGGAAACCGAACGGCAGAAGATGAAGGATGAATTGGAAACCCTGAAAGCCGCGCACAACGTAGCGATTGCGCAACAAGCGCAGGAACTGAATGTGGAAATCTCCGACGCGAAGCATAAGGCGGCCGAACTGCAGAAGCGGGAAGAGGAACTGCTGCAGAAGCAGAAAGATCTGGAAGCCCTCATTAAACAACGCACGCAGGAACTGGAAAAACAGGTTGCCGCCGGCGAAACTGTGGAAGCCGAACGGCAGAAGATGAAGGATGAACTGGAAATCCTGAAAGCCGAACACAAGGCAGCGATTGCGCAACAGGCGCAGGAACTGAATGTGGAAATCTCCGACGCGAAACAGAAAGAGGCCAAGCTGCGGAAGCGGGAAGAGGAACTGCTGCAGAAGCAGAAAGATCTGGA
>JAIPIO010000072.1 GCA_021734595.1 Kiritimatiellales bacterium | reverse complement strand
CGTCCTGGACGGTCATTGACAACGGCGTCTTCAACCTCTCGCCGGAATTCTACGAGCAAAGCGGCGGCATCCTTGAGGGTGTTGCGTTGTAGACAAAACTTCCAATGTTTGGAACAAAGGTTCCAGACATTGGAAACTACCGCTTCAGGTTTTTATTGCCGCGCCGGCGGGTACTCTTTTTATCCTGGCCGGACTGAACTTTGCCGAATCCCGCCGTTGGTTTGGCCGCGGTGCTTCCTGTTTCCCAAACAACATCATCGAACGAGGCGCCGATTTCAACCGGTCTGCCGCCGATGTCATAGTTGGCGTTATACACCGCCAGCCTGATATTGAGGTTAGCCAGGTTCAGATCGCTCCATTTGAGTTTCCCGGAAAGATGTTCTTCAAAGTCGGCTCGTATTTCGAGCAGCAGTTCGTTCCAGCGACCGAAGACGGGGTCGGTCGCCAGTGTTGCGCTTGGACCGCCCCCCATCAGGTATTTAAGCCCGGTGTCGCCCAGTCCCTTTCCAATCTCATAGATGAACGAGAATTCCGACTGTATATTGCCTCTGGAATGGCCTGACACCACAACCAGCGCCGCGCAACCTTCCGGCCCCGAAAAATCGGCTTTGTTCATGCGGTATTTCAGGCGCAGTCGTGGCCATTGATTTTTTTCAGGGGGCGCAACGGCCTGACGCACATCGGACATCAGATATGACGGGCTGTCCTTGCCCATGATGGCTTTGGTGTAAAGATAGAGGCAGCGACCGCCGTCCACGCCGCCCGGCCGAAGCTCGCGCTTCTGCGCGGGTTGGTCTGTATACGGCAGGTGGTGATTAATGTACCACGTCCCTTCCAGCGGCTTTTCAAATCCGCCGTTGCGGATGGTTTTGGCGGCAGGCCATTGCCATTCCGGCTTCAGGTAGGCGTACAGCCCGTCGTCGTATTCCGGAAAGTCGGACATCTTCCATACCACCTGCTCACCCGCCAGCGTATGGAAGGTGATGGAGTCCAGTTCACTCCCGTTGACATTCAACAGGCCCACACCCCAGGGCGACTTGGTGGTTTCCTTAAAATCATCCAGCCGCACGCTGTTGGATGCATTGGGCAGCACGATCCATGCGGCGCCCTTGTAGCGCCACGAAATCAGCGGCACGGAGGCAACGGTGTTGTGGACGTGGCCGAAAAAGGCCAGCTTAACATTTCCGTAGCGGGTCAGGATATCAACCAACCGGCCGCGATTCGTCGCGCACAGACCGTACATGTCAAAATGGCGGCGCCCCACCGGCAGCGGTGGATGGTGGGTAAAAAACATGGTGGGCCGGTTGGCGTTTTTCTTCAGGTCGGCATCGAGCCATTCCAAAAACTGCGGATTGCTCACCATGTGCCTGTCCAATCCACCCGTGGGCTGGGTAAACAAGACAAAATGCCAATCACCCGCATCGAAGGAATAGTGGATCAGCTCCGGCGCGCCGAGCTGCTGCTGCGCCCACAGGAAGTTGCCATACGGTTTTTTCCCCTGCGGTTTGTTCGAGAACCGGTTGGTACCATGGTCGTGATTGCCTCCCAGCAGGTACAGCTGCTTTTTCAGTGGTTTACAGGCATCGACAAACACCTCGTAGTTTTCAAACTCCCCCTTTCCATGCACAATGTCGCCCACCGCCACGGTAAAGTCGGGATTCAGCTTGTTGGTCAGGGCAACCGCCTCGCGCAGGCGCGGCAGTACCTCAAGGTATTTGCTTTTGAAAGACCGGTCCTGCGTGACACCTTCTTTATAGTATGCCACCTGCGGGTCACCCCACACCGCCAGTTTAAAGTTTTGCTTTTGAACAATTGTACCGAGTGTTCCGCAATATTCCGGCGCATCATCGGCGCCCCGCGCGGTCGGGGAAATACCTAACCAAGCCACCGATACCGCACCAACTGTTTGCATAAAATTCCTGCGCTGCATTCATAACCTCCGTTAGCCATAAAACGCCAGCACCCAACTACGACTGGACAGTGTTACAAACTTCTATTTCCCAACCATTGGAAGCGCAGGCAGCTTTTTTTCCAATGGATTGGAAGTTTTGTGTTTCCGATCTTCCAGTCTCCGGGAAAAACAGGCATAAATTAAGCATATATGCGGGAATACCGTTTTTCAGAGACAGGTTCGCCCATCGTTCGAGAGGAGTTTAAGATGAAACAAGATCCATTAACGCCATACGGCAACAAACCCATGGTCACCCCGATTGTCAACGCGGTGAATTATGAATACGAATCCTTTGAAGTACTCCGCCAGATCACCGACGGGGAAATCGATGGTTATACCTACCACCGGGACGACAACCCGACGGTGCGGGCGGTTGAAAAAAGCATCGCGGCACTGGAAGGCGCCGAGGACTGCATTGTCTGCACCTCCGGCATGGCGGCCTGCACCCTGGCCTACTTTACCTATCTGAACGCTGGCGACAGCATTGTCATTTTCCACGATGTCTACGGCGCCAACTACAAGGTTTCCTTGATCCTCGAACGGATGGGCATCGAGGTGATCTGGCTGGATGCCTCCAAACCGCACAAGGTGAAGGATGCCATCAAACCCAACACGGCCATGATCTTTATGGAGACCCCCAGCAACCCCCTGTGCAAGACGGTTGATATTGCCGAGATGGCCGCCTTGGCCAAATCGTGCGGCGCCATGCTCGTGGTGGACAACACCTTCGCCACGCCCTTCCACCAGCAACCGCTCTCTCTGGGGGCCGACCTCGTCATCCACAGCGCCACCAAGGCGCTGGGCGGACACAACGACCTGATGGCCGGAGCCATCGCCTGCAACAAGGAGGACTACGAAAAACTCTGGTTCACCCGCCAGGCCATCGGCACCACGCTCGACGCCTACTCGGCGTCGCTGCTGGAGCGGGGATTGAAGACCTTCGAAATGCGGGCCGAAAGAATGTCGGTCAATGCCATGGCCATGGCGGAATATTTGAAACCCCACTCCGGGATTTCCAACCTCCGGTATCCGGGACTGAAGTCGGATCCGGGCCATGAAGCCGCCAGCCGGCAGATGCGCAACGGTTTTGGCGGCGTTCTGGCCTTTGATGTCGGCGACAACCAGGAACAGGCCAAGCAGTTTATCGGCAACCTGAACACCATCTACCACGCCGTCAGCCTCGGCGCAACGGAATCGCTGATCTGCATTCCGTATCTGACCACCATGCTTTACCTGCCCGAAGAGCTGCGCACCGGCTTCGGCGTCAACCTGAATACGGTCCGTCTCTCCGCCGGCATCGAGAACACCGATGTACTGATAAAGGATATCGACCAGGCCCTCGCGACTATCTAGAAAGAGTCAGAGGTCCCATGTCTCGGGTTTCAGGTCTTCCGCCTGGAAGCTCCTGCCACGAAGGCCCGAAGACACCAGAAAACATAAAAACCAATGGTGGCCATGGCCGCCCTCAGGCCTAAAGTCCTCGACCTGCCTTTATTTTTCCAGATGCTCCCAGGCCCATTTCAGTGCCGCGCTCCACGCTGCCTCCGTCTCCACATGCGGAATCCGCTCGCCAAGCGGCACATAACTTAAGCGACTGAACGGCTTGAGTTTCGGATCGCTGTCGTCCCCAATGGCGCCCTTGTAGATATCAATCAGCTTGGCCACGTGTTTATCATCACGCATTTCTTTCACTGATATGCTTTTCGGCTTCTCGAAGTTCTCGTCAAGGAATCGCGAGTCGCGTCCTGATGGGCCAAACTCCGCAAAAGCGATTTTGGCGCCCCAGAGTTCACGGCGTTCCCGCACCTTTTCACGCGCCCCGCGCACCGCGGCCTTGGCTCCAAATCCATTACTGGTGAGCATGAAACCCAGCTCAGCCGCATACGCATTCATGACATCGGTAAACTCACCTTTGACAATGTATGTTGAGCTTACCTGCGTTGTTTGAAACGCATCGCGGAACATTTTATAAATAGGCTTGATAGCCTTCTGTAGATAGATTCCGTCGGAATGGAAGCCGTCGAATCCGGCGGCTTCCCATTGATCCATCACAAGGTCGTTTTCCTTTGAAGAGAGGCGCGGTTCGGTACCCGTGGTATGCCCGCCAACGGCCACCCATTCAATGCGCAGATCGCCATCGAACTTGTGCGCAAACTCGCGGACAAACCTGCCCCAGAGTTCAAGGTAGAGTGGATCCCAATAAACCGGATAAGGCGCCGACTCTTCGGACTGGATTTTCGGCACGCCCTTTTGATAAGCCCACGCGGGTACGCCGAGCCTTCCGCTGCGGTCCCACCGAAAGGCCGTGGCCACCTCGAGCCAGCACTTCTTCCCATTTCGCGCCCAGACATCCATGTCTTTTTCGATGATATCCCAGCGGTATTCGCCTTCCTTCGGTTCGAGCTCCGACCATGTATAGGAAAGCTGCGTACCGGCAATAAAGGGGTTTTCGGCAAGTTCGCGAATCGCGTCTGTTGTTCCCCTGATCTTGCCCCCTGCCCGGACATGGCCAAAGACTCCTTTGCCGAATGGTTCGGGACTTAGCAGGGGGTATTTTTGCGCAACAGCTTTTTCCCCGGGGTTCGCTGCGGCAGCAGCCACGCACAGTGTCAGGCAAAATGCCAGACAGGCCGGTTTTTTCCCTATAAGCATTTGATCCCCTTCTTGTGTGCCACCTTCGCCGCGGCTTCCAGACATTGGAATATTTCTACAGTTTTTTTCCAACCCTTGGAGCCTCTTGCAAAACCCCTGAACTTGGCTGAATTTCACCAACAGCGGGATCCCCCCGCAAACGGAATGCTGTTATTGTCCCCCCCAAACAAAAAACCCCGGAAACGGGAGGCGGACCATGAGCAGACTTTCCGATGGCAACATACACCTGCAACGCCAGCTCTTTCCAGCTCTTGAAGAGGAAATCGGCACACTTTCGCAACGGGAACGCAACTTCGTCCGCGTCCTCGAGCTGGCGAACACCCCCGCCTTCACGGCGACGATGGGCCGGTGCGGAACGGAGCGCAGGCCGAGTAGCCGGGAGGCGCTGGCCAAGTCGTACGTGGCGAAGGCGGTATGGAACCTGCCTTCCACCGCCGCGCTGGTCGACATGGTTTCATCCAGCCCGCACCTGCGCAGGCTCTGCGGCTGGGATCGGGTGGCCGACATCCCGCACGAAAGCGTTTTTTCCCGGACGTTCGCAGAGTTTTCCGAGCGTGCCCTGCCGCAGCAAATCCATGAAGGGCTCGTGAAGGCCGTCCACGGCGACACGCTTTGCGGCCATGTCAGCCGCGACTCGACCGCCATCGACGGCCGCGAAAAACCCGCGCCTAAGAAAGAGGCAAAGCCGCGCAAGCGCCAGAAACGCGGACGCCTCGAAAGGGGGAGATGCGCGAAAAGGCGGAGCTTCGCCGCACCGAAGAGCAACCGCGACGGAAGGCATGTGCGTGTGCGCGGGCCGAAGAAGGTCGCCTGCCACCTCATGTTCGGGGTGCTGGCCTCGCCGCCACCCAGCTCTTCAACATGCTTCAATAGGCAGGCCACCCGGCTTTGCCAGCAAAAGAGAGCCTTATCCCCCGGCTAAACCAGGGGAAGCGGTACCGCCTGCGCAGAATGGGTGGTTTTTGCGCCGCCAAACATCCCCGACGAAGCAAAACGGCTCCAGCGGCTACCTCCGCACCTTGTGCCGGAAATTTTACTGGCCAACGCCGGAGGATTCTGCAAAAGGCTCATTGGAAAAAGCCTACACAGAACAAGATTAAAACCCAAAGGCGGCGCGGCCACTTACGGTAATGGCTTCGTAGTCGTCGCTGAATTGGCCGTCGACCGCCAGAGCAATCTCCAGCCGGTCGCTAAACAAGGCACGCAATGCGGCACCGGCTTCGAATACATTTTCGGAAGGCGCCTGCATACCCAATATGTAGCGCCCTCCAGTTCCGCCGATCAGCGAGTAGCCGACCCGGTCTGGGTCAGCATTGAATTCGTGCAACCAATATGCGCGCACCTCCGGCTTCAGCACAACGGAACCGGCTTGCTTCTCCAGCGCCAGGGCCGCGCCGAGTCTGGACTGGTAACTCCAACGGTCGTACGAATCGACATCGCGCGCCACAAACAGTGATTTTTCGCGATAGCCTTCCTGGTCGTAATAGCTGATAAGCAGAGCCGCTTCCGGTGTAAACAGGAAATCGCCATCCGACAACCGGAGTTCCTTCCCGCCGCCGGCATACAGTGCATAGTTATCGGCATCGAAGTCGCCTTTCGCAGCGAAGATTGTTCCGGACCGGGTTTCGATGTGGCTGCGGCCATAGCTGAGGTTCAGGTCGCCGAACCAGTCGACGGAGCCGAAGGATCCATAGATGATGCCGTAACCGGTTTTGGCATCGCTGCTGTCGTGATTATCCTGTGTAAGATCCGACTGGGCATATCCGCCTGCCACACCGAGGAGCATGTTTCCAATGGCTTTATCGAACCCGACGATTGTTCCGTAGACATTCTGGTCGAACCCGTTGAATGAACCATCAGCCTCACGATCCGCCCAGCTTCCATAGCCCCGCATCCAGCCGCGCAGACCCTGCTCCGCCTTGTGCGGACCGGCAACGCCCTCCGGCTTCGCACCTGCGGAACGGCCTACCGCCTGGAAAGCTCTGGCCTGCATCATAACCTGCTGCTGACCACCCAGCATTCCCTGCCGATGCATGTAGGTGGGAACTCCCTGCTCATACAGCTGCGTCAATTGTTCGGACTGCTCTTCGCCGGACATTTCATTCAACAGATAGATTTGCGACACTGCGTTCGGGTTGCCCAGGAGCGACATGTCATCGATCTCCTTCGCCAGGCGCGCCATCTGCGAACCTTCGGCAAAACCAGCTGTTTCAGCCAGATATTTGCGCCCAACCAGACCATAGATATCCTGATCGTTCTCCCAGAAAATAACATCCACCAGCGTGCCGGAGGCATCCAGTTTTTCCAGATCGAGCGATTCGGCATTTTCCACCCCGGCAACAATCAGTTTTTCCGCCTCGACAATCTTATTGGTGTAGAACACTTCAAACTCAAGCTGGCCGACATTGCTGGCATATTCGATGGTCGCGCCCTCTTCGAACTCTGCCGTACCGCCGACACTCACCAGTGCATTGAGTGGCGCACCTGCCGCATTGGTTTCCACGCCGAAGCGCAGCGCCGAAGTGGCATCCTGATAATAGTTGCTGGCAATGTTGATCCGACTGCCCGGTTCAACCGTCACCACCGAATAATTACGGTTGTGCATGTCGCGCCCGACCGTAACGAGACCGCCGTCGCCGACATACAGCGAATTGCCGCGTCCGCCATCAAACCACCCGGACTTGATCTGTTCCTCCCATGGATACGAGCCCTCGAAATATTCAGCTCTGTGCCCGCCAAGAAACAGATCGCACTTATTGCTCCATTTAGAGTTGGGCCCAAGCACAGAAACCGCATTGTTCCAGGCATTGTAATTCTTTCCGATAATCCCATCGAAGCTTTCCACGAATGCCCCGTCTCCAATCTCAAGCAGGTTGTATGATCCGTCCTGTCCAACGGTAAGAGTGCCCATATGTCCCAGGATTATAATCGACTCAGAAGGAGAATCGGAGGCCGTTACGTAGCCGCGATACATAGAATCATTATTGGTCGGCACAGAGAACGTGGTATAGGAAGGCCAAGGATCTATCAGAATCGACCGCAACCCCATGCTCCACTCGCTCTCTGCGCCGGTTATCGCCGCGCGGTTGCTATTTGCAGATTTCCCATAGCCAATGGCGCTGTTCAAAGAATAGACCTTGCCGCCATCCTCAATCCGCAACGTGTTTTCCGAACCGTTGTAGCCGACATTAAGATTGCCACTATTCCACACTGAACCCTCGCCCGAAACCAAGACCGAGTTGCCCGATGCCGTTTCGCCATAGCCAATATGGCCGACCGAGCTTTCAACCCGCCCCCCATCGGTTATCGAAAGCAGATTGCCGGAGCCCTGATGGCCCACACTGAAAATCTCAGGTTGATAAATGGGCCACCCATCAGGCGGGTCATAAATACTCGATCCGTATATTGTGTCTGGCTGAATCAAAGGAATCGAATAGTGCCCTCTGGCATCCCATACCGACCCCGCACCGGAAACCATAACGAAATTGTTCGATGCACCTTCAAAACGACCGATATATCCACCCGAACTTTCAACACGGCCGCCATCGGAAACCAGTAGACGATTTTGCGATCCCTGATCGCCCACATTCAGGCCAACCGGCACCGAGTACACGCTTTCGCCCGCATAAACAATATTTGAGTTATAAGGCGGAAACGATGGCGCTTCCGCACCATCCCACACCGAACCCGCACCGGAAACGGTCACCGCATTGCCGTCTGCCGTTTCGCTATAACCAACATAGCCCCCCGAGCTTTCAACACGGCCGCCTTCCCTAATTTCCAGATTGTTACCAGAACCATCGTAGCCCACGTACAGACTGGCGGAGTTGCTCCACACCGAACCCACACCGGTCACCGTCACCGTACCGCTTTCGTTGGCCCCAAGACCGATATACCCATATCCGCTGCTTACGGTTGAGCCATTGCCAACGATCATCTCCGCCGCGCCGCTGGAATCACCCACAGCAATTCCACCAGCATTTCCAATGTCTGGAAGATGATTGGTGTTCACATCGCCAACGAACACCCACCCGCCGTTTTCAACGGCGAGTGAGTTGCCCGTCCCTCCGTTGAACCAGTCGGCACCGAGTTTATGTCCGCCCAGATAGAGCGCGTCGCGGTTGTGCCAAACGGAACCGGGATCGGTTACCAGCACAGCATTGTATGGACCGATTCCGCCCAATCCGGGCAATCCCGAGCCAATAGATCCTCGTGAATTCTCCACGAATCCGCCATCCAGAATAGACAGGTGGTTGCTCCTCCCGCCGTGGCCGACGAACAGATCCGCTGAATTGCTCCACACCGAGCCCGCGCCGGATACCGACACCCCGTTATTTTCTGTCACAACGCTCCCTATGTATCCATTCAAGCTCGACACACGACCGCCATCGACAACATCCAGGCGATTGCCCAATCCAGCAGTTGCTATGAATAGATCATGTGAATTGTTCCACTCCGAACCAACTCCCGTTACCAAAACTTTGTTGCGGCTCGCACCGGACGAAACGCCGGCACTCCCTCCTTCGCCATCATTGACAATTCCGCCAACGGAAAGAATTCCGTTACTGCTGTAGACCTTGCCTCCATCGGCGATGGAAAGCATATTGTCAGATCCATACATACCAATAAAAAGGTCTCCCCGATTGCTCCAAACCGAGCCGGATCCCGTCACGAGCGCAGTATTGTTTGATGTAGAACCATAGCCAATCGCCCCTCCATTGCCATTAACCACCGATCCTCCATCGGAAATGACAAGGCTGTTACTCTGGCTGTCATAACCAACGGTAAGATTCTGCGGCAATAGTAGCAGGCTCCCCCAATAACGCTGATCATCCCCCGAAACATCCCATCGCGAACCGGCGCCGGTCACTACTGCTGAAGCATTTCCATTGGTCCCAAGGCCGATATACCCATATCCGCTGCTTACGGTTGAGCCATTGCCAACGATCATTTCCGGCATGCCGCCGGCATCGCCCACCGCAATGCCTCCGCTACTTCCAATGTTTGGAAGATGATTGGTATCGACATCCCCCACCAGCACCCATCCACCATCTTGAACCGTGAGCGAGTTGCCCGTTCCGCCGTCGATCCAGTTGGTGCCGGACTTGTGGCCGCCGAGGTAAAGAGCTTCGCGGTTGTACCATACGGAGCCGACGCCAGTAACAAGCACCGCGTTATCATCGGATTCGGAATGATTACCAATTCTACCGTCGACACTACAGGCCGAACCGCCATTGGTGATTACCATGCTGTTGCCGCTCCCCTGATAGCCGACGAATAAATTTCCCCTATTGGTCAAAACCGATCCCTTACCTGAAATTATAACCGCGTTACCGGCGGAATCGGATTGGTACCCAATAGCGCAGTTGCCGCTAATAACTTTGCCGCCATCAGTAATTTCCAGACGGTTACCGCTCTTTGTATGACCGACATGCAAATGGTTGCTATTTTCCCATGTTGACTTCATCCCCGAAACTACTGCTGTATTTTCAAAGGCATTAAATGTGCCATATAATCCGATATATCCGCTGTCGCTGTAGACCATACCGCCATTGGTAATTACCAGCGTATTACCTATTCCCTGATAACCAACTGTCAATGCTCCGCTATTGCTCCAGATTGACCCCATCCCAGAAACTATGGCCATGTTGTCATCGGAACCGGCCGCACCGCCAATAGCACTGTAACCGCTGTAGACAACACCTCCATCAGTGATTTCCAACATGTTGCCGTCTCCACTCCTGCCTACACGCAACCTACCACTGCTCCAAACAGAGTTTGTGCCCGAAACCGAAACCTTGTTATCACCGTAAAAGACGCCTATAACGCTGTCAGCGCTGTAAGCCACGCCGCCATCGGTGATTTCCACCTTGTTGCTTTTTCCCCAAAAGCCAACGGTTAAGTCGCTGGCATTACTCCAAACAGAACCCGCTCCTGTTACCAACACTGTGTTGTTGCTGGACCCGGCTTGCTCGCCAATAGACACATCATCGCTATATACCTTGCCACCATCTGCGATGTTCAAGCTGTTGCCGGAACCGGCATAGCCCACATAAAGATCGCCGGCGTTGTTCCAGACGGAACCGCTGCCCGAAACGTTGCCCACATTTTCCGCAGCCGTGTTATCGAAACCGATGAAGCCGGCTTCAGTGTTGAGCGTCGCACCGTCGGAAAGGACCAGTGTGTTGTTGGCACCGGCATAGCCGACATAAAGCTTATTGCCCACATCCATCTGCGTGCCGCCGCCCATCAATGTGACGGAACCGGTTTCATTGGTAGCCAAGCCGATATAGGCATGTCCGGTATCAATCAACGATCCATTCGCTGCAATCAGCTCAGCGTTGCCAGTTGCATCGCCCACGGCCAGCCCGCCATAGCTTCCAATGTCTGGAAGATCGTTGGTATCGACATCCCCGACCAACACCCAGCCGCGCAGGTATTGCCACGGGCAGGAGTTGCCCACCATCTTTTCATAGCGGATGGGCGGGGCCTTGGGGAAGCGCTTCGGAATCCCTTCCTTCCATGCTTCGCCGTTGCCAAGCATGTTGCAGTAGCTCGATCCCAGCGCCCATATGAGAAACGGCCGCGCCGGATCGATGCCGTTCTCCAGCTTCTTCATCGTCAGCGCCAAGTGCTGACCATCCGGGGGATCGGCTTTCGCGACATAGTCAGCGGCACCTTCCGGTTTTCCTTTCAGCGCGCGCGGTTCGTCGGTAACGAGACTGCGCCGAGGTTTCTTTGGCACAGCGGCGGTTTGCAACGTGGCAAGCAGCAGGGCGGAAAGGGCAAAGGCTGTTGTTCTTTTCATATCCATCTTCCTTGGTTTTGCAGGTGTCGGCTTCGCGAAAAACACGGGACCGGAATTTCTATTTCATGATACGCGCAATAAACGCGTCGAGGCAGTTCAGCGCTTTCTTTTTGAGGGCCGTTCTTGCGGCGGACTTTGATTTGCGCCATAAGCGGTGACAGATCAGCATCCGGTCCCAGAACCGATCTTCCAATGTTTGGAAAAACTGCCGAGCATTTTTCCCCGAAAGCGAAGCGATGGATAATTTGCGAATGCAAATAACGAGCAACGCGAGTGGTTCATGGTTGGAAAATCCGGCTTGGAGGATTTGCCGATATGCGGCGGCATGGAAATGCGGACGCGGAACCTCCATGTTGCATTCGCGGCGGACCGGAAGAAGGATTCGGGCAATTCGCGACCGACGATGGCGCACCCTGCGCATCCAAAACAAGCCCAGCGAGCTCAAACCCAGCAGACTCATAGTCGCCGGTTCCGGGATCACGCTCAGACTTCCGTCGCTATAGAGATTGGAGGCATCCCAGTCCAACCCGCCCGAAAGCGTCGGCAGCGCCATGCCGGCAAACGTATTGCTGGTTCCACCATCCCAGTTGAACAGGTCGAACGTATCGCCGTAAGACGGTGCAAATCCGTTCAGCAGCAGCACCGACAAGGTGCCGTCCAGCTTGGCCTCGCCCGTCACCGTCAGGCGGTCGTATTCAGTGCCCAGAATCAACCCGCCGATTTCCATTTCCAGCACGGCATTGGATGCAAGATTCAGTTCGCCGTTCAGCAGACTGTCCGCCGGACTCTTTCCCGGCGCAAATGTTCCGAGAACGGTCAGGTCGCCCAGCACATCCGGGGTTTCAAGGCGGCTGCCGGCGGAGAGCACCGACAGCCCGCTCAGTTGGCCGGTTACAGCCAGCGTCCCGCCGCTTAAATCGAAGGTGCCGCCTTGGCTAGCATTAAAATCACCATTCAGCAGCAGGGACCCACCGGCCTGCACATGCACGCTGTTGTTGGAGTTGACCGTCACTCCGGTCGCCGACACCGTTCCGCCGTTGGTGACTGCCAGCGTATTTCCGGCATTGTCCACCGCCCCGACCTGAAGTGTGCCTGTATTATGCCAGACCGAACCTGCCCCCGCGACGGTCACGGTATTGTTGGAAGAAGAAGCATATTCGCCGATCACACCAAACAGGCTGACCCCCCGGCCGCCATCCAAAATTTCAAGCGTGTTATTCTTGCCAACATGGCCCACAAAAAGCCCGCCATCATAAACATTCAGTGTTGAACCCGCACCCTGCACTTCTGCCCGGTTGGCATCGCTGCCGGGGCCCTCGCCGAGGTACATTTCACCCGTGGCCAGCAGGCCCCCGCCCTGTACTGCGAGACTGTTGCCGGAACCAACCGCCCCCACCCGGATGGCGGAAGCGGAGTTGCTCCAAACCGAGCCGGATCCGGAAACCAGAGCGGAATTGCCCCCGCTAAACGTTCCAATTGTTGCACCATCGCTGAGCAACATCCCGCCGTTGGTGATGATCAGGCTGTTACCCATTCCCTGAAGTCCAACAACCAAATCATACGTCAGTCCGCATTTGGAGCCTGGATCCGCAATCCGCATTGTGTTGTTCGAAGCGCTTAACGCATCGCCAACAATGATGGAAGAATCATGGGCAATAATACCACTGTTGCGGACAACCAGCATGTTACCCGCAGTATTCAAGCCGACGTGGATATCCGTCACCCCGACATCCCAGAGGCTGCCGTTCACCGTTTGCGTGGATTGGTTTTCAACAGGGTTGTCATAGCCCTGAACGGAAACCACTGAAAATATGAACATGAGGGCAGCACGGACCCTATATTTCATAACTTATCTCCCCGGCATAAGTGGATGCCCCGCTTATGTCTGTACAATATATAGATACATTACCGGGATCAAATGAAATAAATACACAATTTGTAGGTTTATCATTACGACAGTTCCGACGTGTTGCAAGAGGTGTGCGCGTATGGACCAACACGGTCATTCACACTAATCAACCCAGATAATCGGTCAATTTCCCGCTTGCGTTATCGCGGAATATTCCCATTATGTGACGCTTTCACACACGATTTGAACGGAAAGGAATCAGCATCATGGCTATTAAGAAAGTTGGTATTCTCACGGCAGGCGGACTGGCTCCCTGCCTTTCGACGGCAATCGGGCGTCTGATTGAACGTTACACCGAAATCTCACCAGATACGGAAATCATCTGCTATATCGGCGGTTACAAAGGTCTGCTGCTTGGCGAAAGCATCCAGGTGACCGAAGAAATCCGCGCGAAAGCTGCAACACTCTACAAACATGGCGGCAGCCCCATCGGCAACAGCCGTGTAAAACTGACCAACATCAAGGACTGCGAAAAACGCGGACTTGTCAAGGAAGGTGATAACCCGCTGGAAGTCGCCGCCGCCCGGCTCGTCAAGGATGGCGTCGAAGTCCTGCACACCATCGGCGGCGACGACACCAACACCACCGCCGCCGACCTCGCCGCCTACCTCGCCGAAAACGACTACAAACTCATCGTCGTCGGCCTGCCGAAAACCATCGACAACGACGTCTTCCCGATCAAGCAGAGCCTCGGCGCCTGGACGGCCGCCGAAGAAGGCGCCAAATATTTCGCCAACGTCGTGGCCGAGCACAACGCCAACCCGCGCATGCTCATCATCCACGAAGTGATGGGCCGCAGCTGCGGCTGGCTCACCGCCTACACAGCCAAGGTCTACCACGAAAACCTTGAAGAGCTCGACTTCCTGCCCAACATTGGACTGACCAAGGAGCGCAAAGACGTCCACGCCATCTTCATTCCTGAAATGGAAATCAATATTGCCGCCGAAGCCGAACGCCTCGGCCAGGTGATGGACGATGTAGACAACGTGAATATCTTCATCTCCGAAGGCGCTGGCCTCGAAACCATCGTTAAGGAAATGGAAGCCGCCGGCGAAACCGTTCCGCGCGACGCCTTCGGT
>JAIPIO010000071.1 GCA_021734595.1 Kiritimatiellales bacterium | reverse complement strand
CCCGTTGCAGCCATGTTTGAAACCATGTCCGGATTCACGACCACCGGAGCCTCCGTGCTTTCCGAACTCGAGGCGGTTCCGCACGGCATCCTGTTCTGGCGGGCGTTGACGCACTGGTTCGGCGGCATGGGGGTGTTGGTGCTGTGCGTGGCCATCCTGCCGTTCCTCCGCGTCGGGGGCATTCAGGTGTATCGCGCCGAAATGCCCGGACCATCCAAGGATCGTTTGACGCCGCGCATCACCACCACCGCCAAACTGCTGTGGGGCGTCTATGCGCTGCTCACCCTGCTCGAAACCCTGCTGCTGCGCTTTATCGGAAAGATGAACTGGTTCGATTCGCTCTGCCACACCTTCGCCACCATGGCCACCGGGGGGTTCTCCACCCGTTCCGCCAGCGTCGGCGCGTTCGACAGCGCGGTGATAGACACAATCATCATTGTTTTCATGTTCCTGGCCGGAATTAACTTTTCGCTGCATTACTATGCGCTCACCGGCAAACCCGGGCGCTATTTCCGCGATCCCGAATGCCGCGCCTATTTCATCTTTCTGATGGCCTGCAGCCTCTTCATCACGCTTAACATCTGGTTTGCCGGGTGTGGCGGCTTTATGCGCTGTTTGCGCGACGCGTTTTTCACCGGCACCTCGGTTCTGACCACCACCGGATTCTGCACGGCGGACTTTGACCGCTGGCCGGATGCATCACGGGTGCTGCTGGTGCTGATGATGTTTGTGGGCGGCTGCGCCGGATCGACCGGCGGCGGGATGAAGATCGTGCGGGTTGTCATTATGTTCAAGAAGGTGGTGCGCGAAATCAAGCTGTTCATGCGTCCATCGGCGGTTATCCAGATCAAGTTCGGCGGCAAACCGGTCGAGCAGGAGGTCATCTCGCATATCGCCGCCTTTTTTGTGATCTTTATTATTGTTTTCGGCCTCTGCTCGTTCCTGATGACTTTCTTCACGCCGAATCTCGAAACGGCCGCCACGTCGGTCATCGCATCGCTGGGGAATATCGGGCCGGGCCTCAATGCCGTCGGCGCCACGCAGAATTATGCGGCCATCCCGGCCACCGGACAAGGCATCCTGATCCTCTGCATGCTGCTGGGCCGCTTGGAACTCTACACCGTCCTGATCCTCTTCCTGCCCAGCTTCTGGAAGCGGTAGAAGCAGGGGGCAAGGAGCTGGGAGTTTCAGGATTCCAATGGTCGAAAGATATTTCCAATGGCTGGAAAAAAGCCGCCGGAATATCCAGCGGCTGGAAGATTTTTTCCAATGGTTGGAAACACTACAGGGTCATGCTGAAAGAGAGGTTTTTGACGTCGGCGGCGGCGCAGGCATCCATCACCTGAACGATACGTCCATGCAGGGCAGTGTCGTCCGGCATAATACTGACGATCATTTCGCTCATGGACGATTCGGCGGCCTCGCGCAGGGTCATGAGATGAAGGATCAGCGCATCGAGTTCGAAGTCATTGCGCTCGAACACCATTCCCTCGATCACGATATCGCCTTCCTGCCTGATTTCGATGAGCACTTCAATGGGCAAGTCGATCGGTTGGGTCTGATTAACCTCGGCGGGAAGCAGGAAGGAGAGATCCGCCTCCTTTTTGATCAGGGATGCCGTAACCATGAAATAGATCAGCAACAGGAACACCACGTCGATAAGCGGCGCAATCTGAAGCTCGGCCTTTTTGTTTATGAGATCTTCAAATTTCATGATTATTCCTCGAAGGTTGAGTAGATCAGGTCGGTGGCACCGAGTTCCGCACACACGATCATTATATCCTTCGTGGTCTTATAATGAACGAGCTCATCGGCCCGCACCTGGATCCGAAGATCCGGGTTTGCGGCAAGTTCGCTGTCGATAAGCGCTTTGAGCTCGTCCAGCGTTACTTCCTGCAAGCCGATGTAGATTTTGTTTTGATTATCGACCTGGAGCATCAGCCGCCCTTTGGGATCATCCGGCACCTTGGCATATTTGGCGGTGGGAATTTCAATATCCTCTTTCTTGTCGAGCTCTTTGACGACAGAGGCCACCATGAAGAAGATGAGCAGCAGGAACACCATGTCGATCATGGGGGCCATGTTGACTTCCACTTCACTCTTTACGGGCAGTTTGAGTTTCATCTGATGCCTCGAAGGTTCCAGGGATTATTTGTTGCCGAGATCTTCGTATCCCAGCGGCAGTTCGCCGGATTCTAGCGTATCAAGCAGCGCGCCGATGTTGCGCCCAAGCGTCGCGATGGATTTGATGAAGTTGTTCCGGAAATAGAAGTAGAAGAGCATGGCCGGGATAGCGATGATCAGACCGGTGGCAGTAGTAACCAGTGCTTCGCCAATATTCGTGGCCAGCAACTCCGGTTTCCCCATCCCGGTGGAACCGATGGTCTGGAAGGCCTTGATCATACCGGAAACCGTTCCGAGCAATCCCAGCATGGGCGCGGTGGCGCCGATAATGGAGAGATAGTCGATCGGCTTCATGTGCGAGGTCATCTCCTCCGTGCTGGCCTCTTCAATGGCCTCTTTGACCTTCGTGAAGTTGATATTGTCGCCGCGGCGCGAGCAACGCTCCAGACCGGCGGCGAATACATAGGTAAACAGCGTGTTGTTTTCTTTGCAGAGGGTATGCGCTTCGAGCACCTTCTTGTCTTTCATCAAGGCAATGAAGTCCGGCATGAGATCCGGGCGCAACAGCGTTTTTTCCCGCAATGACAGCGCGTTCTGGACAATAAAATAGACGGTGAGGATGGAAAACAATCCCAGCGGGTACATGGTTACGCCACCCTGCTTGATCATTTCCCAGAGTGTGGTTTTCTCCACTTTCGCGGCGGCGGCTTTCGTTTCCGCTGCCGCTTCATTCGTTGTTTGCGCATATACCGCGCCGGCCAGCAGGCACACGCAGAAAACAATTTTTACGATGTTCTTTTTAATCTTCATTCCGATCCTCTCCCTCTTGTTGTTAAACTTCGTCTGCCCCTGCGGCAGCATCTTTTGAAAGCAGGATGACCCGCTCTTTCAATTCGGTTGCTTTTTCGCTTTCGGGGGTGTTCTTGTGCAAAATCTGAATGTGCCGGATCACTTCCTTGGCCGAATCATACATGCCCATTTCCGCATACAATTCGGCACATAACAGCTCCGCCGCCGGAAGCCAGTCCGTTTCATCCGGGTAGAACGCCACCACTTTGGCCACCGTTTCAATCGCCTTCTTATATTCCTTTTTCAGCCGATACAACCGAGCGGAAATATAGAGTTTTTCGGCCCCCGCATTGTCAGCCAGCTCCTTGTCCCAACCCAGCCGGTTCAGCATCGCCTCCGCTTTTTCCGTCTGGCCGGTTTCGATCAGGGAGAGCGATTCAAAGATCCGGCGGCTGACCTGGATTTTCGGATCGCGGTCATCGGCACGAATGGCATCGCAGAGCTGCAGCGTCTTTTCATAATCACCGCTCCAAAACGAGAGGGTCATCAGGGTGTGGTTGTAGAACGTCAGGTTGTTCGGGATATCGTCGTAGCCGGTGTATGGAGTCAACGCATTTTCAAGTATTCCGATAATGGTTTTATACTCGCGGTCGCCCAGCAGCTTCTTCAGGTTTTCCCGATCCAGACCGATATCGAAGTTGATTTCGATCACCGTATCCGCTCCGATTTGAACTGCGGATTCGGCACCTTCTTTTTTGAAATTAAGCATGCCGCCTTCGCGGCTGACAAGCTCCCCCTTCCAGGTTCGATCACCAGGCAGTACCAGTTCCGCCTTCAGCGGCTGGTCAGCCACCAGACCGGAAGCGGAAAAAATGATGGATGATATAAATATGGCTGCGTATTTGCTCATTATGCCTCCGAGCTGTCTTTCAAAAGTTTCCGGGCGGTTTCCGCCTGGGGAAGCTCGTTGACATAATCATCTTCAAGCATCGCATGCAGGGTTTTCACGGCCTGCACCTCATCCCCCATCGAACGCAGGCATTCCACACTGCCTAGATAGGCCTCGGCAGCCCAGTACCCGTTGTCATAGCCCTTGTAAAGCAGATAGGTTCGCTGGAAATAGGCAAACGCTTTTTCGTAGTTTCCCTGCGCCTTGCGGCACTGCCCCATGCCGCACATGGCTTCCGCGAAAATTGGGCCGCGCCACTCGGTGACCCCCAGCACATGGTTGTATTCCTTGAACGCCTCTTCGAAGCGCCCCAGCTTCCGCAACACGTTTGCTTTGGTAATCTGTGCCCAGTCCATAAAATAATCGGCACCGAAAATCCCCTGCACATCGTCGAGCACCGTGAGAACCTGTTCATATTCCTTTTTTTCCAGCAACTGGGTCATCTTTATCCGGTAGGCCTTCCAGATCAGATCGCTGTCTTCGTAGGTTTTCATGAAATAATCGTGCACCCGGGTCATCTGCGTCTGATCGCCCAGACGCAAGGCCGCGTCGCACATCAGCGCCAGCGCAACCGGCGTGGTCGCACTTAAATCGCTTTGCGTGCGGAGCAGTTCCTCACCCAACTGAGCCGCAGCTTTTTCACCTGCGAACCAAGCCATCACCACTTTCAGGCGTAGCTGAAGAACTGCATCGGAAGCCTCGACCGAAGACGCCTGCCCCGCCAATTTAAGGCTCACACTGCCCTGCTCCTGCTCCGTCAGTCCCGTTTCATAGAGATCAACCAGTTCCGTGATGATTTTATCCACGCCGGTTTGGTCCGCCTGGTTCCCGAATTTTTTTATGACATCAAAATAGGCCGCGATCGCTTCTTCCGCACGGCCCAGCCTGATCTGGGATTGCCCAATCCAATATACCGCCTGCGCCATGTCGGCCTCTTCTTTAAAGCGGTCGATATAACCTGTCATTATCGCAATGATCTCTTCGCTACGGTCCTCGGCCTGGTAGACTTTTGCCGCATTGAATACTGCGTAGGAGGCCTGTACCGGAGTCTTCGCCGTTTCGATCCCGAGCTTGTAATCCGCAATCGCCTCATCCAGCAGGCCCTTTGATCCATTGATGTCGGCACGCATACTGTATGCTTCCGAAACCAGATCGTCGGTGGGATAGGTTTTAATAAACCGGGTGAATACCTTTACGGCTTCGTCAATACGTTCCAGACCAAACAGGCAGACCCCCTCCCGGAATACGGATACCGACATCTGCTCGCCGGTCGGATATTTGCTCTGGTACATCAGGAACTGTTCCAGCGCGTTCGTGTAGTCGGCGAGGAACATATAGGTCAGGCCCCGGTAATAAATGGCGTCGGAAACGGACGGGCTTTCCGAATAGCTGTCAATTATTGTTGAGAATTGACTGCAGGCCTTTTCGCATTCCTTGGGCTCTTTTAGGAAATAACCGAACGCGAACATATAATGCATATCCGCCTGCAACAACCGGCCCTGCGCATCCTGCGGCGGCGGCAGGCGGCTGAAATAATCCATCATGCCTACCACTTTATCGAAATTCTTTTTTTGAATATTGTCGCGCAACATGACCGAAAGCAGTGGACGGGCATGCTGACCGGCAATGTTTCTATCCAGATATTCAATAATGTGCTTTTCGGCGCGGGCGGGTTCATCCACATCATAATAGGCCATGACGGATTTATACAGGGCCGCTTCGCCGATTTCAGAAGTCGGGTCTTTTTTCAGCAGCCGTTCGTACAGCGCCAGCCCTTCCCAGAAGCGCCAGACTTCATTGTAGACCTGCCCGATGCGGAATGTCACTTCGTCTTCGTAGGGCGGGAGCTCCTCCAGTGCCTTGATCGCAACTTTAATGTCATCAATCTCGCGCTGCCGCAACGACTCATCCTCGGCCTTCATGCCGATTTTCGCCTGCGCCGCAAGCGTCGTTTCCAGCCGCTTGATTTTCCGTGTCTGGTATCTAAGCAGCTCCTCGCGCGGAAGCACCATGCGGTAGAGCATAAGCGAGTTGAGATAGTCCCGGGTATCAAAGCGGGCCTTGCCCGCATTCATCAGGGCAATATTCAGGGTAATGTCGTATTTGGCGTCGGTGCTATACAGTTTGGGAATCCAGACGTAGAGTTCGCGGAACCGCTTATCCTTCACCAGCGAGCGCACGATCATAATCTGCATGACCTCGCGGGTTCGTTCATTCTCCGTTGTTTCGGACGCAATCGTCAGCGGCTTAACCGCTTCGGTCCATTTGTTTTGGCGGAAGAGGGCCTGACCCAGCAACAGGTTTCCGGTGGTAATCTCCTTGGCGGCCACATCCGGTATCGCCAGCATTTTCAAGGAGATCCTTTCGACATCTTCCCAGCGGTTCTGGTCGAAATAGATCTGGGCAACCATGCTCAACGCGGCGAGCTCTTTTTTGCGGGGTTCGCTTTCCAGATATTCCTCAAGCAGCGTCACTGCGTCATCGGTATCGCCGTTCTGATAGTAGGCGCGGGCCAGTTGAAAACGGGCCTTTTGCAATGTCTCCAGCGCTTCCGCATCGTCCATTCTCCGCATCCGGGAAACGACTTCCTGCAGGGCGGGAATCGCCATTTCATACTCGCCCCGGAGAAGATGGGCATCCGCCGCTCCGACAACATCGGTAATGCCCCAGGAGCTGTAATCCGTCTGGGCATACACTACTGCGCCCTGGATACAGGCAACCAGCAACAGTGTATGTACTGTATTCCTGTGCGAACCTAACATCATTCTTTTTCCCCTTTTACAACTGTCAAACCACCGCGTCATCCCCGTCCCGGTGTTACAGGACTCCGGTCATGTCTTTCAGTGCCTCAAGCTCTTCGTCGGTCATCACTTCCCGGATATCATCAATGATATCCGACCGGCCGCGGAACATCTCCACAATGGATGAAAACTTGCCCATCTGCGAGTCCGTAGACGTGGCATCACTTCCCACCTTGTTCAGGATCACCACATTGATGGTGGGATATTTCCGCCGGTCTTCTCCATATATCTCTTGGCAGATCTCCTGGAAACACAGCGCCATCATGCCGGGCTCGTCTTGACCAATGACGTATCCCGTGCACAGAATAAAGATGGTGTCCGGCTTCTGCTCAAGGGCGAAACAGGTCGCCCGGGCCCAGTTCTGGAAATCCTGATAGTCCGCCACACCTTTGTAATGCTTCCTGATTTCCGGACTCGTTGTATAATTGTACATCCACTTGGAACTGTATGGCGGGATATCGTTGGTTATGCAGCCATTCGGCCATTCGACCTGTTCAAGCCGTTCCAGGAAACCCTCCACCCGTTGAAACCCGCTTCCATAGGTTTCCTCCAGCTGCAGTGGATTCAGCGTCGAGCCCCAGTCGACCATTCTGGCCTTGTTTTCGGCTGTCGCCAGCACCATGTTGGTGGAGAATGGGGTGGTGTGGTACTGCCAGTAGAGCGCCACATTAAACAGGGTGTATTCCGGCAGATCATTCACCATTTCGTTGAGACGTGTCCGAATGGTATAGAACGTCATGCGCGACTTCGGCGACTGCAATCTGTTGTTGCCGGTGGTGGTGGCAGGCCCGGCATGCACGAGAAAGACGATTTTTTCCCCTTTCTGCTTTACCCCGAAGAAATTGACTTCCGGCAGGTTAAACCCGATTTCCCCTACGCCGCTTGAAAGATCCAGCCCGCCCAGTCCGCCGGCCACGCCGGAAATCTCCGGCATCTGAAACACTGCTTTTTTGCGGGTGACATTCTTCGATACCAGCCGCTTGCGCAACTTGGGTTTCTGTTTGCGTTTTTTTTCTATCTTTACCGGAACCTTGGGTTTCACGAGCTTCATTTTCGGCTTCTTTACCAGCTCCTTGCCCTCAAACTTCTTTTCCTCTTTCTGGATCACCTTAAACGCCACGAAGGATACCGCCATCGCCACCAGAATGATGTGGACAATCAGACTGACCATCATCGCGCTGGATTTTGCGTGATTGGCAAAGAAATAACTTTTCTTCTTCCCCACAGTTTTTCCCCTTTTTAAAATCCGAACCGAATCAATGTCGGTTATGTGCCATCGTCGTCGTCGCTCATTTCGTCGTCGGACCACGTATTCTTGGGGGCGCCGAAGTTCGACGTCTCGTCATACTCCGCTTCCATCTCTTCGCCCGTCGGTTCCGCCCACTTGTACTGCCTCTCCGAAAGGTTTTTGGGATAACGCTGCTCGCGCACCAGCTCCTGCCCGCCTGGCGTCGTCCAGCAAAATCGGATAACGATGCCTTCCATCCACGCGTCCTGGCGACGGCAGTCACCGTCCATATATTCTATGTTGTTCACAGGGGCGAACTCTTTGGTAATGAGAACCACCGATTGCGAGTCAAATTTCAGGTTGCCTTTGGCTTTTATCAGCTCAATCACATGTTTTTTCGGCGTGGTCATGAGATCGACCACCTCTTGCTCGACCGCATGGTCAATCCGCTCATGCTTGGAGTACACGCAACATTTAACCGTGACGTTCGTCATGTCGATTTCGCTCGAGTTTACAACCCGGATCGGATAGACCATCCGTTTGAAGTCCCGGGTCAGGAGATGCTTCGGGTCCTCTCTCCCCAGAAACAGCCCCCAGGTCTCTTTATGCCATTTGCTGATCCGTTTAGGCTCGTCCAGGTAGACGCGCAGCTTTTTGATCGACATGAAGGCATCGACATAAGGCCAATCACGGATGAAGGACTGGTCGGCTTCACAGAAAGCTGCCACAGGCACCGTCTGGGTCCGACCATTGTAGAGTTTGAGTGTAACCATGTCCCGCTTGGCGTCAAAATCCTTGATATACGCATTTATGGCATTGCCTGTTGCCGGCTTGAATTCACGGAATTCTTCTTCCGCCTGCACCGGTACACCAACGCCCAACACACAGAAAATAAGGACTAAACGAACCAAGTTCATCATAACAGCGAACCCCTCTCTAATCTTCCTTGTATACAACGATACCACTATCGTGTCGAATTATTTTTTACCTCGGGAGTTGTTTTTCGGTTTTCAACACGCGTTTTTCCGGTGCGGAGATCGTAGCAGAGCAGGCGCGGCGGCACTGTTCCGTCCGCATTGTTTTGGGTAATATAAAGCAACCCGCTGCTCAGCACAGGCGCAGTCCAGGTCTGCCTGGCGTTGAAAAGGCGCCGTGTTGAAATCACGCGGCAGCCCTCCGGCGACAGATCGAGCCATGCCAGCAGGCCGGTTTCGCCCAGCGCCAGAAAATGCCCGCCGGCCCGGATCAGCGAGCCAATCCCGAACCCGCTGCTGCCCGGCGGCTCGCGGTACTGGTCGGCGCCCCGGCCGGAGCCCATTGACGGGTTTTGTTCTTCGCCATACCGCAGCGTCTGCCGCCACTTTCGTTCGCCCGTGGTCCACTCCATGCAGGTCAGTTTGTTGTTGGCAAATCCATAGAGATAGCCATCGTGCAGGATGGGTGTGGTCCAATGCGAGGCATAGGCCTTCGTTTGGTAGGCAAGCCTGCAACTCAAATCGGGCTGTATTTCCAGCATCGCCCCGAAGATATCATAGGAGGTGGAAATAAAAACGCGGTTCCCCGACACCACCGGTGACGATGCGTTTGCGGAAAAAACCCGCGGGCTGCGCCAAGGAAACCGGCAATGGATTTTCCCGGACTCTGGATCCAGGCCTAGCAGGCCACCCACCGGCGGGCTCGTCATGCCGCCAGCAAAAACAAACACCACGCGCTGGCCGTGCACCGTCGCCGCCACCGGCGTTGCGTAGCTGCGCCCCCACTGGTCGCCCGATACCCAGTCCAGCTTCCCCGTCGTCTTGTCAAACGCCGCCACGCACTTGCCCATACCCAGATTAATGATCAGCCGGTCGCCTTCCAGCAGCGGCGACGTCGAGAATCCGAAAAAATCCTCGGCCACGCCGAATTCCGCCTTCAGGTCGCGCCGCCAGTACAGGTGCCCGTTCCGCAAATCCAGGCAGCTCAGAACGCCCTGCACCCCCAGCGTGTAAACGCGATTGCCCTCGATCGCCGGCGAGGAGCGCGGTCCGTTCAGATAATTAAACTGGTCCTTGTAGGTGGTCGGATATTGATTCACCCAGTAGAGCGCCCCCGTCTCCGCAGCCAGACACTCGACCAGTTCCATATTCTGCATCCGGTGGGTAAAGACCACCCGCCCACCCTTGATTGACGGCGCGGAATAACTTTCCCCCTTCACCAGTGCCCAGGCCAGCAGCGGATCCGGCTCACCCGGCTTTGGCTGCTCCAGCTGCTTAAGCAACCCGGTTTCCGGCGACGTGCTACTCTGCGCTGGGCCGAGAAACTGCGGCCAGTCGCTCTTTACCGCATCGGCGGCCAACGGAACAGGCTTTCGGTAAAAGATAACGCTCCCATGCTTCCGCGCCGCCGGTATTTCCATATTTTCAGGCATAGGAAAAAATGTTGGCGGCGCCGGATCTTCTGCAAAGCCGTAAAGTGGAAGAACAGCACACGCCACCAGAATAGTCTGAAACTTCTTCATTTTATTTATCTTAATCTGTCGGTCCTCAATCCACGATTCCAATCATTGGAAAAAAGCTTCCAGTGCCTGGAATCTGGAATTCCCGTTGCCATTACTGTCCAGATTGTTGTTTACTGCCACGTTTTCTAATCTAAACCACACGTATCGGAGAAGAATGCGCACATGAAATCTAACTTTGTAAAATTATTGACAGTTCTCCTCGTTTTGAGTTCAGCAAATTTTCTCTTTGCCGACCGCGCGGCGGACATCATCAAAACCTCCGGCATCCAGGGCGGCCTGGTGGTTTGCCTCGGTTCCAATGACGGGAAGTTTCTTTCCAGCCTTCGGAAAAACGGGCGCTATCTGGTCCAGGGATTGGAAACCGACGCCGCCAAGGTTTCCAAGGCCCGGGAAACCATCGAAGCGGCCGGAACCTACGGCTCCGTCACCGCCGGCCAGTTCGACGGCAAGGTGCTCCCCTACTCCGACGAGCTGGTCAACCTGCTGGTGATCGATTCCGCTTTCCAGGTGCCTAATTCCGAAATCCTGCGCGTACTCGCCCCCGAAGGCGTCGCCCTCATGAACGGGAAAAAGATGGTCAAGCCGCGCCCCGGCGATATCGACCAATGGTCGCACTGGCTGCACGACTCCGGCGGGAATGCCGTCGCCATGGACCGCAAGGTCGGCCCGCCGCGCAGTCTGCGCTGGGTTGCCGGCCCACGCTGGAGCCGCAGCCACGAAATGCCCACCAGTGTCGGCTCCACCGTCACCTCCGGCGGTCGCATCTTCATGATCTTCGACGACGCCCCTCCCGGCGTATTCCACAAGCTCCCCTCCAAGGTCAGCATTGTCGCGCGCGACGCCGCCAACGGCATCCTCCTCTGGAAAAAGCCCCTGCAGGCCTGGCAGGCCGAGGACGGCACCGGCGAAGGCAACCGCTGGCAGATCCACCACACCATCCCGCGCCGCATCGTTGCCGAAGGCAACCGCGTATATGCCACCCTGCGCTTCAACGATTCCCCCGTATCCGTGCTCGACGCCGCCACCGGCAAGATTCTGATCGACTCCATGGAGGGCACCAAGGGTACCGACGAAATCATCGTCTCCGGGAACATCCTCCTCGCCAAAACCACCAAGGAAGGCTCCGTCGGTGCTGCACAGCGCTTCGGCAAGGAAGATCTCGCCGACTCCCTCGTCGCGTGCAACGCCCAAACCGGCAAGCAGCTTTGGCGCAAGGACAACATCAAGGTCATACCCCATGCCCTCTCCGCCAAATACGGCCGCACCCTCTACCACAACATGGACGGACTCGTCTGCCTCGACACCAAAACCGGCAAGCAGCTCTGGACCGCCACCGCCCCCATCGAATCCGCTGTTGGCGCCTCCTGCACCCTGGTCGTGATCGACGACACCGTGCTCTTCCATGGTCCCGGCAAAACCGAGGCCGCCCCCGAGGAGAAAGAGGCCTCCGGCAAAAAGAAAAAATCCAAAAAGAAGGGTTCGCCCATCTACATGACCGCCTATTCCTTGGCCGACGGCAAACAGCTTTGGCGGAACAAGGGCGCGAAAGGCCCCGCCGCGGCCGGCACGTTTCCGTCCGATGTATTCGTCACCCATGGCACTGTGTGGTGCGGCAACTCGATGAAGGGCTGGGATCTCCAGACCGGCGCAGTGAAGCAGGAACTGGATCTGGGCCACCTCATCTCCCCCGGCCACCACTACCGCTGCCACCACGCCCGCGCATCAGAACGCTACCTCATCTGGCCCAAGCGCGGCGCGGAATTCATCGATGTTGAAAAGGGCGAGCACATGCGCAACGACTGGCTGCGCGCCCCCTGCTTCACCGGCACGCTCCCCGCCAACGGCCTGCTCTACGTGCCGCCCAGCCAATGCTTCTGCTATCCCGGCGCCAAGGTGTTCGGCTTCCTCGCCATGTCTGCCAAAAAACCCCAGCCCCTCAAACCCTCCACCGCCGCGCAACTCGTCAAAGGCCCGGCATATGCCCAAGTCCCAGACCTCAAGTCTCAAACCGCTCCCGCCGATTGGCCCATGTACCGCCGCACCCCGCAGCGCAGCGGCTCCGTCAAGACCACGGTGCCCGCCCAACCTGCCAAGCAATGGGAAACCAAACTCGGTTGCAAAGCCACCCCACCCGTCATCGTTGGCAACCGCCTGTGGGTCGCCGAAAAAGAGGCCCATCGCATCCGCTGTATCGATGCCGACACGGGCAAGGATGTCTGGAGCTACACCGCCGGCGGACGCATCGACTCCGCCCCGACTATCCATGGCGGCGCCGTGTTCTTCGGCTGCCGCGACGGCAAGGTCTACTGCCTGCGCGCCACCGACGGCGCACTCGCCTGGAGTTTCCGCGCCGCCCCCGGCCCGCAGCATACCGTCTCCTTCGAGCAGGTCGAATCGGTCTGGCCCGTGCAGGGCAGCGTGCTCGTGCAGGACGGCAAGGTCTACTTCGCAGCCGGACGCTCCTCCTACCTCGACGGCGGCATCGTTGCCTACGCCCTCGACGCCCAAACCGGCAAGCCGCTCCACCATCACATCCTCGAAGGCCCGTGGCCCGACATCAAGACCGATGTGGGCACCCCCTTCGCCATGGAAGGCTCCCTCACCGACCTGTTTGTGAGCGACGGCAAAAACCTCTACATGCAGCGCGTCAAGTTCGACGGCGCACTCAACCGTCTCGAAACCAAGCAGGAAAGTTCGCTCGGCGAGCTCGACATGGGTGCCAACCACCTCGCCGCCACCGGCGGGTTCCTCGACGACTCCGGTTTCGACCGACTCTACTGGATGTACAGCAAGCAGTGGCCCGGCTTCTACTTCGCCCAGCACGCCCCCAAGGCCGGCCAGCTTGTCGTGTTCGACGACGCCACCACCTACGCCGTCAAATATTTCTACCGCCGCCATGTCTGGAGCCCCCTCTTCATTCCCGAAGAACAGGGCTACCTCCTCTTCGCCGACGACAACCACAACGAGCCCAACCTCGAGGATAAACAGAAAACCGTCAAGGCGCTCGACTGGATCCCCGGCGCCGCCGACGACACGCATCGGCGTGGCGGGCGCGGCACCGAAAAAGGCATGGGCTACATCCGCGAAACCCCCGCCAAGTGGCAGGAGTTTATTCCGCTGCGCATCCGCGCCATGGTGCTGGCGGGCGACAAGATCGTCGCCGCCGGCCCTGCCGACAAGCTCAATCCAAACGACCTGCTCGACGCGTTCGAGAGCCGGTCAAGCGCCATGCTCAACGTCTACTCCGCCAAGGATGGCAGGCAGCTCAGTTCGCAGGAGATGGAATCGTTCCCGGCGTTCGACGGGCTCGCCGCCGCCAACGGAAAACTCTACCTCTCCACCGAGGACGGCAAGATCATCTGTTTCAAGTAAAACGAACTTCCAACCCTTGGAACTTTTCTTCCAAAGTTGGAAACAAAGGAGGTTAATCATGAAAAAACGCAGGGATTTCATCAAATGCATCGCGGCGGGAGCAGCGGCGGTTCCAGTGGTTGGAAACGCCAAACAGAAGCGACCAAATATTATTCTGATGATGGCCGACGACCTCGGCGCGGAAGGGTTGGCTTGCTACAACAGCACGATTTATTATACGCCGAACCTCGATAAAATGGCCGCGGAAGGCATGCTCTTCGAAAACGCCTACGCCACCCCGCTCTGCACCCCCACCCGCGTGATGGTGATGACCGGGCAACTGCCGCAGAAAACCGGATTCCGCAGCCTCATCAGCAAGGACCCGCAAGACCGGATGCCCGTCCCGCTCAAAACCTTCGGCAACTATTTCAAGGAGGCCGGCTACGCCACGGCCATGGCCGGCAAGTGGCAGCTCGGCCAGTTCGATAGCTTTCCCGACCAACCCGTCGAAACCGGCTTTGACGAATACTGCATGTGGAAATGGTTTTTCGACGGAAAGAAGACCGACCGCTATTACGGTGCCGGAATCTGGCAAAACGGCAAATCGGCCGATCTCCCCGAAACCGAATACGGCCCCGACCATTACAGCTCGTTCGTGCTCGATTTTATCGAACGCAAAAAAGACCAGCCCTTCTTCATCTACTATCCAATGGCACTCGTCCACTCCCCCTTCGACATCCCGCCCTCGCTGGCCAAGGAGGCGCACTCCAAGCTCAC
>JAIPIO010000070.1 GCA_021734595.1 Kiritimatiellales bacterium | reverse complement strand
TGTCGCTGGCGCGGGCTATCACGACAGGCACACCCATTTGCCGCAGCAACGCCGTGCAAATGATGGAGGACTCCCTGCTGTCTTCTCCGATTGCACAGACGGCGGCATCCCTGCGGCGCGGCTCCAGCCTTGCCAGTTCTGCTTCGTCGGTGGCATCAATAACCACGGCCTCCGCCACGAAAGCCGCCGCCTCGTCGACAAGGTTCCGCCGCTTGTCGACCGCAAGCACTTCCACTCCTTTTTCAGAGAGGGTTCGGGCAAGCGACATCCCGAACTGTCCAAGTCCTATGATCAATATTTGTTGAGACATGTTTCGCGCTCCTGTTCTTATGTAATTGAAATGGTTGTAACCGGATATCTGGTGTCCGATGCCGGCTGTTCGCTGCTCAACAGCATAAACAGCGTTGCAGGCCCTATACGCCCGATAAACATGGCGATGATGATGATGACTTTTCCCATTTCATCAAGCATCGGGGTTGCGCCCGTCGACAGCCCGACCGTTCCGATGGCTGAGGTTGCCTCGAAGATCAGATATCTCGAAGGAATCTGCTGGGTAACCTCCAGCATGAGCACCGTCAAAAACCAGATCACGATGCCGGAGGCGACCACAGTTACAGCACGATAGATTGTCCTGGCATGAATGCGCCGACTCTGGATGGTGATTTCGTTGCGGTTCGCGATACTTGTCCAGAAGGTCATGGCCAATACACCGATGGT
Source organism: Kiritimatiellales bacterium (assembly GCA_021734595.1). GTDB lineage: Bacteria > Verrucomicrobiota > Kiritimatiellia > Kiritimatiellales > Pontiellaceae > JAIPIO01. The sequence continues at coordinate 13,892 of JAIPIO010000070.1, read as the reverse complement.
TGTGGTCTTTACACCCCCGGCGGTTCCTCCCGGGCTGCCTCCAATAAACATAAATGCGACCATGACCATAAATGTTGGACTCGTAATTCGCGAAATGTCCACAGAATTGAATCCCGCGGTTCGGAGCGTCGCCGACTGGAACCACGCATTCTGAATCTTGTCCGTCATGGATAATCCGGCCAGTGCGCCATTCCACTCGAAACCCAGTATGAAAAAAGTTCCTGCTGTGAGCATGATAACAGTGGTCGTCAGGGCGATCCGGGCGGGGAGGGGTATGGGTCTGCCTGCCAACCAACGGGGAATAATAAGGCTTGTGGCCGGTGCCATCCCCCCGCATATGATAAGAACCGCAACCATATGCAGTACCATAGGATTGGTTTGATAGGATATGAGGCTGTCACTCTGCAATGCGAATCCGGCATTGCAGAAAGCCGATACGGACGTGAAGACACCTCTCCACACGGCCTGACCGAGGAGATCACCTGTAGAAAGGAACATAGTGGTGAGCGATAACGCACCTATTCCTTCGACTATGAATGTAAATTTGAGAATTGTAGCAAGTGCGTGGATCAGGTTTTCACGATTGGTGTCGGTTATGGATGTCATCAATCGTTCCTGCCTAAGACTCAGACGCTGTCCCATGGCATGGAGGGCAAGAGTCGTTATACTCATTATCCCAAGTCCGCCGAGTTGAATAAGCAACAGGATGCAGAACTGTCCGAACTGGGTGAAATCATGGGGGGTATCCAATACGATTAGTCCGGTCACGCAAACAGCGCTTACCGCTGTGAATACGGCATCGACCGTTTCAATGGCTCCGTGCTTCGTCGCTGCCGGGATGCGCAACAAGACTGTGCCGAAAGCACACAAAGCAAAGAACGTGGTGAACAGGATCCTTGCCGGATGATTGAGTAGAACTTCCCACCACTGCTCTTCATGCCTTCCCTTTCCACGATGCCTGGACATTGCTGCGATATTGATTGCGCTGACAACGAGCGCGATGGCCGCGATGTTGGTTCCGGCAGAAACCCAAAAGAAAGAGCCAAATGCGGCAAGCCCGATAGCAGACAGAACAATGCCGAGTTTGGAACGAATCTTGATCGCCCAGAGGAGAAACAGAATTTGGGCAAGGACTGCGGATGCGACAAGCACATATGGTGCAATGATCACGCCAGCAACGTTGAGCGGGTGCGTGACTACCACCATAGCGGGCACAGACAGCGCCGCCCACCGTGCGCGCATCAGGCTGTAGTCTGAATGCTTTCTCCATGATTCGGTGCTGGATATGGTGTTTGGGTCAAGCAGCGTCGTGATGATGAATATGAGGCCTATCGCGGCAATCAGCGCCGCAAAGGGATTGGTGGAGATGTAGGGAAAAGCGGTTGTACAACCCCCGATGATCCCTGCTGTCCCGAATACTTTTCCCATAAGGGGTCTGCGAAACAGGGTAAGTGCACACATTAAACACGCACAGGTTGCGACACCCGAGATGATTAATTGCCAGAGTCTAGGATACGCAACACCATTGCCGCAAAACGGCAGCATCAACAGTGCAGGAGTAAGAACCAGCAGAACTCCCTCCAACCCCGGTTGTGTCCTATGTTGTCTCGGTTGCATACAAGCCTAATTCCCCGAAGATCCTCCCCATGGCGTCACAGTAAGGCGCCTGGCGGATTGGCGCTCAACCTAACATGTGCATGTATAACATTTAGAACCTTCCTTGATGCAATTTGTTTCTTCCTATAACACAGAGTTGTATTCCCGCATTGAATTGCTGTTTCCGCTCCCCTTTTAAAAAAATCACTCTCCTCCTGTTTGATTTACCTCCTTTAAGTAAGGAGGCATCAACCATGTTCAAAGTTCGTAGAGCCATTGATCTCGAAACGGCCATGCCACCATTTTGATTTCAGCGACCTTTTTTTTCGAATAACTTCCACTGCCACTTGCCTTCTCCGTTCTGATTTACGATATGAACCGCTCTTATGCAAAGCGGACGAATCAAACGGCCAAACCCGAACTTTTCCCCGAACTTGGTCTGCGATGAGTCAAAGATGGGGGCCGTGTGTGCTTGTTGCTGTAGATAGTTAAAAAATAAGGGCTTGCGTTTCCGCAAGCCCTTGTAATTTGGTGGAGGATAACGGGGTCGAACCGTCGACCTCTTGAATGCCATTCAAGCGCTCTACCAACTGAGCTAATCCCCCAAATTCCTAAATTCAAAGGGCGGGTTTATAGCGTGAGGGGTGACGGCATGTCAACCATGATGCTGAAAAAAACCACCCTGCGCCAGGCAGCAGGTGCGCGGATTCCAATGCCTGGAACTTTTTTGAACCGTGCTCTTCAGCACTATTTGCTTCGCAAATTATCTTTCCGCGTTGCTCCAAGGCCAATGATTGGAAAAGAGAGTTGCCGCGTTGGCGGACCTATTTTCCGTCCGTTTTTACTTCGGGGAAGAGGCGGTAGGTTTCCCCTTCCACCTTGATTTCCACATATTTGTCCGTAATCTCTCCCACGACTGTTTTGGAGTCGAGCGAATGCCCCTTGGATACAAAGTCGCCGTTGATGATTGCAAGATTGCGGCCCTTGCCGCTGGCCAGCCCGGACACTTTATAGCGTTTGGCGATAATGGCGGTTGAGAGGGAGTTCTTTCTTCCGGCGATTAGCAGGTTGAGGTCTTCGAGCACTTTATACGGGCCGACATACTGCTTGCCCTTGAAGCTGTCGGAAATAATCTTTCCGTCGCTGTTGAGCATCACGAGGCGGGGGATGCCCTGTCCGCTGTAATGATCCTTGAGCTGCTGGGCGCATACACTGCCGTAGGCGACCGCCAGCCACGGCATCCGCATATCGCGCATGTAGTTCTGCATGTCGGTCTGGTTGCGGTCTGAGCTGATAAAGATCACCTCATAGGAGCCCTTTGCCTGGTGGTCGTTATAGAATTTTACCAGTTCGGGCGTGAACTGCCGGCAGGGCGGGCACCAGTGGGCGGAAAAATAGAGCAGGATGAAATCTTTCCCTGCCAGTGCTTTCTGGGCAGAGACCGCTTCTTTCCGTGCGTTGACGAGTGAATCGTTGAGGATCTTAAACAGCGGCAGTTTCGAGGTGTCGGGTCCGCCGCATCCGGTCAGAACCATGAAACACAGGGAAGCGGCCAGTATTTTAAGCGGTACCAATCTCAATTCTATCTCCCAGTGAAACAACTTCGTAACAGATGCCGCAGAGATTCGCAGAAATGCATTGGAAATACAAATCCGAATGTTGCGGAGTTCCGGCGGGGTGAATGGGCGGATTAATTCGCAATTATTTTGGATTATAAAGGGTTGACAGCGCACGGCTTATTCCCTAGCTTCTGCACCCTTGATTTTGTGAAGGAAAAGCCCTGATTGGGCAGCGAGGTATTTTTATGGAAGCATATGCGGTTATAGAAACCGGTGGAAAGCAGTACCGTGTACAGCAAGGCGATGTTTTTGATGTGGAGTTGCTTCATACCGAAACAGATGCAAATCTGGAATTTGATGTGCTGGCTGTTTCTGACGGTGAAAAACTTACGGTCGGTGCACCGCTCGTTGAAAACGCGAAGGTGAAGGTTTCCGTGGTTGATGAACATCTGCGCGGCAAGAAGATTTATTCCTTCAAGAAGAAACGGCGCAAAGGATATCGCCGTAAAATCGGCCATCGCCAGGAACTGACGAAAATCAAAGTGGAATCAATCACAGCATAATTTCAGGAGATTAATCATGGCGCATAAAAAAGGACAAGGATCAACCAGCAACGGTCGCGACAGCAATTCGCAGCGGCGTGGCGTCAAGCGTTTCGGCGGAGAAAAGGTAACGGCCGGAAGTATTCTGGTTCGCCAGGTCGGAACCAAGTTGCACCCCGGCGTAAACGTCGGTTGCGGACGCGACTACACGCTCTTTGCGCTGAAGGACGGCGTAGTGGAGTTCAACAAACGCCAGCGCAAGGTACACATCCGCGAAGTTTCGGCTGCATAAACCAATCAGCCAAGCTTGCAGAAGGCGGGTCAACAGCCCGCCTTTTTTTTACCCTTGAACTTTCAACGTTTGAACATTTAACTGTCCGCCCATGAAACACGTCGTATTCAAAGACCGCGTAAAACTCTACATTCGTGCCGGCAATGGCGGCAACGGTTGCTGTTCGTTCCGCCGCGAAAAATACATACCGCACGGCGGACCGGACGGCGGCGACGGTGGAAACGGCGGTTCGGTCATTCTCCAGTGCGATTCCAACGAAGACTCGCTCCTGCCGCTCTACTACAAACCGCACCAGCGCGCCACCCATGCCCAGCATGGCAAGGGTTCGCAGTGCCACGGCAGAAACGGAACGCACAAGATCGTAAAGGTACCCTGCGGCACCATTGTTACCGAAGATGAAACCGGCAACTTCTTGGCTGAGCTGGTGGAGCACGGCGAAGAATTTATTATTGCGCACGGCGGCAAAGGCGGCATCGGCAACATACATTTTAAAAGCTCCATCAATCAGGCTCCCCAGCAGTTTACCGAAGGAACCCTTGGTGAGGAAAAGACCGTATGGCTGGAACTCAAGCTGGTGGCCGATGTCGGGCTGGTCGGCTATCCAAACGCTGGAAAATCAACCCTGCTCAGCCAGCTGACCCATGCCCATCCCAAGATTGCGCCCTATCCGTTCACCACGCTGAATCCAATCATTGGAACGCTGGAGTATGAAAACTTCAGCCGCCTGCGTATGGCCGATATCCCCGGTCTGATCGACGGCGCGCACAACGGCGTCGGGCTGGGCCACCAGTTCCTGCGCCACATCGAGCGTTCGAAGTTCCTGTTGTTCGTCATCGACATGGCCGGAACCGACCAGCGCAACCCGTCCGCCGATTTTCTCCATCTACGGGAAGAACTGCGGCTGCACCGCGAAGAACTTTCCTGCACACCCTACCTCGTGCTCGCCAACAAAATGGATGCTCCCGACGCGGCCAAGCATCTCAAGGAGTTCCGGGAACGCACCGACGAGACCGTCTACGAGATTTCCGCCAAGGAAGGCACCGGCCTCGAGCCCATCAAGGAATTCCTCTATGGCCATTTCTTTGGGTAGGGGCGGCTTGTCCCATCCGGTCGCCCTTCGGCACAGCTCAGGACAGGCGGCGCGCTCGGAGAGCACGCCCTACCCTTACATTCTTCTTCTGCGTTGCCTAGTGCCTGAATCCGCGCTGGGATCATAGTCAGGATTCTTGGTCGGCAGCTGTGCTCCGACAGCCTTAAGACGGGCATCCATCAGTTTTTCCATCTCCTGCGCCTTCTCCGGCATTCTTTTGGAGAGGTCGTTGGCTTCGGAAATATCCTTGTCGAGGTCGAACAGCTGGGCTGTTCCGGTTTCGAGATCCCTGAGCAGCTTGTAGTTGCCAACGATGATGGCCGACTGCGGTTTTTGGGCAGGCCCCTGGCCATAGTGGGGATAGTGGAACAAAAGTGTGTTTTCCAACCTTTGGAACTTTCCCTCTCCGGTCAGCAGGGGAACCAGGCTGGTTCCCTCGATTTTTCCAATGCCTGGCTTGTCCGCCGTAGCCTTGGCGTAGGCGGGAACTCCGGCCCATTCGCAGAAAGTGGGGAAAAGGTCGCAGCCGGTCACGCTTTCACGGCAGAAGGTGTTCGGCTTGATGTCGGGACCACAGACGATGAGCGGCACGCGGATGCCGCCTTCGTAGAGGCTGCCCTTGCCACCGGCCAGTGGAACGTTTTCGGGGCGGCGCGGATTGCCCGGCGCGCCGTTGTCCGACATCAGCACGACGTAGGTGCTGTCGGCAATGCCCAGTTCTTCTATTTTTTTCAGCAGGATTCCGATGGCGGTGTCGAGGTCATAGGTCATGGCGGCATATTCCGGGTTGATATGCCGTTTTCCGGTCGGCAGTTTATTGAATTTTTCAATGGTTTTCTGCAGTGCCTCGTTGGGCATGTGAACGGCATAATGTGAGAGCTGAAGGTAGAACGGTTTCCCAGCCTGTACCTGTCCGCTAAGGAAATCAATGGCGCGCTCGGTGATTCCGAACATGTCCTTGGGATTCGGATCCTTGTAGGCGCCGGGGCCGTCGTTCGCGGTGGTGCCGTCATGGTAGTCGAAGCCATGCTCGCCGGGCGAGACATTGCCCAAGTGCCACTTACCGAAGTGAGCCGTCGCATAGCCCTCTTTTTTAAGCAGCTCCGCCACCGTATCCTCTTTTTCCGGCAGACCATTCACCTGCTGAGCCGGAATCAATCGCTGGTAATCGCGCACGCGTCCCCCTCCGCCGGGTGTGGTCAGATGCAGTTCGGCGGGCGTCTTGCCCGTAAGAATACCCGCGCGGCTGGGTGTGCACATCGGTCCCGGTGAATAGGCATTCGAGAAACGCATGCCCTGACTGGCAAGTATCTCAATGTTGGGTGTCTGGTAATAATCGCTCTTTGATTCTTTGACTTGGTCATCCATGGCGGCGGATAAGCCGGTCCAGCCCATGTCGTCGATCAGGATAAAGACAAAGCTAGGTTTCGATATTTTACCGGGGATCACGGACGCTGCCGATGTGCGGCCGGCCTCCGGTGCCTTAAAAGGGCGGGGAGCCGCATTTCCTTCCCGTTGTCCCGCTGGCGGTCCGGTTGGGATCTCATCCTTTGAAATGATTCCATTACCGTCCTTGTCCAGAGTTGGAAAACGTTCTGCCGGACCGGTAAATTCTTCTTTCGTCACCTGACCGTCTTTATTGGCGTCAAAACGCTCAAGAAAGCCGCTCCCTCCGCGACCGCCCTTTCGCCCGGCACTTTGCTGCCCCTGCCGGTCGGTTCCGCCACCCCGTTGTCCCGATGGGGGTGCGGCTTCAAATTCCGCTTTCGTAATGATTCCATTGCCATCCTGGTCCAACATGGGAAACCGGTTCGCCGGTCCGGTAAATTCCTTCTTCGACACCTGACCATCCTTGTTGCTATCGAAGCGTTCCAGAAAATCTTCCGTGCTGCGCGGTGCCCGTCCGCCTTCCCGCTGGCCGGCTGGTCCGCTGCCCTGTACGCCTTCGGGCGGGCCGGGCCGTCTGCGGGTGGTTTCCTGAACGACGGGTGCATCTACTTTTTCTACATTTCCGCCACGAACCAGACGCACCATGTTGTCGATTCGGATCACGTCGCCTTGAGGGCCGCGTCCATAGGGAAACCTGGATGCATCGCCTGTTTTGGGATCGGAGCGCTGGGAGCCCGCGCCATGGACATCCATCAGCTTTTTGTTGCCGTCCGGTCCCATCCAGCCGAGGGAGCGGCCAAAGGCGAAGTAGGTGGCCGCATCCGCGCCGCGGGTGCTGACATGCGAGCTGCTGCTCCAATAGTGGGCATAGTCTTTTTTACCGCCTTCGTTTTTGATTTCTGTTGCTTCAAATACCGGGTCAATTGCGGCGGAGCCGGTGGTGTCCGGCGAGCGGGTATAGTCGATAATGCTCTGCAACTCTTTGGCATTTGGCAGGCGCCAGTCGGAATGCCCTGCGAATTCCATGCCCTCGGCGTACTCCAGCGCAGTTGGCCAGTCCATGCCCTTGCCGTTGTCGGCCTTCATCCAGGTCAGTCCGGTGGCCTTGTCGGCAATGGTTCCATCGCCGTTGTCCTTGAATTTGTTTTTGCCGTAGTCCGGATTGCCGCGCACATAGAGAACGAAGAAGGTCTTTTCGCCACGGCGGCTTTGAATGGGATAGCCCTTGATGCGGCCATCGGCAAAGTTGACGCCGAACATGGTTTCGTTTCCGCCCATGGTGGTGCTGACATATTTGGTCGATGTGGCGAACTGGGAATCGATGATGCGTTCTCCCCTAGACGTGTCGCCGTACTGGAACTTGAACATCGTGTCGTCGATGAACGGGGTAAGACCCGTGGTATCTTCACTCGTCGGATCGGGGTCGGTTCCGTCGAGCTGGATCAGGGAATAGAGCTCCTTGATTGTCGGCAGGCGCCAGTCTTTATAATCGCCAGTCCGGCATTTGGATGCATTCCTGACGGCCTCGGCATAAGTCATCTTTTCACCCGGATCCTTGGTCCACATCAGGCCGGAAATCTGATCGGTGATGGTTCCGTCGCCATTGTCCATGTAGCTGGGTGTGTTGGCGGAATAGTGGGCGTCCTGTCCCGCATGACCACCGTAGGCTGTGGTTTGTCCCGTATCGACGATGGGATAGGTAACCGCCGATGCGATTCCTGCCGTTAACAAAATTGCGGTGATGATTTGTACCTTCATTTCATTCTCCTTTATTTAAGTTCTATCGCCCCGGTGGTTCCCGTCCGTCTGATGTCGTCTGCCAGGATAAACGCGAAGTCAGTATGGGATGCGCAGGCAATAAGTGAGGTCGTCCGCAAAACGATCAGGACGGCAATATATTTCTGACCTACCTTCTCCCGGGCGGTGGACCTGTAGGGGCTTCGTCTTCGGTAATGAAGCCATCTCCGTTCTTGTCGAGGTGGCCGAAGTGTTCGGCAGGGCCGCGGAATTCATCCTTGGCAACCTTGCCGTCGCCATTGCGGTCTCCGCGTTCCATGAAGGAGCCGCCCGGGTTTTGACCGCGCCTTTGGTTCTGCCCTCCCTGGCGTTGACTCTGCCCGCCGCGACCACCTTGACCGCTACCACCGGGGAAGTGGCTTCGTCCGGCCACCTTTCCGGCTGTTGCGTCTTCTTCGAGCCACACGGTGAATTCCTGTTCAACCGCTTCGCACCAGCCCTTTTCCTTGTTGCAAGCGAAGTATTGAATCTCCACCTTAATCGGAGTGCCGGCTTTCCAGTTTTTTACATCCACGAGAAATTCACGCGGTTCGGTGTCGGATTCCACGCTGAGCTCTGGGGATTCTGCCATCGCCGGCGTGACCGTTGCGCCATTGGCGGTGACGCGATACTTTGGGGGGGTAGCCAGGTTATTCCAGGCACCTCCCAGCACCGGATCCTGCCGAAAGCCGAGGTAGAGCTGCCCCGTCCCGGTTTGGATTAGCTGCTGATCCGCTTCCGGACGCAATTTTGCGTAACGATTGGATTCACCGTAATCGCGGGACTTGATGTCTTTTGCGTTCGCTTCTTCGCCACCCGCCGTGACTCGCAGTGGTACGGCCACTCCGTCGAGGCGTAGGGGTTCGAGCAGCCCGTTCGCTGAGGATGTTTTGCGGCCAAACTGAGGCAGATTCAAATCGGCGACTGTTGTGATTCTGTCGGAAGGCCCGACCAGTTTTTCCAGCGACTCCCGCAGGCTGGAGCCTCGCCCCCACGAATCGCGGTGAACAATCCGGCCGTCGCGGTCGAACACGAACTGTGAATTCGGCGCCATCGCGAAGGACTGCTTCATCTCGTTGTCCATCGTGTCCGTCAGCCATGGGATCGAGGTCTGTAACAGCTCTTTCGCATACTCAACCTGAGCAAAGCGTTCCTGAATGGATGTCGGCTGAACGAAGCCCCAGTTTTCCGGGTGCGTAAGCGATTGATAGAGGAAGTAGAACTGTACGCCCTTGTCGCGGTAGTCTGCCGCCACCGCTTCGATCTCCGGATATGAATTGCGGTATTCGGGGCACGTCAGACACCCGCCCACAACCACCGTGTACTCTGCGTCAAAGATGCTGTTGGCCGCGACCAATTCGCGATCCGCATTGTAAAGTTGCAGAGAATCCGCCCACGTTGAACCTTCCGGGAACTTCTCGTTAAATTCTGTATCACGTGAACGAACTTTGTCACGAGGCCGGCTGCCCTGGCTGCCGCGTGCTGCCTGCCCGCCACCGCGAGGCCGGTCCGGCTGCTGATTGCCTGCGGGGCGTCCGCGCCGGACCTGTGCCGGCGGGTTTTCAATCGCGGAATCCTGTTCCATTTTTTCAACACCGCCGCCGCGTACGAGGCGAACCATGTTTTCGATACGGATGACATCGCCCTGCGGGCCGCGACCGTGCGGGAACTTTGCGGCATCTCCAACCTTTGGATCGGAGCGCTGCGAGCCGGCACCGTGCACATCCATCAGGGTATACTCGCCGGTGCGGCGGTCTTTCATGAAACCGAGGGAACGGCCGAAGGCGAAGTATACCGCAGTGTCCGACCCGCGGGTGCTCAGATGGCTGCTGCTGGTCCAGTAGTGCGCATAATCTTTTTTGCCGCCTTCGTTTATAATTTCAGTGGCATCGAACATCGGATCGATAGCCGCCGAGCCGGTGGTGTCGGGCGAGCGGGTGTAGTCGATGATACTCTGCAGCTCCTTGGCATTGGGCAGGCGCCAGTCGGAATGCCCTGCGAATTCCATGTCCTCGGCGTATTCCAGGGCCGTTGGCCAGTCCATGCCCTTGCCGCTGTCGGCTTGCATCCAGGTCAGACCGGTGGCTTTGTCGGTGACGGTTTCGTCGCCGTTGTCTTTGAACTTGTTTTTCCCGTAGTCCGGATTGCCGCGCACATAGAGCACATAGAAGGTTTTTGCCCCTCTGCCGCGCGGATCCTCAATGCCGTATCCTTTGATGCGCCCGTCGGCAAAGTTGACGCCGAACATGGTTTCGGCCCCGCGCATCGTGGTGCTGACATATTTAGTGCTCGTGGCGAACTGCGAGTCGATGATCCGGTCGCCGTCTTCCTCTTTCCCGTAGGTGAATTTAAAGACGGAATCGTCGATGAACGGTTTCAGGCCGGACGTATCGGTGCTCATCGGATCGGGGTCGGTGCCGTTGAGTTGGATCAGGGAATAGAGTTCCTTGATGGTCGGCAGGCGCCAATCCGTGTATCCGCCGACTTTACATTTGGATGCACCGGCCACGGCCTTGTTGAAGGTCATTTTTGCGCCGGGGTCCTGCGTCCACATCAGTCCGGTCACGTTGTCGGTTACGGTGCCGTTGCCGTTGTCTGTATAGGACGGGGCGTTGGCGAAGTAGTGGGCGTCCTGCCCTTTGTCCGTCCCGAATGCGGTGGTTTGCCCGGTGTCGACGATGGGATACGTCACGGCCGAGGCGATGGATGCCGTCAGCGCGGCGGTTAGAATCATTAGCGTTTTCATGTCATTCCTCCTAGTTGTTTTCTATTACCTCAACACGGTAAAAGATACAGTTCGCATCCGTCGAATGCGCTATGTTACTTCCCGTGGTTGTACCTGCAAAAAACCAGTTGCCTTCTACCAGATTGGTGCAACCTAGCAGATTGTAGCGCAATCCAGAGTTGAACAAGCTCCAGTTGATCTGCACGTCATCGCCGCTATCGATCTGCATCTCGCATCTGAGTACAGAGTTTGAGTCGTTCGGATCGCTACCGATAAACAATTCATCGACATCGCTCATGCCGTCGGTATCCGAGTCCAGATCTAAAGCGCTTAGGTCGGCATCGCGAACGAGGCGGACATGATTGTAGACGCGCTGCACGTCGCCCTGCGGGCCATGTCCGGCGCTGGGATAGTCGGCGGGGTCGCCGCTTTTCGGATCGCTACGCTGACAACCGGCGCCGTGAACGTCGATGATGGTTGTGCCGTCAGTGGTACCCGTGCCGCGGCCAAAACAGACATAGGAACCGGACGATGCATCCCCCGTATAACTCATATGGGTCGTCCCGGCCCAATACCACGGATAGTCCGCTTGGCCGGCCATGTTGGTGATCTGCGTGGCGGAGAAAACGGGATCAATCGCGGCAGAGGCCGTGGTGCCGGGTGAGCGGGTGTAATCCACAATGGATTGCAGCTCTTTGGTGTTGGGCAACCGCCAGTCGGAGTGTCCGGCCAGGGTTGATCCTTCGGCATACGCCAGTGCGTTTTCCCAGTCCATGCCGCCAGCATCAGCCTGTGACCACATCAATCCGGTGGCTTTATCCGTTACGGTACCATCGCTGTTGTTTCTAAAGTCGTTCGTGCCATACGCTGTATTGCCACGACAGTAATAGACATAATAGGTCTTGCCGGTCAGCGTCGGATATCCCTTGATGCGCCCATCCACCAGATTGAGGCCAAACATGGCCTGTTGACCGCTCATCACATAGTCGACATAGATGGTGGTCGTTGCAAACTGAGCGTCGATGATCCGGTCTCCAGCATCTAGATCACCATACCCAATTTTAAAGTAATTGGTGTTGATAAAGGGAGTCAGGTTGGACGTATCGGTTGCGGTTGGGTTCGGGTCGGTGCCGCGGAAGTCCATCAACGAGTAGAGCTCTTTGATGGAGGGCAATCGCCAGTCCGAATAGCCGCCAAAGCTGGCGGAGTTGAGGACGGCGGCATGGGTAACGGCCTCACTTTGGCTCAGCTTATCGTCGTAATTCAACAGCCCGTCGTTGTTGAGATCGTGCGAGCGCGTCCAGGTTAGGCCGGTGTTGTAGTCATAAACAGTGAGTCCGTCGGGGCTGATCTCATACGAAGGCTGGTTGCCGGCATAGGAGCCATCCTGCCCATAAAAGGCATCGTTGGTTCCGGGCGCGGAAATGGGGGCCGTATTATCATAAAAGTTTGTCTGTGCAGTATCGACAATCGCGTAGGGAACGGTCGGCAGTGCCAATTCCGTATTTTGGAATCCGGCAAAGTCGGGGGCATAGCGTTCGAAGCGGAAGATGGCGCCGCTGGCGCTATACTCCCAAACCAACTCGCCTTCAGGGGTGACTTCGAAGGCGTGGCCCGTTGGGCCTTCGCAGACAAGGGTATTGCCGTTCGCTTGCCGTTGCGCACCGGAGATATTGGCTGCGTAGAAGTCGGTGGCGACCGAATTCGTGTAGATCCAAACCGGCGCGAGAGGAAGACCGTTTGTATAGGAACCATCCGCGGCGACCGGAGGCACAATTTCAACGGCGGATGAATAGTCACCGTCGCTGCGACCTTGGCCATTGTTGAAGATCAGAATATTATTTTCGCCCGGTAGAGCGGCATCAATCCAATGCGCGTCATGCTGGACGAAAAGCTGCTGGTCGGTCGAGTCTCCTGCTCCGTAGGCCTGTGGATTGCCCCAGCGATAGAGCAGGTCACCTGCGGCCCCGGCGGCTTCTGAAGAAGTGGTATTATGATCAATCACCCAAATCTCGCTAAAGTTGCGAGAGCAGATTAAAATCTGATCGAGTTCCGCATTGTAGTCGACGGCATTGTTGTGGTTCCAGTCGGCTACCCCGTCATTCATCCCGCCTTGCGTAAAGTTGAGATTGATTTTTTCCGGGTGGTCGGCCACCACACCATAGTTGGCGGCGGAAGCATTATAATCCTGAATCAAGTGATCCCACACATGCCATTCCCAAACGATCGTTCCGCCATAATTGCCAGTCGGCGCCACTTCAATAATATAATCCGGCCACAGCTCGGCATCATCCAGCAGACTCGGGTTGCGTCCGGCCGCCTCGGCCTCGCTTTGCGTTTTCAGCTCCCATGCAATCATCAAAACATTACCATTCGGCAGCACTTCGATATCGTGATGCGACCGATGAGCCGCGTTGTCATAATCATACGCCCACGTTAGATTGCCGTCCCAGTCATACTTCTCGACACGTCCGCCCATGCCGCCTGCATTAAACGTGGTGCTGCCCGTATTCGCTGTACGCATCAATGAGCCGTCGTCCAGAAGATAAACCGCATTGCCCGGGTTATAACTACTCGACCAGGTTTTGACGATGTTTTCGTTGTTATCCATCAAATAGGTGTCTTTCGAATTAAGCGCCGAAAAAAGACTGTAGCCAGTCGCTGCGGGACCGTTAGTCGAGGAATTCCCGCCGGATGGGGGATTCCCGACCGTGAATCCGCCAATGCCTGTGAATTGCGGTCCGGGAAATTGAATGACCACGTCTTTGGCCGCTTCTGTCTCGTCGGCTGGAATATTGAATACGGCTGTCACGGTGTCCAACGTGGAGTGGGTAATGGATGATCCGCTGATCGTTCCAATCGTTACGCTCGTTGGGATCACTCCCGCAGGAGGCGTGGGAGGCGTGTTGTTTGGAAGCGTAAA
>JAIPIO010000069.1 GCA_021734595.1 Kiritimatiellales bacterium | reverse complement strand
AGGCATGCAGCGGCCAGTGCGGCGCGTTGTACGGGACATACAGCAGGAACGGCTTGACTTCCTTCTTGTATTCCTCCAGCCACTTCAATGCGTAGTCGGTGAACGCATCGGTTGTGTAGAAATCCTTATCCTCTGGGATAAAGTCATCGACCTCTTTGCCGTCGAGCGACCAGCGGCTCTGGAGTTTGTGAGCCGGAGCGCCCTCGCCCGGCCTTGCGGCCGATCCAGGATTCCAGTAGTTGCAGCAACCGCCCAGCAACCCGAAGTGGCGGTCGAACCCGCGCGTCGTGGGATTAAACTTGGCATGGTGCTTCCCGGTCCAGAGCGTGCGGTAGCCCGCCGGACGCAACACCTCGCCCATCGTCGCCGTATTCGGGAATTCGCGGTCTGTTCGTTGAAAATAGACTCCGGTCATCAACGCGGCACGGGTCGGATAGCACTTGGAGGTGTTGTACATCTGCGTAAACTTCATGCCGCCCTCAGCCAGCCGTTTCAGGTTGGGCGTTTTCACTTCGCCGCCGTACACCTCGATATCCGAATAGCCCATGTCGTCCACCAGGATGATCAGAAAGTTTGGCTTCGGCTGTGCCGAAAAAGCCGACACGGCTATCCCTGCCAGTATGACACTCCATAATACGCGGATCTTCACATTCATCATCTCCAACCTCTCTATTCAAACTTTTCCCATGTCGCGGTCAACCTCGGCATTGAGGCGAGAAACGCCTCATTCAATCTCTATATCCAAATTACGCCCCTCGCTTCTCGTACGGGCGAACTCGTCGAAACCGTTGGTCTTTTTCCCGCCGATGATAAGGTCTTTAATCACAATTCCGCGCATGAAATCATCCGGGGCTTGAGGGCGGCCACCAAAGATACTCTTCCAGTTTTGCCCCATGGGCACTTGTATATTGTCAAAGGTAATGTCCTCGACACCGATCATTTTGTTGTAGCGCGTGCCGGTCATCGGCGCGAACTGGAAGAGCGGGTTGACGATGGTCTCAAAATAGATATTCTGCATGACGATGTCGGCGACATAGCCGAAATTGTGGGAGTTTCTATCGTGATTGATGCCCAGCCAGAATCCGCCGCGCATCGGGTTGTATTGCGTCCCTGCCAGATTGCTCACCAAGGACGCTCCGTAACGCCCGTCGATCACGGTTACGTTGCGAATGAGCGAGTGCCCGAGGGTGTTGCCGTCCCTGGGCATGGAACGGGTGAAGCAAAATACGTTGGCGTTGTTCTGCTGCCAAGCAAACCAGCCATCGACATCCAAACCATTCTTAATGTAGGTGCCGTCGTCCGCTTCGATACTGAAGAGGTTGCGCCGCACCATCCCCCACTGCGAGGCGTCGGTGTTGCCGTGGAAGCCGTATAGGGTTTTCACGTTGGCCAACAACGCGGGGGAGCCGAAGAAATTCGCGGAGTGGAAGTGTCTGCCGGTAAAGGTCAACCCTTCCAGCACCCCGTTTTGGCCCGATGAGTCAACCAGGATAATGTAACTGGGCACGTTTTCCTGCCCCTTGAACCAATCCATCTTCTCACCGGAAAGAATGCCACGCCCTCGGATGGTAAAGTTTTCAATCGCACCGAGGAAATCACTTTTCCCGGTCATGGAAGTATCCATATATACGTAATCATCGGCATTTCGGTAACCGTGAAGAAAGGCGGCATAGTTAAATATCTTTTTGTCTTTGGTGATGATCTTCGTCCCGTAAGCATTATTGTCTGCGTTGGCGCGATTGACGCCGAGGATCGTGCCCGCCACATACGCATCGCCGGGGATATAAATCGTCTGGTCGCTAAAAACGGGAAAGAAAAAACCGATGTTGTGATAACCGGGCACAAAATTAATTACCCGGTAATCGACGAGTTTCCTGCGGTTTTTCAGTGTCTTATAGTCGTCGCCGGTTTTAATCGTCAGCACCGCTGGATCGGTGGGGTCGGGCGCAGGGTCTTCCGGCGGGTTGGCAAAAACAAACAACGGGCGCAACCAGTCGCCGTTGATGATAATGGCGAGGTATTGCGGGCCGGGCAGGATGAACGTGAAGCTCCGCCGGTCAGCGGAATAGGTTGGCTGGATCTTCAATTGCGAGGGCATGATCAGCGCGTCTTTGACTGCCGGAACGCGATCTTTCATCCTGACCGTCACCTCCACCGACCCGCGATGGGTGAAATTAGAAAAATGCTCCGTCAGCATCGGGGGCGGGTTGACGACGCGGTTGCCCGTGCTCATCAACGTTCCAATGTTTTCGTAGACCGGTACATTCGCCGGCGGCGTGCGGCTGCTTTTTTGGGCGATGATCACCTCGTAATCAGGCGAATGCAGCGTGTACATGCGTGGGTCGTTGACGGCCGCGTAGGTCTGCAAAAAATCCCCCTTCGGAGCGGGAATGGTCTTTATCCCCTTCAGGCTCGCGCCGGTGGCACTGTTGCCAAAAGCGGCGGACAAGCTTTTCGGAAAATCAGGGGCGGCTTTTTGCTTCGCGGTAGGATAGGCGATCTCGTGGGCGATATTCCGGCCATACTGGTCGCCATCTTTGTCGCGACGCGGGTACTCCTTCGCTGGGTTATCCACCGCTGCAACGGGCGGGTATTTCCGACTCATATCTTTGGCGTCCGGCCGCGTACCCTCTTTGATCGTCTTGTCGCCAACGGTAATATTATAGGCGCACTGCTCGATTTTAGGCAGTAAGTCTGCCATCTCACCATTGACCTTAATGTGTTGCACACTGACGTCGCGTACCGCTGCCTGTTCACTAAAACCGTAGGCGGCAACCGAAACCTCAGGCGACGAATTCAATGCGGTGATGTGGATATCGCTGACTGTCACCTTGTTAATACTTCCCTGATAATCGCCGCGGCGGTAGGGCGAAAACCCGACCGCCAGAGATAACAGCGACACCTTGGTTTTGTCGTCGAGGTAAAAGGCGTTGATATTTTTAAAATCAAAATTGCTTAGATTACCGAAGTGCGCCTGTTGCACGGCAATCAGATTGTCCCAGTTACCGACTACGGTTGAATTCTCGAATGTGATGTTCTTGAGATCGTCGAGGATGCGGCTGCCCACAAAAAACGGCGTGCCCGACTCAAAGCCGACGACCAGATTACGACTGAAAGTCGTGTCTGAGCCAAACGTCGTGAGGGCCCGGGTATCGGTCGACACGTAGCAATCTTTTACCGTTGACTGCGAGCCGATGCAGATGCCGCCAAACCCTTTTTCAAAATTAATAACCTTAACATTCTCGATGAGCGTATTTCGGCCATTACCCATGATCGGCTGCTGCGTGGGATAGATAATGGTGATGCCCTTGACCATTTGGTTGTCGGCAGGCTCGCGGTTAAAGCCACCCAGGTAAATCGAATTGCTCCAAAAACGCAACGGACGGGGCAGGAAATTTTCATTCGGCCCATCGGTGATTTGGTTATATTCGCTCGATAAAATCCCCCGTCCGAAGATCTTTACCCCCGACGCACCGGCGGTATCCGCATCCGGCGGGCACGTAAAGAAACCGCGCACATACGCCCCCGGAGCCAGGTAGACCTGCAGACCCGGCTTAAGCGGAAAGCCGTCGCCCAATTCATGCAGCCCGGGCGCAAAATAAAGGGTGCTTTTTGTCGTCTTTTCGTAGTCCGCGCGTGGGGTGCCGGGCTTAATGAGAAAGGTATCCGAAGCGTTCATGTCCGGGACATCCTGCTCGGGGGTTTCGGCGAAAATCGTCAAGCGGCGCGAAAGGTCGCGGTTGAGAATCAATGCATACTTGTGCCCGGCTGTTGCAGTGAACGAGATTTTTTTGCCGGCAATTTCATGTTTGACCGCATTGCCGAGTTCGTCAATCAGCAGTACATTTTCCATCGGCAGCGCGTCAGCCAACTGTCCGACGTGAATGAGCGCGCTCTGGTCGGTCTCAAAAGAGACCCACGATTCGCGCGCCTTTCTGATCACTATTTTACTCGGATCAGAAACGGTGTTCCTAACAACGATTTTTTTACTCCCCACGGATGTGATATCCGCACCGGGCAAGTATTTTTTTCTAAGCTTGTTTTCCGCCACATAAAAAACAAAAGCCTCCTGCCCGTCTACGGTGACCGCAAAGTCTGCGCTGCGGTCAATGCCCTCGGGTGCGGAGTAAATTTTCGTTGCATCGGACGACATTATGTTTGCGCCGTTGGTCAGATCGACATTGCTTTCCGCGCGACCCAATGTGCTGCACAACGTGAAAAAGATCAGGACGCCCCAAAACTTGATCGGTTCATATTTTATCTTCATATCAGCTAGATCCTTCCGATGCGATTAATCAATTATTTCCGTAATTCAATGGGCCGAACCGAGTGGGGTTCCATCACCAGCGAAAGGCCTTTCGAATCCGGGCGAAGACATTCTCCGCTCCAAAGGTCCGTGAGGCGATAGGCGTCTTCGCTCAATTCAAGATTGTCCCATGTCCATGTCGTCCACCAGGATGATCAGAAAGTTTGGCTTTGACGTTGTCTCGCCGAAACTTTAAAATTGGAATGTAAAACCCGAAAGCAACCCAACCACAAACAGCCAATACAACAGTTTTTTCATCACGTAACCTTTCCAATCACTGAAAGAAGAGTTCCAAACCTTGGAACTTCCCCATTTCAAGTTTCAAGTTTCCGGCTTCCGGTTTCCAATCCGCCTACTTCTTTTTACGCTTCTTCTTTTTCCCGGTTTTGGACTTATCCTTTGGTTTTTCCGAACCGCCACCGCTCTGCCTTTCGGGCAGGTAGGGCCGTGCGGCGCGCCAATCGGCATAGAGATTCAGCAGCGCCTCCACCTTTTCCGGCATCTTCTGCGAAAGATCGTCCAGCTCGGTCGGATCCTTTTCAACGTTGTAGAGTTCCCAGTCGCCGCCATCACGTACGAGTTTCCAGTCGCCCTGTCGGATGGCGCGCTTGGCTTCCGTCCAGCCCGTGATGATGATTTTGTGATCAGGCCGCTTCTGCCCCTTGAACAGCGGAATCAGGCTCTGGCCGTCCAGCGTCGGGGTCGGGTTGCCATCCTGCGTGGACGGATACTTGCCACCGGCGATCTCCAGGAAAGTCGGCATAAAGTCCACCAAATGCGCCACGTCCCAGCAGATCGACGGCTTCTTAATAACTGCGGGCCAGTGCGCCATCATATGCGTGCGCGCCCCGCCCTCGTGGCCGTTTTGCTTAAACAGACGGAACGGCGTGTCGCCCACGTTCGCCCATACCGAATGCAGGCTGCGGTAGGATGTTGGATCGGTCGGATGCAGATCGTTTTTCCAGCGCTTGAACGCACACGATCCGTTATCGGAAAGGAACATGATCAGCGTATTGTCCAGCTCGCCGCGCTCCTCGATCTTCTTGATTACCCGACCGATGTTGCGGTCGAGGCAGTGCACCATCGCCGCAAATCCGGTCATCTCCTCCAGCCGCTTTTTCTTCTCGTCCGCTGGAACATCCTTCCACGGCACATACTCCATTCCCTTCAGTCCCGACGGCGACGAGAGCTGCGTGCCTGCTTTGATGATGCCCAGCTTCTTCTGCTTCTCGAACCGCTTCCGGCGAATTTCGTCCCAGCCCACATCATACCGACCGTTAAACTTTGCGTAGTCCTCCTTCAGCGCGTGGATCGGGTAGTGCGCGGACTCGTAGGCCATATAGAGGAAGAACGGCTTGCCGTCGTCCTTGGTTTCATCCAGGAAGCGCAGCGCATAGTCGGTGTAGGCGTTGGTTTTGTAGTACGGCTTCGAGGTGTTCGCCTCCACCTCCGAATGCTCAAGTTTCTTCTCGTTGTGATAGAACGTGATCGGGTTGTGCGAGAAAAAGCAGCCCGCGCCGCCATAGTGGCAGAGCGAATGATCGAAGCTGTTCATCGCCGTGATGCGCTCCCGCGGCACCCAGCCGTCGAAATGCTCCTTGCCCACATAGAGGGTTGAATACCCCGCCTTGCCCATCAGCTCGCCCATCGATTGGCAATCCTTGCCTCCGATAAACGTCCCCGTCAGCATCGCCGAACGCGTCGGGTTGCACTTCGCCATGTTGTAGCCCTGCGCAAAGCGCATGCCGTTGAAGCCCAGCTTGTCCAGGTTCGGCGTATCGATCTCGCCGCCAAAGCAACCGATGTCCGCAAAGCCAATGTCGTCGCCCATGATCAAAACAATGTTCGGTTTCTTACGGGGAGCCGCCATTGTTTTCGAAACCAGAAAACCACTTGCCCCCGCCAGCGTCGCCCTGCCAATAAATCCACGTCTTTTCATTCCACTCCTCCGTTTCAATACATCATTTAAACAGTAAACGAACCCCGCGTCGGCATACGGACACGAAATGCGCAGTGTATAAAAAAGTTCCAGCCATGGGAAGAATTCTTCCAATGGCAGGAAGAATCAAAAACAGGGCACAACATTCACCATCGCCCTGCCAGTACCCACCCGGCCATGCGTGGCATCATCTGCGGCCGCCCCGCCCGGCACCGGGCGGCGGACCACTCGGCGCCTCATCTTCGGTCAGGAAACCATCCCCGTTGGCATCGAACTGCGTGAAATCTCCGGCCGGGCCGTCGAATTCATCCACGGACACCCTGCCGTCCCGGTCTTTGTCGAGTCGTTTCACAAAGTCGGCGCCGGATATTTTTCCTCCACGCCCGCCCATGGGAGCGCCCGGTCTCTGGCAGCCCGCACAGACTCCCACCAACAGTAGAATTGCCAATCGTTTCATCATATTCGTTCTCCTTCTGAGTTTGTTTTAAAACATTGATATTGGGGAAAAATGTTCGGCAGCAGCCGAAAGGAAGCCCCCCACGAATGCATTGCGCATTCATGGGAGGCTTTTTTTGGGGGAAAAGGGAGTTTTGTTGGAAAACCTGTTTTTCTATGCCGCCGCCGAATGGCTCGTCGAGTGGTCCACTCCGTAGATTTGATTAGGTCATTTTGCCCAACGCGTCGGTATCGCCGAGCGCGATTCGGCAGTTCTTTATGCCATATTTTGGCCATTCGTCTTTGGTCATGGTGCCAGCCTGTTCATAGAAGCGCAGCGACTCTTCATAATTCCCCAACTGATAAGAGAGCCATCCGGCCCGCAGCCAAGCCCCATAGGAGGTTGTGTCCTCCGCCAAGATGGTTTGATGGATTTCAAATGCCGTTGCATAGTCGCCTCGCCTTTCCGCCCTGCACGATTTTTCCCAACGCTGCTCCCGCAAAATAGACTGACTGGCCATAGAGTTCATTCCCTTGCTCCTAACGTTCTATTCTCTTGGTTTGATGGAGGTATTGAAGCATCGGAAAACGACGATCCGCACCGAGTCTTCGTGAGTGGTTTGTCATGGTTCACTTTTGCCTCGAACGGGGCGACCTCTGGCGGCGATCCTGTTGCCCGGCGGCATTGGAAGCCCCTTCGCTTTCAGCGTCCCATCGGTATTCCTTCATGATACTTTGTGGATAGGCAATATTGCGTACCCTCCAGGTGCCGTCTGGCGCCTTCATGGAAACCTTGATCCAGACACCGTGAAGTTCCCCGTCGAGATCTATCATATTTCCCTGGCCGCTGCCGTTGCGTTCCAACAGCGTGATGGCTACCGTGGAGACACTTCGCCGCTCCCTGGTTTCCAGGCGGCGTAACGGAAGCGTTCCCCGCTTCACCTTGACTTCGGGCTTCGCAACAAACGATCCCTGCTGCTGGCCGCCTCCCGGTCCCTGCCGCTGGTTATTGCTCTCTTGGAATGGAATCTCCTCGGCAACCGGCCTTTCCTGGTTGTAGTAGATACGGTATTCCACGCTTAAATCCTTGAGCGGAATGCCGCAGCGGTTAGCAAAAGAGAGGTCGTATTGGTATTTGGTGTATTTATCCGTCGCGACGATTTCGCTGCCATCGCCACCACCTTGGCCGCCCCGATTACCGCCCCCTCCACCGCCGTCGGGTCCTTGACCGGACGACATGCCAACACCGCCTTGGCGGCGCATGCTCTCATGTTTACTGCGCCATTTTCGGACGGTTGCGCGGCGGGGAATAATGATGAGATGGGACGGTTCCGTGAAGAGAGAGCATGCGCCCCACTCGCGAATATAGGCTTGGTCTTCCCGCGAAAACGCAACGCTCTTCACGGTGACCGCTTGCCCGTCTTCCCGCAACACCTTGACCTTTTCGGTGCCGGGGTCGTAGGAGACCACCTTGGCCTTCAATTTGCGCCCGTCATTCGCGGTAAACTCGCGGAACTCTTCGGCCGCCTGTGCGGCAATGGTGATGGTTGCAAACAATACAATGAGTTTTTTCATTTTCTGCCTCCGTATTTAACTGTGGTTCCCACGCATTCCAGATCCCGTACGTTTTGCGGTTATGCCGCGCCATGCTGCTGTGCAGGACAACGGTCGCTTCCCCGGCGAGGGAACGGAAGCAGCGAACTCGTACCGTCGACGGAACAGAGCGATGCCAATTGCATGGGAGCAGCATCGTTCAATCCGTCGATATCGATGATTTCCTTCACCAACCGGGCCGCGCTGTACGGTTTACCCATTGCAAGCTGGCAGCACATTGCTCCCAGCAAGGGCGCAACCGCCTCGGGAAAACTGCGCGCGGCTTTTTCATAACATTCAAGCGCCTTGCTGTAGCCACCGGTTTGGTAGTACAGCCAACCCGCGCGCAGATTGACCACATAGGTTTTTCCAACCTCTGATAGAATCTGCTTGTGGATTTCCAGCGCCAGGCTGATATCGCCCGCCCGCTCCGCCTCAAGCGATTCCCGCCAACACATATGCAGGGCGGCAACACTGTCCGCAACCGCAGCCTCTACCATTGCCAGCGCCAGCGGAAACCGTTCTCCTCCGGCCGGCCGTTCTTTAACCATTGCTCTCATGACATCGGTCTCCTTTCCCTTGTTACGCAACCATTGAAACAGGGGAAAATGACAACCACCCACCCGTGTGAATGAATTGTTTGTCATGATGTGTTTTGGGAGACTATTCGCCGAGGGTGCCGAGCTCTTCGGCGAGATCGACGGCAATGCGCTCGCGCTCGCACTCGGCCTTGGCGGTTTGCAGAGCGGCGTCGAGAATCCGTTCGCGGGTGGACATCAGGTCGAGCAACTGTTCGAGCGGAAGGTTGTCCATTTGTTCGAGATCGGTTTCGAGTTGTTCGACCAAGGGCAGGACGAGATGGCTGCGCCGCTCAATCTGCTCCTTCAAGGCGACCGATGCATTGAGCAAAACCTGGAGCCGCTCCTCCATGATCCGGCGTTGCTGTTCCATCGAGGATACCACCAGCATCCGTTGCTGTTGATACGCGCCGATCTCCGGGTTGCGGGTTCCCCACGGCAGGACAAACGCCGCCGAGACGCCCCAAGTTTGCTCCCGATCGCCGTCGAAATCCACGCTGTATTCGGGCTGGATATATTTAAAGCGAAAACCATCTTCGGAACGCGCCACGGCTTCGGCCGCGCCGAGTGCCCGCACCTCGACATCCAGCCGCCGGTAGTCGGCACGGTTCCCGAGCGCTTGCCGAACCAGCTCGCCGATTTCAAGCCGTCCCGGTATTTCGATGGTTGCTGTTTTAGAAAAGGTTTCCAGATCGGCCTTGCTACCCAACGCCAGATGCAAGCGGCGCTGGATGCCGATGAATTCCATTTCGTTTTTTTCGCGGTCATTCAGCAGGTCGAGATAGAGGCTGTAGAGCTTTACCCTGTCGGCCACGGCAAGTTGATGCTGCTGCACGCTGAGATCGGCCTGCGCCAGATAGGGTTCGAGGATTTCAAGTTCGGCCGCGTGGAGGGTCAGTTGCTTGCGCAACATGCGGTAGGTGCAGAAGTCGCGGTAGGCCGCCAGCAGTTCCTGCCACTCAAGCGCGGCAACGCGCAGCTGTTCCGACTGTGCCACGAGCACCAGCTGCTCACGCAGCTTTTTCTTGCTCCAACGATCCGGCAGATAGATTCTCAACCCGACACCGGCATCGCTATCGGTCACACGCGGCCGGAGTTCAAGGCCGTATTCCGAGCGGCTTTTTGCCTGGGCGGCGGCTTGCTTCGCCGCCGTCGACTCCTCCAGCAGCGCGCTCTCGGAACGGGCGCGGACGGACGCCTTCAGCTCCGCTTCATTCGCCAAGGAAGGCAACGCCAGTAACAGGCCGGGAATGAATAGTTGAATCATTTTTCGGCGCATTATCTCTTCCCCATCCATTGGTCGAATATTGAAACATCAGGCACCACGACTACCCGTTCGCCCGGCACCAGTTCGGCACCGTTGTCGAGTTCGATGACGATGCGGCGACCGCGCAAGATCTGGTCGCCAAAGCCGGTAAACACCGGGAGCTTGCGGATGTCGGCGGTCACGGTTTTTACCGTGCCCTTGTGAACTTCGCGGCTGGTCGATGTGATGACCCGGCATTTTTCGCCCTCGGCGATCCCTTCCCTTTTTTCCTCCGGGACAAAGGCGATGACACGGATGGTAGATACATTGCTGATGCGAACGATCGGATCGCCGGTCTCAACCACATCGCCCGGTTGGTGCAGCACTTCGGCCACCACTCCGGCGGCGTTGGCCACCAGGCGGCACTGCGCCGACTGAAGCTGCCGAAGATCCTCGGATTTGAATGCCTCGGTATCGCGCTGCGCGGCTTCGGGCCGCGTTTCGAGCTGGGCGATGAGTCCGGGATAATGGCCCAGCACCTTGCGCGTGGCTTCGATTTGCGGCTGGAGGTCTTCCACATCCTGTTCAAGCAGCAGGTTCTTTGCGCGCAGCTCCTGCGTTCGCTTCCAGCGGCTTTCCAAGGTCTGGAGTCCGGCGGCGGTCTTGGCTTCTTCCAGCTTAAGGGATTCCACATCGCAACGGATCGAATACACCTTGTCGCGCGTCTTCATCAGCGAGGCCTGGTCCATCAGCAATTCAGTCGCGAGCGAAGCATTATCTAGCTCGCCGAGCAGCTGCCCGGCGTGGACGATATCACCCATATCAACCAGCAGTGATTTTAAGCGGCCGTTTTCCAGCGGCGACACATATTCATACGTTCTTTCGGCCACGCCGTGGAAGCGAATGCGGTGCAGGCCGCCGGGCAGCAGCAGCAATACCGCAACCGCCGCACTCAACCATATAATCCACGGCCAGCTGCCGAACAGTTGCCGTATCATGTGGCGACGACGGTGGCGCAGGGCGGGACGTTTAAATTCTCGATCAGTCATAGAATGAGCTCCTGCTTAAAGTTCCACGGTGGTGCGCTGCATGACGAGGTTGACCTCGGCAATGGCGTCGAGCGCTTCGAGTTTCTTGACAATATCCACCTGGTAGGAGGGATCGATCAGACGCACTTGGTAGGAATATTCCAGCAGGTCGCCCTGCACGGCTTCGCGCATGGCAAGCAGCGCGTAGGCACCGCAACATTCGTCCAGAACCGTGTTCACTTCCAAACGGGCCTTATCGTCATTGGTTTCAACCAGGAAACGCAGCATCGCTTCGTAGCGCCGACGGGTGGCGAACGGCGCCCAGTGCAACAGCACAATCACCGAACCGAGCAACAGGCACCCGGTTACGGCCACGGCAAACATGCCCGCGCCGCAGGCGATGCCGAGGCCGAGCGTCGCGAATAAAAACATCATGTCACGCGGATCGCGCACCACGGTGCGGAAGCGGATCAGCGAGAGCGCGCCGAGCACCCCCACCCCGCGCGCAATGCTGTCTCCCATCGACATCATCACCATGCAGGTGATCATCCCTCCAATGATCAGCGTATGCACGAACGAGCGCGAATAGGAGAGCGATTGAAACGTCAGTTGATAAAGTTTCGCGATCACGGAGCACAGCACGAAGCTCAGCAGCATTGCGGAGATGACATGCTGCAGGCTCAAGCTCTGCGCGCTTCCAGCCGCGGATAAAAGGTCGGCAAATCCACTCGTATTCATAATCTTCCTCAGGTTAGAACAAATTCATCGTCGAACGGCGCTTCGCCGGTGCCGGTCAACATGTTTTCCATCCAGATGGCGGTGGAATATTTGCAGTTTCCGCAACGAACGAGGTCGAATTCCTGCACCAGCTCTACCATCCAGGTCGGCACCTGTTCGGTGCACTTTATTTCCAGCACCAGCGACGATTCCCGGCGGCCGCGCACCAGCCCGCTATCCATCGAGATGAACCGGCCGCCGGCACCCCAGTTGTACATGTCGAACACCGGCTGGTAGCACAGCTGGGAGTCGAAGGTGATCCGGGCATAGTGGTCGAAGATACCGGTGAACGCCTCCCGGCAATAGCGGATGTAGACCAGCGGGCCGGCCCCGATCTCGTTGGTCAACCGGACAAATTCCCGAAACGCCTCGCGCTCCTTTACGGACTTGAGATCCAGCTCGTCGACATGCCTCTCGAGAATGCCGGAGCGCCACTCGCCAAACGGGATGCAGGCGCGCGACTTGATCACCCGCTCGAAATATTTCCGTTTGATTTCAAGGAACACCGGAGCCTTGCCCGGGGGCTTGCCATAGGTACGCACGCGCAGCTTGAACCGGTGCGCGGCTTCCCACTCCTTGGCATAGTGGAGCGAGAGCGACGGCGAATCGAGCTGAAGGGTGTTGATGTAGTAATGCCCGCCCGACACCGCGCAATGCTTGTCCATCGTGCAGTAGGGGCGGATGAAATCCTTGATCGGCCCCACCAATCGACGTGGAATGATATACTTCGCCTCGAACCGGTCCAGTTCCGTGGAAAAGTCTGCGTTCCCGGTTTTCACACTGTCCAATGTGGCTATCATCTGTAGTTACTCGTTCTCAACTCTGAGTTGGAAAAACAGGCATTCCGCACTCTCCACGCTCGTGGTGAAGGTGTTCAGCGGCGGGGTGGCATAGATAACGGAATTGGTGAGCGCGAACTCCCCCGACACCAGATTGGTGCTGACCCAAAGCGAATAGATTTTTCCTGTCTCACTCGACCACGAGAACACGGAATCCGATGCGAAATCGGCATAGACAAATTCAAAGACGGAGCCCGGATCGGTCGGGTCGGTGCCAGCGATGTATTCGTCGTAGTTGGACGAGCCATCCTTGTCCCAATCTTCATCTGCACCGCCGTTTTCAACGGAGGTTCCACCGAAATAGTCTTCCTCCCAACTATCCGGCATACCGTCGTCGTCCGCGTCAGGGTCCGCAACATCAACATCCGCGGCGCCCGGCGAGGGGCTCGCATTCGCCGCCCAGTTCGCGGCGTCGTTCGGATACAACGCGGCGTCGACGCGCTCGAGGGAGGAACCGAGACCGTCGGCATCGGTCGGCCACGGAGCGGCATCGTTGTATTCGACCCGTTCGACGACGATATAGGGAATCTCGCCGGTCAGATCTTCCGGGTTGCCGGGGCGCGTCAGATAAAGATCTTCACCGTCGTTGTTGAGCTGACCGTCGTAGGGGCCCAGCACCGTGACGCCGGCATCTACCAGATAATAGCTACGGAACGCCGCCGCATTGGTTTCGGAGATCACAACGCATTCCCCGGCACCAAGCGTTAAACCTTCCGGGAACGTGAATTCCACCGCTCCATCGAGGTTCCAGGTGTTTGTCGTGTAGGTGGCATGGTAGAGCGCAACCTCCGAAGAGGTCCGGTTGCAGATTTCGATGAACTCGAAACCGTTGCTGTCGGCCGGGTGATACATGATCTCGGTAAAGACCACATCGCCGACCAACGGATAGGCGTTGGTCGCGTCCGAAGTCTGCGCACTCTGCGCGGTAAAATCAGCGGTACCGTCACTCTTGACGTGCCGACCAAAAGTGACATCGCGCTCGGCGGCACCGAAGGCTTCCTCCGTTCGGTAGCCGGTGAGTTCCCCGCTTGCGCCGGAGGAGAGGTAGATGTTTTCGCCCAG
This sequence comes from Kiritimatiellales bacterium, assembly GCA_021734595.1. GTDB lineage: Bacteria > Verrucomicrobiota > Kiritimatiellia > Kiritimatiellales > Pontiellaceae > JAIPIO01. The sequence goes on along the minus strand of JAIPIO010000069.1, from coordinate 869 downwards.
TTCGCTCAAGGCAAAGCCGTTGGTTCCGGCAACGGTTGTCCCGAAATCCGAGGCTTCGGTCAGCACCAAATAGCCGCCGGGGGCCATCGCCGAAAGTCCGCTCAGCTCAACCATCGCAAGGTCATTCTCATTATCACTCAGGAACCAGCCGTTGATGTCGATGGTATTGGTGGAGCTGTTGTAGAGCTCGACCCAGTCACCGGGCGTATCGTCGTCCTGATGGGTCAACGCTTCATTAATTACGAGATCGCCGGGCGACGGGAAATCGAACGGCCCTTCGCCGGGCGTACCGCCGGTGTAGGCACTGGCACGCCAGGAGGAGCTGTCGCTCCAGGTGTTGGTTGCCGCGGTCGGATCAATCAACGTCAGCGAATAGCCTTCGCCGTCGGTGGCTTCGTACCAATCGTTGTACTCAAAATCCAGGATGGTGTTGCCGTGGCCATCCGCCAGCAGCAGTTCCTCGCCGCCGTTATCCAGAGCGGCGGTCGGGATGAAGAATTTTCCATGATAAACGCCGGCAATGTTGATGTCGGCCCAGTTGGAATAACGGTTGGTGAACGCGTCGTAATCGTCCACCAACACGGCATATTCGCCCGGGGCGAGCGTGGCCACATCACCGTCGGTGAAGTCGAAGACAATGCCTTCGGTGAATTCGGTGCCGGCCAGACCGACCGTCTCTGTTCCGGTGTTGAGCAGTTCAATAAACTCTGCGCCCGTGACGGCCGGGTTGTACATGATCTCGGTGACGCGCAGCGGCGACGCTTCGTTGACGACGAACGTCGCCTTGGTCAGCGCGCTCCATGTGCCGCCGCTCAGACAGCGCGCCTTGACCTGCGCCGAGTGCGACAGGGGGAGCGCCAAGCTGTAGG
>JAIPIO010000068.1 GCA_021734595.1 Kiritimatiellales bacterium | reverse complement strand
CGGGAAGAGCCGTCATGTATTTGGAGGATTTGACCTTGCGTGAAACCATTTCGCCGAGCGGTTTGCGCACCGCCGCCGCCGTATGATCCCACTGGCTCTTCGGAACCACGCCCCTGAAAAAGGAGGCCGATTCTTCCCAGCTCATGCAGTATTCCCCCATGTCCATCAGTTTCAGCCACTGCTCCGCCGCCTTGACCGCGGCCTGCTCTTTTCCGGGCGTTTTTTCTTCGGATACTTCCTGCTTGCCGCATGCACACAGCGCAACGGTTATCGAAAGCAACAACACATGGATCATCTTCATCGTTCTTCTCCTTTAGCCGATTCTGCACCCCCCTTTCATTGACATGCGGAGTGTATCCGCCGCCTGCGGAAACCGCAAGCTTTTGACCGCCAAGGTTTTTTATTGGGGTGAAGACGGAAAAATCATGCAAAAAAACTGCGAACATTCCATGGAAACATGATATATCTGCGCCACGAATGAACGAGGCCATCAAAGTGCTATGTGTTACCGCCGCAACGATCGGGTTCTTCCACACCCTGTTCGGCCCGGATCACTATCTGCCGTTCATCGTGATGAGCAAAGCGCGGAGTTGGAGCATGACCAAAACGCTGTTCATCACCTTCCTATGCGGACTGGGCCATGTATTCAGCTCGGTGGTGCTGGGACTGATCGGCGTGGCCTTCGGCCTGGCACTCGGCAAACTGGAGGCCTTCGAGGCGTTCCGCGGCAACCTCGCGGCGCAGGCATTGATTATCTTCGGCTTCACCTATTGCGTATGGGGCATACACCGCGCCATCAAAAACAAGCCGCACAGCCATGCGCATATACACAAGGACGACGTGGTGCACAGCCATGAACACGCCCACGTCCACGCCCATGCCCATCCGCATAAAGTTGAAAAAAAGAACATTACTCCGTGGGTGCTGTTCACCATCTTCGTGCTTGGCCCCTGCGAGCCGCTTATCCCGCTAATCATGTATCCTGCGGCCGAAAGCAGCCTTCCCGGGCTCCTGCTCGTCACCGCCGTTTTCAGCGTCGTCACCATCTCCACCATGATGTCCGTGGTGCTGATCTCTTCATGGGGCGTCAGTTTCGTGAAGCTCGGCCACGTTGAGCGCTACAGCCACGCGCTGGCCGGCGCCGCCATCTGCCTTTCCGGCATGGCCATCCAGTTCCTTGGCCTTTAGAAAAGTACCGATTCCAATCATTGGAAAAAAAGCGGCGGATTTTTCCAGTCATTGGAAACTTTTTTCCAGCCTTTGGGAGTCGTTGAAATAGCGGAGAATTACTGGATCACGGCTGGGTGACGCGGAAGAATCCAGTGTCGGCAGTGATTGATACCGTCGCATTGGTCAGCATCGTGGTACCGCCCTCGTCCACCCAGTTGCCTGCGTCCAGGCGTTCCCGCCGCTGCACCTGATAAGGTCCCGTACCACCCCGCCAGCGCAGCATGTTGTCCGGCGAGGGGATCATTTCAGTGATGAGTATGCCGTTGAGGTTTGGAATCAGATTATCTGCGCAGGGAATACTGCCGCCGCTGGACCGCAGATGGAGCCAAATGGCATTCCACTGCGACGGATGGGCGTCTGTATGCAGCCCGTCCAGTCCCAGCGGCAGGTCGGTTAGTCCGGCCACCGCTTGGAAAACCGTATCACCGTCAGTCAGGTTCATGTAGTAAAGGCTGCCGGTCCCTTTCCCCTCGCCGGCCGTAAAATCTATTTGCAACTGAAGCCGATACCAGTCGCTGCCGTTGTTGCCGCTCCCGAACACCACGTTGCTCATGGACCCCAGTCCGGCCTGCTGGATGCTGAAGTTGCGGTCATAAACCCCGAAGGCCGGCCCCAGCTCCCCGTCTGCGCTCAACAACAACCCGTCGCCGTTGCGGTCGCAACCCAGGGCAAACATGGCTAGATGCTCACCATTGACCTCACTCTGGATGATCGCATTGCTCTCCGAGCCGGAGAAGGGTAGAAAATTAAAGCTCGCATCGTTCGTGCGGGTGATATACGCGGATTGGTCGGCGCCTCCTACCTCTTTGTAGTGGCGGACGACCTGAGTACCGTTGCTCGTCTCATCCTGTCGCACGGTGGCTTGTCCCCCGCCGGGCTGAACCTTCCAGTGATCCTGGCCGTTGATGTTACTGTCGATCGCAAGTGCTTCGAAAGTGTAGACCTCCACAGCCCGAACGGTACCGACTCCGATCAGCAACGCAAACATGATGTATGCCAGCCTCTTCATCGTTTTACCGCTCCTCCTGTTTTTACATCCTTGTTAGTTCAAGTACACATCTCAGGGAGATTTTGTCACATAATGTGTAAAGAGTGGTGCTTTCAGGCATTGGAAGCAATTATCCTAACCCACGCCGCAAACCTAAAAATCTGCGCCGATGCGCAAAACCGATGTCTCGTCAAACCAGTCTGCAGCGGGTGGATCACCAGAGCCCGGAATGCCACCACCTGTTTCCAGCCGTTGGAATCCACCCCGAACCCGAAGCCGAAACCCCGCGAAAATAAAACCTGAAAAAAACCGCTCTTTAGCGGAGCCCCTCCCGCCATGCCAAAAACAAACCTCAAAAATCAGGGTTGACTAAAGCTGGTACTCTGACCCCTTCCGGTAAGGTTGCTATATTGCCGCCATCACCCCGCGGGTGTATCCAACCGACTCGGCCAGCGAAACATAGGGATCTTCCGCTTCGTATTCAAACGAGAGCACCCCGCCATAGTTGAGCGACTTGAGCGTTCGCACCATTTTGACAATATCGATCACGCCGCGGCCCGTAATGCACGACTTCCCCTCCTTGGCCGCAACCGTTACATCCTTGAAGTGCACATCGTGAAGCCGGTCGGCGCAGCGGATGGTCTCTTCTACCGGATCAATCCCCATCCTCATCGTATGGCCGATATCGTGGCAAAAGCCGATCCGCGCATCATACTTCTTGATTTCGTCGTAGGCCGCCATCGGCGTCGGAAATTCATTGTCCCCCGGTCCATGGTTGTGGATGGCGACCGTCACATCGTACTCCTTCACTTTCGTATCGATCAACGGCAACAGCTTTGGGTCAGGCGAGATGACCAGCATCTTCAAGCCCGCGTTTTTGGCGTATTCAAACCCGGCGTCGATCTCCTGGGGCTTTTTCATTTTGACGACCCCTCCGCCGTGCAGCACCAGCCCCGCATCCCTGACCTTTGCCGCGATCGCCTGCAGCTCCGCCGGTGTGCTTTCCATGGGCATATGCATGCTCTTGAGACAGATATATTCCAGCCCTATTTGTTTCGTCATCTTGATCGTCTCATCCAGATCGAACTTCCGGAAGGTGTACGAAGCAAGCCCGAGCTTAAGCTTCCCGCCGCCGGCCTTGCCGGCCCAGGCCGACGCGCCGCTGGCATTGATTCCCGAAAAAACGGCCCCAACCGCCGCCGCCTTGAGCAATTCTCTTTTTGTGCTCTTTGTTTTCATGGTTGTTCCTTTCGTTTTCATTTAATCGTCAAACAGGCCACCCGCACGACCGTGTTCGTGCCGTAGGGGAATTTCTTGCAGGTGACGGTCAACCGGTCGCCCTGCTGCTTGAACTTGAGGCTCTCGCCGTTATCCATCCATTCCGCCTTGCCGACCTGCCGGTCCAACCCGGCAAACGTTCGCGGCCCGGCCCCCGAGACTTCCGGCTTCGGTCCGTGGTGGTGGCCCAGGTCAAGGTCGTGGATAAAGAGGTAGATTTTACCGCCGGCGGCCAGGGCGAAGTCGCGGCCCTTGCTTTCCAGAGCGTACGGCTTTCCGTCGTGCACCGCTTCGCCGTGCATCCGCACCCAGTCGCCGCTGCGGGCCAGGGCGGCCGCTTCGTAGTCGGGGATCCTGCCGGTCGCGGTGGGGCCCACGTTCAGCAGGTAGTTGGCGCCGACCTTGCGGCAGGCGCACAGGTTTTCGATGATTTCCTTCGGCGACTGGTAGGCGAAGTCGTTGACGCCGATTCCCCAATGCCGGTTCATGGTCTGGCACATCTCGCCGCTGACGTATTTCGGCAGGCCGCGGCGGTCCATGGGCGTGGGCCGTCCCTGTTCGAAGGTGGTGCTGTCGATTTCCGGGTGCCCCAGCTTGCCGCGCTGCTTCAACCCCGTGTTGTTGATGATCATGGCCTCGGGCTGTAGGCGGCGGATCATCGTGTAGAGCCGGTCTTCCTTCCAGTCGGCGTCCTTCTTGCTCCAGTTGCCGTCGAACCACAAGCCGCCGATGGGGCCGTAATGCGTACAGAGCACCTCGACCGATTTATGCAAATAGTCGAGGTATGCGTCGAAGTCGTTCTCGAAGCTCTCCTGGTACCAGTCGAGCGTGGTGTGGTAGAGCATCGGCAGGATGCCCTCCGCCTGGCAGCCCTCCACGAAGTCCTTGACCAGATCCCTGTTGGCGGGGGCGTGCATGGCGTCCCAGTCGGTCAGGCCGCGGGTATCGTAGAGGCTGAACCCGTCGTGGTGCCGCGAGGTGAGCGTGATGTATTTCATGCCGGCGCGCTTGGCGGTCCGGGCGATGGCGCGGCCGTCGAAATCCGCGGCGGTAAAGGTCGTTTGCAGCTTGCGGTATTCCTCCTTCGGGATCTTCTCGCGGTTCATCACCCACTCGCCGCGCCCCAGCTGCGAGTAGAGCCCCCAATGGATAAACATGCCGAAGGCCAGCCGTTCGAAACGGGCCACGCGGGGTTCGGGTACGGGAATGGTGTCGTCCGGATCAGCGCCGGCGGAATCCGCGGTCTGGGCGGCGGCCCGCCGGAAAGCCAGCGAAGAAGAGAGGAGCACGGCCGCGCCGGCGGTTTGCTTCAGGAGGTGGCGTCTGGTGTTGTTCATGGCTGTTCCTTTCATTTCCATTCGATCGCACGTTCCAATCATTGGAAGCCATCCTACCGCGGTTTTCCAATGGTTGGAATCTATTTTCCAATCATTGGAACCCTTGGCACCGCCGTCCACGTCATCGAGCTGAAACCTGCAGCTTCTGCAAGGTTGCGCATCTGCCGCGAATGTTCAGTCATTCGCCCCAATTTCCCGGGCAGCCCCTTTGGTTCGCATGTGTCATTGTTTTGCTTCGTCCGGTGCGGGGAACAGGTCACGGATTAGCCTGATGGCATCGCGGGCGGTGTTCATGAAGGAGTAGCCCCCCTCTTCCGGAAGGTGCTCTGCGGGCAGCTTGTACCAGGACTGGATCGTAAAGCAATCGGGAAACACCCCGCCCCGGCGCAACTGCCGGATGTAGGCCAACGTCTCATCGTGAAACAGACGGTTACCCAACTCAGGTTTACCTGCCACGCGTTGCGGATTGGTGTCGTAATTGACCACCAGCCAGAACTCCAGATCCCGTTCTTCGCACCACCTTTGAAGGGCTTTGAATTTGGCCGCGTTGTTCACTCGCCGGGACGGATCGGCACGGTTCGTCGTGGCACGGTAGTAGTTCAGCGGACAATCCACCTCGACAAAATCGAAACGGGTCCCCTTTTCGCGCACGGCATGGTAGACGGCCTCCAAGGCGTCTCGATAGTGCACCCCGCTGCGGTCCGTCCAGGTGCCCAGCATTCCCGGGTGCTCCGGGCTGTAGTGCCAGTTGGGGAAATTGGTGATCAAGCCGATGCGTGTGCCGGGGAACGCCTTGCGGCATTCGGAGAGGAAAACGGCGATTTCCTCTGCGGCTTGTGTCAAGGAGAGGCCGTCGTTTTCTTTGCGGTCGCAGCCCATCAACCGGCGGATCGGACCGTCCAGGTGCAAGGCATGGAGTTTCAGTCCGCGATGTCCCAGCCAGGCGTGCATGGCTTGGGCGCGCTTTGCCGCCGCCAAGCCTTCTCCCACTCCCCCGTTGAACCTGAAATTCCCAAACTCGGCGTCGACCGCGATCCCGTGCTCTTTCACGAAGGCCGCGAACGAATCGACCGGCAGCGGGCTGGCCCAGTCAGGAGGCACGGCCTGCAGCGAATAGACCTTGTAGAAGTCGATGTTCTGGCGCACCTCGTCCCAATCATCTACGCGATCGCCGAACAGCGGCGCGGTGGGCTTGGTGATGTGCGAGGGCGCAATGCCGATCTGATAGGGCTTTGGGGCCAGCGGGGGTCCCGGTGCCCTGCTTGCATCGTCTCCGTATCCGGTTTCCCATGTCAACCCAAGCAACAGCGTTAGAAAAAGGACGGTGACGAGTGCGAAAATGCGTTTCAGGCGATTGGGGTACGCCCCCCGCCACGTGCACGTGAGTTGCCCCGTCGGGGGCACAACGTGCCGCCTCACGGGGAGCCGAGTTGGACGCGGCAACGTGGCCTCACTCGGGGAGATCATTCTGAATAGCGATTTCATGAGTAAAGGTGTAGTGGAAGACAGGGGGTTTGTCAATTTGGTCGCCTGCCAGTCTGATTCCCCCTGCGGCGAATGTTCAGCCATTCGCGCAAAGATCAATTCCCGATTCCCCGGACCCTTCTTCTTTCTTAATCCGAAAACCTGGCAATCGCTCTGCCAATGCCCCCATAAATCGTCTTATTGACCAGGCCGATACCAATCCGTTCTCCGGGTTTTAAGTTGGACACATCATCAACGCGGCCTTTTTCCACTGACAGTGTTGTGACGAAGAGAACCAGATCCTTACCATCCAACGCCACCGTAGGACCAAACATGCCCCAGCCGTCGTAGCTGTCGCGCGGGCCGCTTTTGAGAATCACTCTTCTACCACCCCAGTCAAGCCCGTCCGGAGAAGACATGATCCCGATCTTTTCCCCTTTGTGAAAAGCCCCGCCGAGCGGCATCGTTCCGAAAAACATGTAGTACTGGTTATCAAAGTATTTCACTTCTGTGATGTTGACCCCGTTGGCAATGGATTTTTCGGTCTCCTCCAACAGGTTGAAGTTGAGATCGTAAACGTTTCTCATGAGTCCAATGCCGGTGAGCTTCTGTCCCGGAACTCCCTCAGGCTTGTCCGGAAGCTTCCAACTGAGCCCAATCCAGAACAGTTCGAGACGATCGTCTTTCACCACAACGGAGGGTTCCTGGATATTGTTGCCGAGGGCGGAAACCTTGTCCTGCCGGGCCAAAAATGGTTTCGGGGGACGCGAAAACTTCCTGTCCTTTGTCATCAGTGTTTTGTAAATGGAATTATCTTCGATCTCGAGTTCGCCCTTCCCAATCTGATAGCGACTCTTCATCGCCATGCTGGTGCCGCTATAGAACAGATGCAATTTATCGCCAATGCGCGCGACATGGGCAGTTTCAATCGCATGGTCATCCCAGCCCGTGTTGCCGCCGCCGTCGGTAACCGGACTTTTGCGAAATTCCCAAGTGAGGCCCTTGTCGTTGGAAAAGCCGTATGCGATGGAGCCAAAATTATCGGCGATTTTGCAAGTCCCTTGGTTTCCGGGATGGAGCGAGAAGTTGTAGCCCTCTCCGTCTTTGCAGAAGATTGACGTGAAGAAAATGTGATAACCCTCTGCATCTACATGGATGTACGGATCCCAGGAAGTCGTGGGGAGATTCGCCCCTCCAGTACGTATGACGGCTCTATCGCCCGGTGTCTTTATAAAGGTCAGACTCCTGGCTTTGTGTCCGTTCTTGAAATCACGGGGAACAATTTTATCCTTCCCGGCCCCGATCTTTGATTCCGAATGGGAGCACGACGATGCGAGATAGAGGCAAAACGCACACACACAAATTGAAAGTCCAGGCTTTTTTATCAAACGCTCCATTCTGAAAGGGTCGGCCGATGTTTTTTAGAATCCGTTCTTTTTCCTGATTCCGTTTCCATCTTCACAGCCGACCCCTTCTCAATTAACACCCCGGCAACATGCTGCTGATTGTGCCGGATATTAATGAGGCAGGGAAGATACGATTCGCAAAACCTCGTGGGAACCAACATACAAAAAGCCAGCGTCAGGAGCCGGCAGTCCGCGGCGCCGGACTATCTCAACAGCTCCATCATATGCAGCGTTACAGCGGATGGGGGGACGGTTTCGATCAGCAAATCCTGGTCGCCGGTGAAGAGAGGGGCACGTGGAGTCCGCTCAAATGTTTTCGTACACCAGCCGGCGCCATCGGCGATGCCCGACACCGCTCCCGCAGTCGTATAACTGCCTGAAGCAACACGATACTTCAAAACCCAGTCAACGTCCGGCTCCGCCTTAAACGTGACCCGGAATTGCACGCCGGTTGAAAAACTGTGCGCAAAATCACCCGCAACATCAAACGAACAGACTCCGTCAACCCGGGCGCAATACCACTCCTGTGAAAGCGCCGCATGCGAGTGGTTTCGGCTGTAGTGCACATTCTCCGGCGGACTGCTACACTTCATAAAAAAAGAGAGGTCACGCACCCGTCGACCCTCGACATCTTTAAGATCCTCGCCGTCGCAGAAGGCAAGCCAAGCGCCGGGCGACTGGTCAGGCAGGTTGTGACATCCGGCGTATTTGTTGAAAAAATCCATTGCTTTCCGATAACCCGGATGGGTCCGGTATTTCTCCAGATCCGCCCCGTAGGTTCCGCTCCAGGACACTCCGGCATCCAGCTTGATGAGCTGGCGCCAATAGAAATCCGCAGCGGGATTTTCATACCGCGCCGTAAAAGCAGAATGATTATAATCCTCCCAATATCCGGGAGCTCCGGCAATGCGGCAGCGGTGGCGCATGACAGGAAAACGGTCGTAGGAACTTTTTTCAAGTACACCGGCCTCACACCCAGTATCAATCGCCATTGCCAACGGATTTTCGAAAAGCGCGTGCATAGCGGCGGCACCGTACATCCGGTTGAATTTCGGCGCCCGGAATCCGCAGTCAATTCCCAGCGGCTCGAACGCTTGCAGATAGGCCCTCATGACCGCGGCCATATAAGCATCTGTAACCGCTCCGGTTCCCGGGACCTTGCAACGCCAGTTCTGTGCAGTATATCCGGGCGGATAATGCCAACTGCCGGGAGTATTCGGCAGATCCCACGCGGGATCCGCCGGGTGATTGCCGGTATCCACATTTTCCGGATTCAGGCCGTTCGGCATCACCCGCACCCCCAATACCCAAGAGACTGCAGCGCCGTTGCGATACGCGCCGATTTCGCCAGCCAGACGTCGGATCCAATCCGTGTGATATTCAATATAAACCGGATCCCAGAACTGCGGCTGTTTGTTTTGTGGCCATTTTGGATGAATCTTTATCCATGCGACCTCATCCCACAGCCATTCCGGAGCCGGCAGGTTGACATTGATCATAACCGGCTTCCTCAACGCAAGCGCCTTATCCAGCCCCGCGTGAAGAAGTGTCCAATCAAATCGATCCCGCTCTGGCTGAATTTGCGCCCATGTCATGTAGATCTGTGTGGACCGGATAAAGTCCTCAGACTCCAACCCCTCGGTTCGAATCTGCCCAAGCCGGATCGCGGCGATACCGGCAGATGCCGGTCGTTCGGCCGCCCCTAAACCCACCGCAGCAAAAAACAGCAGCAACAAAACATAATGGATAAGCTCTCTGCAAATATGACTGGCTGCTTTCAAAATCATTGATGCGCAAATTGATAGGAAATCGCTTTTCAAGCGATTGGGGCACACACTGGGAGAGGTCGTTCTGAAGAGTGGTTTCATGGTGGCAGAGTTAAGTGGAGGGCGAAGGTTTTGTCAAGGATGGCAGGCGGCCTGCGTTTGGCGGGAGTCCAACGGATTTCCAATCGCTGGAATCTATTTTCCAATCATCAGTCTTCGTCCGTCACCCGACGGACTACGCCCTGACACGTTGGAAGCGTTTGGATCATGCGCCGCTTTGCCCGGAGAGGACTTTCCGCAGCTCGCTGAAATGACCGGGTTTCAGATCTTTGAGAACAATCAAACTGGCGTTTGCGCCGGATTTACCGCCATGGGCAGCCCAACGCCGTATTCTCCGCCAGGCTCTCGGAGGAATGTAGACGCGGCAAAATGCCGCGTCTGCGTTCGGTCACTACTGCGCTGCTTTTCCCCACGGACGGGCGACGGGTTCGTTTTCAGTGGCGAGTTCGGCGGGAAAACCGGCGATGGCCGGGTTGCCGCCGGCGATGCGGATATCATCGAGTGCGCAGAGGTAGTTGGCTTTGAGGTCCACGTAGCCGACGCGGTTGGTCCAGAGCGGATTTTTATACAGCGCCAGAACTTTTTCTGTGTAGATCTGCCAGGCGCGGGCAGCCTTGACCAGATGTTCGATGGCTTTGGCCTGATGTTCCGGCTTCTGCGTTTCGCGGAAGAGTGCAAGCTGCGTCGAGCCTCGGATTTTTTCGGTGTAGTAGCGGCCCATGGCGGCGACGATATCAATGTCGGCCAATGAGCGAGCAAGTTCCATTCCGGGCGCAGCGTTCAGTTTTTTAAGCAGGGCTTCAGCCTGATTGGAATAGTCCTCCAGCCGGTCGGCCACCTGCATCGGATTTTGCTTGTCCGATTTTTTGCCGGCGACAAAGTCGGGAATCGACTGGCAGTCGGCATAGGGATGCGGCGGCAGGGAGATGAAAAAGTTGACGTCGTTGAACCCGGTTTCGGTTTTTGAATAGCTCGGCTTGCTTTCGCAACCTTCGATGTACCACTGGAAATCGAGCGAACCCCAGTGGAAGCCGGTCACGGTCGGGTAGATCATGGAGGCATTCTGCCAAGCGTCGAACAGTACGCGGGCCTGGGTGGCATCGAGATCAAAACGAGAGCCGAGCCAGTCGATGATCCGCTTGTCCGAAAGGGTGGGGTCATAGCCCAGCCGGCCCCAGAGCATCCATTGATACGCATGCTTTTTTAATTCAAGCTCACCCTGGCTCGGGCCGGAGCGGTGGAGGAATTCGCGACCCCAGATCCATTGGTCGGAACCAAAGTAGTAGCCCTGCGAAACATCGTAGGGAATGTTTTCCATGAATTCGCGGACGAAGCCGGGCGCACCCCAGCGGAACTGGAAGGTATCGTCGTTGCGCAGTGTCCAGATGGTCTTCACGCCGCGCGGCGCGAGATCCTTCACAAACTTTTCGTGATAGGGCTGTTTCGTGCTGCTGTAGACGTGCGCCTTAGCATATTTGAAGCTGAAGACAAAATCGATGTCGGGATTTTCAACCAGCGGTTCAAAGGTGTCGAGCACGGCCTGTGCACTGGCCATGTGCTGGCGGTGGATAAAGCGGATCTTACGGCCCGGCATCGCCTTGGCGGCATCAAGCACGCCCTGTCCATAGGTGGCGAACGCCCAGTCTTCCTTTTCCTGTTGATTGACCTTGGGCATGTTTTCGCCGGTGGTCAGCCCGATGCCGGCAAGATCGGGGTAGGTCAGGAACATCTGTGCTACGCTCTTTCGGAAATAGTCGACCGTCACGGGATTGTCCACCTTCTCCGTGATGCCGTACTGCCCGAAGGTACCGTCGGTAAAAATGTTCCAGGTCACAAAATAAAAATCGACATTGCGCGATTTCCCGTAGGCCATGACTTGCCGCCAGAAATCAATCTTTTCGTCGATGGTCATCTTTTTCACAACCTCGGCGTCTTCGAGGATTTCCGGCGAAACAAAGCCCTGGCCGAGGAGCGAGTAGTATTCCTTGGCGCGGATGGTGCGCGAACGCAGCACATCGTTGAGCGCCACCTTTTCGTAGCCGGGCACCTTCACCAGCGACGGGAACGGATGCAGGCTCCACATGGAGATATAGTTGTAGCGCGCGGAGGCCAGTGCATCGATGTATTCGGTCCAGAAGGAAAAATCCCACATCGTCGGAATGTTGACCTGGGCCGAATCGCAGACGTCCGTGTAGCTGGGGGTGCGCAGATCCAACGGGGCGTTAAACTTGGTGCCGCGCATCTGCATGTAGGGATTCTGAAGCGCGTTCTTTAGGGCTTTGATCCCGCCTTCCCGCAACAGTTCGGCGACCTCCAGCCCGCCATACATTAGACCGGCGGCATCGATGGCGGTGATGCGGATCTGATCGCCTTTGCGGACAATGCGGAAGCCCTCCGACTTAAGGGCATCGTCCTCGACGATCGACATGCGGACATCGCACGCCACGCCCGTCGCGAGCAGGGCATCGCGTCCGAAAGCCGCCTGCGGGCCGGGCTGATCCATCACAACCGCCGCGTGCAGCAATGAAGGGACAACACAGAAACATAAAACCAGTAAACCATATTTCATCACACACCCATCCTTTCATTCGGAAGTTATAAGATCAGACCGAATATATGATGAATGCTACGGGCAGGAATTAGGCCCGTCAATGAAGTGAATCAGCAATTTTAGTCTAACTGTTGACTACAGCTGTTTTGGGGCGCCGGCAAAGAAGCGCGGATGGGTGAATTTGAGATCACCGGTCACGACGAGATATATGCCGTGTTTGCCGTTCGCTTCGCGCAGGAAGGACTGATAGGAAATTGCTTTTCAGGCGATTGGGGCACACACCCGGAGAGGTCGTTCTGAAGAGCGGTTTCATGGTGGTAGAGTTAAGTGAAGGGCGAAGGTTTTGTCAAGGATGGCAGGCGGCCTGCGTTTGGCGGAAGTCCAATGGTTGGTCCGTCGGCTGACGGATTTCCAATGATTGGAAACCTTTTTCATCCTATTTAGATTATGCGCCGCTTCGCCCGGAGAGGACATTCCGCAGCTCGCTGAAATGATCGGGTTTCAGATCTTTGAGAACAATCAAACTGGCGTTTGCGCCGGATTTCACCGCCATGGGCAGCCCACCGCCGTACTCTCCCCAATCGCCTCCTACCAGCAGTCTTTTGATCGGCGTCTTATGGCGCGCCACGCCGGCGCGGATGTTCCTGCCCGTCGGTTTCAGACTGGAGGTCGTTCCCTGCGCATTGCCGGTATACCGCCAATAGGAGATCGGGGTGGCAATATTCATCATTTGAATGTGGCCGCGCAGTCCCGGGGCAACCCCGGCTTCCAAGCGATCCAGCAAAATATCCGCAAATTTTTTCTTTAACTCATTATATGCATCGCCCGTTTCAAAGTCCGGCCCGGTCTTCCAGTTGCTTTCGTACGACATGTAGGCCGGACAGTGAATGGTCAGGGATCCCTTTCCCGGCGGAGCCATCGTGGCGTCCCGTTCGGATTCGGACAGCACGCTGATGATCGTCTGGTGCGGATCGCCACCGACGTGATCGGCGCGGTTCACATCCGACCGGGTCAGGTTCAGGGCTTCCTCACCGAATCCCAACTCCGAAGCCGGGCAATCCAGACCAATAAAAATACTGAAACAGGAATGGTACAGATCCGCATTCCGCAACGCGTTTATTTTTCCGGGGCGGACCGCTCCCGCCGGCAGCATGCTTTCATACACGCTCAGCAGGTCGCAGGCCGCTATCACATATTTTGCAGCAATCACACGACCATCTTCCAGGCGCACGCCGCAGGCCGCGCCATAGTCATCCAGCTCGATACCATCCACCCGGCAGCCAACCAATATTTCAGAGCCCGCTTCTTTGACGATGTCGTACAGCCACTGCGCAATCACTTCGCTGCCGCCCGCCGGGCATTTCTGGTAGTTCCCGGTAAACGCCCATGCGATCGGAACGATCACGGACATCAGCGATTCCTGGCTGCAGAATAGTTGCCTGGCGCGCTCGGCTGAAAAATAGCGCGTCAGGGCCTTGTCGATCGGCGCACGGACAAATCTGATCATCGGCATGCCCAAAAAGGCCATGCGATGGTGGTGAAGAAACTTTTGCAATAACGACATGGTTTCTGCGGACTGAACACACTGCGTGAGGCCCCGCAGGCGACCGCCCAGTTTCTGGGCCTCATCAAACAGCAACCGGATCCCGGTTTCATCTTCCGGGAATTCCTTAATCAGTTGATCCCGCATATCAAACGGATGGTCCGTCAGCAAATAGTCCGTGGCGTCGTTCTTTCCGCGGAATAGTTTTGTCAGCGGTGGACAATGTGGAAAGTCCGGGCCGATATGGTCAAAAACCGCCCGCGCAAATCCCTCCGGCCCGCACTCGCTCAACCATTCAATCGAGGAATTAAACCGATACCCGTCACGCTCGAAACAGGCCAGGTATCCCCCGATTCCCGGTTGACTCTCGGCAACAACAATGTTCAGCCCGGCTTTCGACAGCAGTGCGGCAGAAGTCAATCCGCCGGCACCGGCACCAATTACGACTACATCGACCTTTTTCTCCAAGTTTCCCCCACCATTCATGAATCACGTTTTTTGTGTTGCCGAATCACCCCAGATACGGGAACTCCGCCGCATGGGCCGCCATGTGCCGCTGGGCCAACCGCAACCCGTCTTCCACGGGACTGCCATCGCGGGACGACTCCCGTTCGAGGACCGCCTGCACCAGCATCCAGGCAACCATTTTCCCATATTGGATCTTCTGCCGCTGGGAGAGTTCGTCGCTGCGCACCATAACATCCCGCACCGCCGCCGGCACGTCGTCGGACAGTTTCAGCCCGTACCGTTCAAGCTCCAGCCCCACCGCCTCGGCATCGGCCCCGCCGTAGCGGGTGGCCAGCACCTCGTAGGTATTCCCGTGCAGGACATCGTTGCTACCCTCGAAAATCCGGAACGGCCGGGAGTCGGTAAAGGCGCGCCCCACCACGTGGTTGCGCTTGTAGGCGGCCGAGGCAAACACCTGCACGGCGGAGTCCGCCGCCGCCGAGAGTCCGTCCGTCGATACCACCTTGGCGGCGTTGACCAGCACGTGATCACCGGAAATATCGGTGTGGCTGTCCGCCCAGTCTCCGCAAAAATGCCACAGGCACTGGTTGATCTGCTGCAGGCCGCGCAGACCGGAGATCCTGAACTGAACCTGGTCAAACTC
>JAIPIO010000067.1 GCA_021734595.1 Kiritimatiellales bacterium | reverse complement strand
CGTACCGCCACGTTTTCGTGAACGTCGACTTTGCCGGAAAGCTGGGCGGAAGTCAGTGTGACGTCGTCGTTTCCGCCTTCCGACATGATGAAGTAACCACCATGGGCGCGAAAGTCAACAGGGCCGGCATTGAAGTCGTAGACCGCCGAGGCGCCTTCGGGATTTACATCGCCATCCCAGAACATGGAATCAACATCAATCCACGGCTTCTTGATCTTACCAATGATGAGGTCTAGGCCTTCTGCATATTCCGGCATATAGCCGATGTAAGCCAGGTCGATCCATGCATTCTTCTCATGTGCCCAGTTCGTGAAGTCCTGATTGGCAGAGGTAGCACGGTCATCCGAACCGGATGCCACACGGATGCCGCTGTAGATTTCGTCGGTAATATTTCCGTATACACCGGCACGGGCGCGGAAGCGCATGCGGTTTTTGCTGGTTGCGTTATCCACTTTGTCATGGTCGAACCGGACACGGACATCGGCTTTGACTTTGGTTTTGGATGCCCATGCCATCTTATCCCGAACAACGTTGGAGTCTTCAGTTACCCGTTTGTCGAGCGTGTCGGCTTTGGCTTCAAGCTCAGCGACGCGCGTTTCAAGGGCGGGCTGTGCTTCCGGTTCCGGGGTCTGCTTGTGCTGTTCAAGTTGATCCAGCCGCTTCATCAGGCCTTTCAACTGTTGCTGCTGCGTGCGTACCTGCTTGCGCAGCTTGACGAGCTCGTCAGGCTTGTCTTCCGCATGTGCGAATCCGGCCAACGAGGCCATCACTAATAATGTACTAATAATCAGTTTTTTTCTCATAGGGTTTATTTCTCCATTTTTTATTTGTCTGATCCGGCGGGTTCATCCGCCGGTTATCAGGAAAAATCCGGCCCACTGCTGGTCTGTCTCTTTCGAGCTTCCGGTCTGTGTTGCCGGACGGTTTGGTTCCTGATATGTGAGAAAAGTTAGAGGAGTATTGTTAGCGGAGTATGAGCAATACGTTAAAGTACTGTAGGCATATTCAGCGAATACGGAGGGTTTAGCGAGAGGTATCCAAGCCTTGGAAAAAAATTTCCAATGGCTGGAAACTGGTTCCCAGCCATTGGAAGGGAGGCGTTATTTTTCACCTTCGAGCACTTCGGCAATATTGAGGGCGTGATCCTTGATGCGGCGGTAGCTGTTCAGCATGTCGGGAAAGACCAGAGCCGTAAGTGGTGAGGTTGCATCTTTTTCCAGGCGGTTCATGTGCTCGCTGCGGTATTCTTTGATCCGGTACTTGATGGCGTTGTCCATCGCATGTGTCGCGGCCAAACCGTCAAGCTGATCCGACATCAAGGCGTTACCAACCAGTTGAAGGAATTCGCTGATCTGATCGTGCAACACCAGCATTTCTTTCCGGCCGTCCTGGCTGAACTTGAGGGAATTCTTCCGCAGTTTGATATTCATCTTGAGGATGGTGACGATGTAGTCGCTGATGGATTCGTATTCATCCGCCATGCGCAGCTGCATCCGGGCCTCCTGCACAACCTCGCGCGGGATATTGCCGGAAAGAAGCTGGCCGACGAATTCCGTAATCTCTTTCTGCACATCATCCAGCAGGTTTTCCCGCTGAAACAGCTTTTGTTCAAGTTCTTCGTCGGGTTTATCCAGCGTCATCACCAAACGGAGCCGGTCGAGCATTTTATCAACGCTTTCGGCCATAAACTTCAGTTCCTTGCGGGACTGTTCAAGCCCAATCGACGGTGTTTCGAGCATGCGCACGTCCAGATAGGTCAGATGCGGCATTTCCTCCTGGTGCCGATTCGGAACCAGACGTTCCAGTCCCTTTGCCAGCAGACGTGTGAAGGGTAGAAAACAGATGACCAAAGCGATATTGAAGGTTGTATGCGCCAGCGCGACTCCGGCAGGTTCGGACATCTCGTGACCGTAACGCGCGATCAGGTTGATCATCCTTTCAACGAAAGGGAAGTATATCCGGAAGAGCAGGATGGCAATGGCGACGCCAATTACCTTGATCGCGATATGCGCGTAGGCCGTGCGGCGCGCGTCGACGGAGGTTCCCAGCGATGCCAGGAATGCGGTGATGGTGGTTCCGATGTTCTGCCCCAGCACCAAGGCGATTGCGGTTTGGAAGTCGAGGATGCCAGTGCCTACCAGCGTCATTGTGATGCCCAGTGTGGCGGAGGATGACTGCACGATGGCGGTTACGGCGGAACCTACCAAGACGCATTTGAGCAGGCCACCGAATGTATCGGGCGAGAAGCGGCCGAACCATTCCGCAATCTGTCCGGAGTCCTTGAGTGGCTCCATGCCGAGCTTCATGAGTTGCATGCCGTAGAACACCATGCCCAACCCCATTAGCATAAGCGCGGTGAAGCGCAACTGCTCCTTTTTACTGAACAGGTAGAAGAAGGCCGAAAATCCGAGGATTGGAAGCCCGTATTTGGCAATGGGCAGCACCAATATCCACCCGGTGATCGTTGTGCCGATATCCGCGCCAAGAATCACGCCGATCGTTTGGGTGAGGGTCATTACGCCGGCGTTCACAAAGCCCACGAGCATAACCGTGGTGACGGAACTGGATTGGATCAGGCTGGTTACGGACGCGCCGATGAAACAACCCATCAGGCGGTTGTTGGTGACGGCATTGATCATCGAGCGCAACCGGTTTCCCGCCACGGCCTGCATGCCGTCGGACATATGCTTCATCCCCAGCAGGAAAACGCCGAGCCCGCCGCCGACGCCAAAGAAAATCTTGCCGAAAAACAATGCATCCATCTTGTACTCTCTCCCCTTGACAGCTAGTTGGCAGTAGGCAGAAGGATAAACGATCATGGAATGAATGGCTATCGGGAATGCGGGATATTTGCAGTTCCAGCCATTGGAAAAATAGTTCCAAGGGCTGGAAACAGAAAAGGGCGCGGCTTGAACCGCGCCCTTCGGAGTTCCAATGGTTGGAATCGACCTATTTCTCGCCGGCGATGACTTCGGCGATGTTGAGCGCATGGTCTTTCATTCGCCGGTAGTTGTTGAGCATGTCGGTGAAAACAAGACTGTGAAGCGGCGATGTAGTGCTTTCCGAAAGCCGCACGAGGTGCAACCGGCGGTATTCCTTCATCTGCTGGGTGACTCTTTCGCTGTCCGCCTGCGCCCGGCCCAGAATATCCATATTGTCGTTCCGCTCGGCATCGTTCACCATTTTAATATATTTGGCGACGCTATTGTGCAGTTCGAGGAGTTCCACGCGTCCCTGCGGGGAGATAATCAATTGGTTCGAGCGCAGTTTGAGATGCCCCTTGAGAACGTTCATGAGATAATCGCCGAGGCTTTCATACTCGTCGGCCATGCGCATTTCGCGACGGGCTTCTTCCATCACATCGTGCGGAACCTGCCCGGTAATCATGTTGCTGAGGAAAACCACAATCTCCTTCTGCACATTGTCCAAAATGGTTTCATAATGGAATATCTTGTGTTCGAGTTCATCAAGATGCTCGTCGCTGGCGAGGATCTCCCCGAGCCATCCCGCCATTTTCTCGACACTCTCGCCCATGAACATGACCTGTTTTTTCGACTGCACAATGCACAGTGCCGGTGTGTCGAGCATGCGCACATCGAAATAGGTGAGGTGCTTGATTTCATCCACCTTCTTTTCGGGGACGATCTTTTCAACCAGCTTGGCCAGCAAACCCATCAACGGCAGGAAAATAATGGCGTTGATAATGTTGAAGCCGGTATGCACCAAGGCGATTTTTGCGGTGACGTCATCCCAGCCCTCTTGCGTTTTGGCGAAGAAGCCCTGGAGGTGGACAAACAGGCCTTCGATCATGTTCGTATAGGCAAAAAAGAATGGAATCAGCCATAACGTGCCGACCACGTTGAAAATAATATGCGCGTAGGCCGCGCGCTTGGCGTTGACGGAGGTGCCGATGGAGGCGAGAAAGGCCGTTATGGTGGTGCCGACGTTCAGGCCGAGCACGAGTGCCGCCGCCGTGTCGAATCCGATAATCCCTCCCTGTGCCAGTACGATCGTAACCCCGATGGTGGCCGAGGAGGACTGTACAATCATGGTGGCCAGGCAGCCGAAGAAGGCGCATTTCAACACGCCGATGTAGGTGGTTCCGTTCAGCACCGTGAAGGCCTGCGTCAGGTATTCCTTCACTTCCATGGTCTTGAATGCCGCACCCATTGTCTGGAGCCCGAAGAAAACCATACCCACGCCCAGCAAGGCCATCGCCGTGTAGCGCACGCGTTCTTTTTTTGAGAAGAGGAAGAAGAAAGCCGCGACCCCGAGTACCGGCAGGCCGAACTTGCCGATCTTGAGCGCAATAATCCAGGCCGTTACCGTTGTGCCGATGTTTGCCCCGAGAATAACCCCGATCGCCTGCATTAACGTCATGAATCCGCTGTTCACAAATCCGACCACCATCACGGTGGTTACCGAACTCGACTGCACGATACCCGTTATTATCGTACCCATCATACAGGCCATGATCCGGTGGTCCGTAACCGAGCTGATCATTTTGCGCAACCGGCTTCCTGCCACGGCCTGCATGCCTTCCGACATGTATTTCATGCCGAGCAGGAAAATACCCAGACCTCCCACGACTTTAAACAGAATATCCTGAATTGCGTGCCATTCCATGATCTCTCCTCGAATTTGATTCGTGAGCGGCCAAACTAACAAAATTCTAGTGGTTTGCTAACAATTAATTGTTAGCGTTTCGTTAGCGCCTGCCGGGGAGGGCGATGGTGAATGTACTGCCGACACCGATTTTGCTTTCGACATGGATGGACCCCTCGTGGACCTGAACGATATGCTTAACGATGGAAAGGCCCAGCCCGGTGCCGCCAAGCTTGCGGCTGCGGGCGGTATCGACGCGGTAGAAGCGTTCAAACAGGCGTTCAAGATGCTTGTTTTCAATGCCGAAGCCCTCATCCTCGACCCGGATAATTACCCGTTCAGCCTGTTTTTCAGCCATAATCCGCACGGTTTTTTCCGGTTCGCTGTACTTTACGGCGTTGATAACCAGATTTACTATGGCCTGTTCCAGCAAATGCGCATTGATAGGTAAAACGATGTCGTTGGGACATTCGAGCTGGATCTGAATGGTTGTTTCCTTGGCCTGCAGCTCGCACAACCGGATTGCGTCTTCAAGTATGTCGACCAGCTTTTCATTCTCTTTGATTACCGTGCCGGTTTTCTGCTCCAGCCGGGAGAGGGTCAACAGGTCGTCAATAATGGCACTGAGTCTACCGGTCTGTTGGTTGATTATCTCAAGGAACCGCAGAATCTCTTCGGAATGGTTCCACTCCTCGGAAAGCAGCGTTTCCACGAAACCCTTGATCGAAGTAATCGGCGTTTTCAGTTCATGGGATACATTGGCCACAAAATCGCTGCGCACGGTTTCCAGATGCCGCAGGTGGGTCACGTCGCGCAGGATGATCAATGCGCCGATGGGCTCGTCCTCCTCATTCTTCAGCACCGTGCCGCGTGCCTGAAGCTGGATTTCGGTTTTCGCCATCAGAATCAGGTCCTTGGAGATGGGCTTGCGGGAAGCGAGCACGGCCTTGATAAATTCCTGCAGGTTGGCAAAACGGATCACCTGCTGAACCAGTTCGCGTTTCACACTCTTTCGGTCAACCCCGAGGATTTCGCCGGCAACGCGGTTCATATGGATCACCCGCTCGCGCTGGTCGACCGCCAGAACACCTTCGTCCATGCTTGAAAGCACGGCCCGTTGCTCATTACGCTGCTCACTGAGGGTCGAAAGCGTACTGTTGAGGTGTTCCGACATGTCATTGAGCGCATTGGAAAGCTGGTCAAGTTCAATGGTATGCTGGGCCGGGATGCGCAGGGAAAAATCGCCATTGGCATAGCGGTTGGCCGCCTCGCTCATATTTCGCAGCGGGGAGGAAATGTGTCTGACCATGAATATGCACAGCGCCATGGCCAGCAGACCGATAAAAACCGCCGCCGCCGCAATGCGCAGAATCATGGCATTCAGCCGCTCTTCGATCACCGTCATCGGCAGGGAGGCCCGCACGGCGGCCAGAATTTCACCCTCCCTGCTTTTGAGGGGTACGGCCACATACATCATCTCCTTTTTCAGCGTTCGGCTGAAACGGCGGTTGGTTCCTGGCTGCTCCGTGGAAAAGGCCTGCCGGACTTCCGCTCGGTTCCCGTGGTGTTCCATGGCGTCCGGAGCTTCATCCGAGTCGCCCAATACATTCCCCTCGCGGTCGATGACCGTGACCCGGGTGGCCGACGACTTGCCCAGGCTTTTGCAGAGCGTGTCAACCGCCGCAAAGTTGCTCTCCTGCATGGCAGGCCTTACATGCTCGCCCAGCAGCAGGGCCCGCGTCGTCAGGTCGGTTTCCAATGATTGGAAATACAGCTCCGACATGGAATGGAAGGCATACAGCGAAACCGCCATGATGGCGATGGCGGTCAAGATCCAGTAGGAGGGAAGAAGTACCCAGAATAGGTGTTTTTTTCTCATTCCACTTCCTTGAAGCGGTAGCCGATGCCCCGGACCGTTTCAATATGCTTGCCTGCGTCTCCAAGCTTCTTGCGCAATCCCACAATCTGGACATCCACCGAGCGGTCGGTCACGGGATAATCTTCGCCGTGAACCGCATCCACAATCTGGTAGCGGGTGAATACCCGGCCCGGTTGGCCGGCAAAAAGCTGCAGCACCTTGAATTCCGTGAAGGTCAACTCGATTTTTCCGCCGTCGAGTTTCACTTCATGCCGCAAGGGATTGATTTCAATTCCATGGATGCTGACCATATCGTCTTGTGCGGCGACCGGGGTGTCGCCCCGGCGTAGGGCGGCCTTGACGCGCGCCAGCAGGATCCGCGTGCTGAACGGCTTGGTGACGTAATCGTCCGCGCCCAGCTCTAGGCCGGCGACGATGTCCGCCTCCTCGCTCAGGGCCGTCAGCATGATGATGGGAATGTGCCGGAGTCTTGGATCGGCTTTAACCTGTTTGCACACTTCCAGTCCATCCACACCGGGCAGCATAATGTCCAGCAACATCAGATCCGGGGAATACGTGCCGATGACCTTGAGGGCATCCTCACCGGAATCGACCACCTTGACGCGGTAGTTTTTCCGTTCCAGATTGAACTGGATCAGTTCCTGAATAGGTTCCTCATCCTCAATAACCAGTATTTTTGCTTTTTCCATAACGGCAATGTCCTGTAATTACAGCTCCGGAACAACCCATATACTGTTAGATTTTTGTTAGCTATTCAAATTGTTTTGCGCCAATATCAGCGATTGTTTAAGTGTTCAGCAAGGAAAAGAAGATGACAGATTTTGCACAGATTCCCATGCAGTGTGTCGGCCCGGCAAAAATTTCGGGACCCGTAGTGGCCGGGGAGTTCGAACTTCCGCTGGCAACGTTCGAGTCGCCCCTGTGGCCGTCGGTCAACCGCGGCGCGCGGGTTTCGATGAACTGCGCGGGCGGAATCAAGTGCACCGTCATCGACGACCGCATGAGCCGCTCGGTGCTGTTCGAGGCGGCGGATTCCGTCGCCGCTTTCCAGGCATTGGAAAAAATCCGCGCCGGTTTTCCAACCCTTGGAAAAATCGTCGAAGGCACCAGCCGCTTTGCCCGCTTGATCGACCTGCACAGTCAGATTGCCGGCAACCTGCTTTTCCTGCGCTTTGAATTCACCACCGGCGACGCCGCCGGCCACAACATGGTCACCCAGGCGTCCGAGGCGTTGATGAACCATATCCTGGAATATAATCCGGAACTGAAATATGAATCCATCTCCGGCAACTACTGTTCTGATAAAAAGGCCACTGCCGTCAACGGCATTCTCGGACGCGGAAAGTACGTCGTTGCCGAAATCACCGTCCCGGAAAAGATCTGTAACCGCTATCTGAAAACCGCACCGGCAAAAATCGTGCAGCTGAACATCCGCAAAAACCTGATCGGAACCATACTGGCCGGCGGGCTGCGCAGTGCCAACGCGCACTATGCCAATATGCTGCTGGCTTTCTATCTCGCCACCGGGCAGGACGCCGCCAACATTGTCGAGGGCTCCCAGGGCATCACCATGGCCGAGGAGCGGGAAGGGGACCTCTGGTTCTCGGTAACCCTGCCGAACATCATTGTCGGAACCGTCGGCAACGGCAAGGATCTGCCGTTCGTGGCCGAAAACATGCGGAAACTCGATTGCGTCGCCGCCCGCGAACCCGGCGAAAATTCCCGCCGCCTCGCCTGCATCTGTGCCGCCGCCGTCCTCTGCGGCGAGCTGTCGCTGCTCGCCGCCCAGACCAACCCCGGCGAGCTCATGGCCGCCCACCGCAAGCTCGAACGGAACGCCTAGCCAGGATTGCGGCGATCTTATTAGAATTGGCGATCGTGCAATCTAATTTGATCGGCGGGTGGTTCGGGGGGGGTCTTTCCGGACCTTTTCTTCACAGCAGCAGGTATGTCAGAATGAAGATCAGCGCGACTGATTTGAGTTCGGCGGCCTTGCCGGAAGCCAGCTTGATCAGGACGTGGCTGACGATGCCGAATGCAATGCCCGGAAGAAATTTTCCAATGCTTGGAAAAACGGGGCAGACAGGAATGTCTGCGTCACATGGAGGGACGATGTCCCCATCGTCCACGGACAGCCCCGCCCCGAAGTGTCGAGGGTCGCAGAAAGAATCAGGGAAAACCTTATGGCCTCGGGAACCCGTCCCTCCGCAACAGACACTGACTCCGGCGGATCCCCTCACACACTTCGCCGGGAATTTCACTTGCCATCACGACTCCGGAGGAACACTTTACATCTGATAAATCCTTGATAATTGTATGCTGAATCGCTTAGGAAATGATGACAAAGGTTTACACAACAAGACACCAACGTGAAGCACTGGAGAGTATTGGTATCCCTCACGAAAAAGGACGAACTCGTGACGAAGCTGATGTGATGATAAAATCCGCAATAGAACGTGGCGAGCTACCAAGAAACTGCATTGATCCACCCTCAGAAAAACAAATTGCTTTTTTACAAAAGCACAACGTCCAATTTCGAAATGATATTACTGGAACCGAATCCTCAGAGCTCATAGGTGCCAAAATAGATGAACTGGATAGCAATGAGCCAATGACGATGAAGCAAGCTGAGCTAATTCATAAGCTTGGGGGAAAACCAGTCCTAAAATGAATAAGCTTCAGGCAAGTCAATTCATTTCATACCTATACGGTGCCTTGCAGTGCAATAATTGTGGGTGGGGATTTGAACCAGGTTATGATCGATGTCCAGAATGTGGAGCATATGTTAAGCAGTTCAACTCGAAAGTTCGGCCTCCTGGCAGCATTTACACTCCGCAAGGTTTTTGGGAGACATTATTCTGGTAAGAATAGGGGGCGGCACTTTGTCTTCGCCGTGGCACTGACAAAGCAGCGCCCTCCAATTCAAGATTACAACTCTAGACTCTGGAAAAACTGGACGATAAATTTCCAGACATTGGAGTCCGCCTTTGTACACGGCTGCGGCGGGCAGGAAAAACTTCCACTCCTTGAAACATCACTCCTCGCAGACGACGCGGAAACCGACGTTGTAGACGGGTTGCCAGGGTTTATATTCGACGGCAAAGTCGGCGGTGGCGCGTTTGGGGCGGTCGAACCATGAACCGCCGCAGGCGAGGGCCTTGTCGGTCCATTCGGCGACGTTGCCGTGCATGTCGTGCAGTCCCCATGGATTGGGGTGATAGGTTCCAACCGGCGCGGAAACCCTGAATCGGTCGTCCTGCGATTTGATGGCGGGTTTCCAATCCGGCACCGCACCGGAAGGGAGTCTCCATCCCAATGTATCCATCACGGACAGGTTGAGGTCCGCAAGGTTGGCGTATTGGGCAAATGCCTCCGCGTGTTCGCCGTACCAGTGCGGCGTAGCCGCTCCGGCGCGGCAGGCCCATTCCCACTGGTCGGCGGTGGGCAGGCTGAACTTTTTGCCGGTCTTCTTGCTGAGCCATTCGCAGTAGGCGTTGGCTTGGTTCCATGAAACGCGGCAGACGGGCTGGGTGGGTTCGTTGAGCGGGTAGCCGCGTTCCTGGATGGAGAATTGCAGGAAGTCGCCATGCTCCAGCCGGCTGTCGTGCTTTGGATCAAACTGCGCAAACTGCTCGTTGGTGACCTCGAATTTCCCCATCCAGAAGCTTTGCTTGATTTGGATGCGTTTGCCTTCGGCGTTGGTAAATTTTCCGGCGGGGATTTTTACCAGTTCAACCTGACCGATTTCCTGTGCAGCACTGCCTGTAAGTTGTTCGGCCTTGAATCCCTTGGGTGCGGATTTTTTCTTTGTTTTTCCTGTGGGTTTTATGGGCGCGGATGCGGCGGGAAGATCGAAGATGCGTTCCTCGTCTTCGCTGCGGGCGCTGTAGCGTTCCATCAGGTCGAGGCGGCGTTCGCGCTGCTGGTCAACCAGCTTGGCACCGACCATTTCCGCCCAGGTTCCGTGATAGGGCGCATGGAGATCCATCCAGGTGTAGAGCCGGTCTTTTGCTTCATTGCTGAGTTTAACATTGTGGTGCCCTTGGTTGAGCATTTGCACGAGTTCGGTAGTGTCGGCGTGGAATTCGTAAGGTGGAAGCATGTGCATGTCGCTCTCGATGGTGGGGCTGCGGACATAACTGCGCAGGGCGATGTAGGAGGGCGAGAAGAGAGAGCCGGTTTGGTAGTTTTTGCTTTTGCAGTCGGCCTGCACTTCGGGGCGGACGGTGAAGTCGGGGCGGTCGGCCTTTTTGCCGTCGTGGCAGCTGGCGCAGTACTGGTCCAGCATCGGCTGGACTTCGCGCTTGAAACTGAAACCGCGAGCCGGGCCGTACCACGGCTTGATTTTGGAGGGCGGCTTGCTGTTTGCTATCCGGGCGCTGACCGGCGGCGCGGTGTTCATCGGTTCGTGGCAACCGACGCAGGAGAGCACTTCGCCGGGCATGGCGGTGGTCCAACTGCGCATCAGCGCAATGGCTTTGCCGTCCGCGTCCAGCGGCTGGAGAGAGATGGGGGTGTTGGCGGGAACCTCGAACATGGCGGAGCCGTCGGGTTCCACCGGGACGGTGCCCATAATCCGTTTAACGTCCCATGGGCCGTCAAGACCGACGCGGTTAACCTGTCCTCCCATGGCGTGGTAGGCAAACTGGTAGGTCACCAGACGCAGTTGCTTGACCGTGCCGCGCGGAACATCCTTCAGGCCATTGCCTTGGTAGATATCGACAATGGAGATGATGGCGGTTTTGCTGCCGGGATCGATTTTGGAGGGAATGACCGGCGGCGGAGTCCGTTTCAGAACCGGCACCGGTTCCATCAGTGCATAACCCGGCACTTCCTTCAGCAGCAGGATGTTGTCGAAGGTGTCCGCGAGATAGATGCCCCAGTCTTCCTTGTCCTTGAGCTGGGCGGAAACCAGGAAAAAGTTTTCATTGATGGGGAAGGGGTGAAGGAATCGCGGCCAGACGTTATCGACCAGCCGGTCGAGTATGATCGGTTCCACCTTTTTGCCGTATCCGGGAATCGCCTGAACCACGCCGTCGGCTTCGAACTGTCCCTTTTGCGGATCAAAGATGACCAGCTGGCCCATGCGCCTGACGCCATGGTGCCCGGTAACGATACCGACGACCTTGGACGAATGGCCGGGGATGGGGCGCGCATAGAAGATGCTGTTGGGCCAGTAGGAGTTGCTGCCGTAGAGCGCGCGCTGGTTGGTGCCATCCTGGTTCATGGTGAACAGGATTCGACCGACGTAGTGGGGGATGTCGGAATATTCCCAGCGAAGGAAAAGCACCTGTCCGTTGTGGAGCATGGTCGGGCACCAGTTGTGCTCCTGGTCGAAGGTCAGCCGCCGGATGGTGCCGGTCTTTGGGTCGTAGAGGTAGGAGTTGGTGACGTGGGAGCTGCCTTTGACGCACGGAACCCCGATCATCGGTGCGGTTGAGGTGAAGATGATATTCCCATCCGGTAGGTAGCAGGCATCATAGTTATCCACATCCTCATCGGGAATGAGCGGAAGCTCCCCCAGATATTCCCCGTCGATTGAGATTTCGTGGAGCTGCCAGCGCTTGTTCTTGCCCGGCATGGAGACCATCATTTTCGCCGCACCGAAGTGCAGGTCGATATCCGTGACGCAGGCTCCTTCTTCCGGTTTGTAGACCGTTGCGAGGGCGGAATTCTTCTTGATGGACATCCGGGCGATTTCATTGTCCCATCCGTATCCCTTGATGGAGGAGTTGCTCTGCCAGTTGGCGGGCAGCGCCATGTCCTGCTTCTTGCCGGTGGGTTTGCGCTTGATCAGCAACATCTCATCAAAGTTGATATCCGGGTTGTTCACCAGCGCTTGCCGGCGCTTTTCGATCAAACGGGTTGCCTGCTTGAGTGCCTCGGGATCCTGCGCATCGAGTTTTTTTTGCAAGGCAGCCACATCGGCTTTTTGCAGCTCGTCGAAAGTGGCGGACACCGTTTTATGGTACCGCGGGTGCGTGGATTCCAGGTAGGCTTGCAGCCGTCCGAGCGCCGCTGCGTTGATTTGGGCCAATTCCCTTTTGGCGGTGGCAAAATCGTCTCCGTGCGCAAGGGTGGTCAGAACGAAAAAGATAATGAGCAACAGGTTACGTTTCATGTTTACGTCTATAGCGTTTATTGCACGTCATTTGCAAACTGATTCCAGTGGTTGGAAAAAGGATGTCCTGTCCCTGTCTGTGCCTTCGGCCCGTATCCAATGTATGGAAGCCGGAACAAAAATTCTTCCAACCATTGGAAACTTGTTTGTTCGGGAACTCTTGTACTAAAATCGCGCCGGTTTATTCGGAGATCTATATGTCTAACGGATTGAAAATGACAATCATCACGGTGCTGGCGGTGCTGGTGCTGCTGGCGCTGCTGCGGTGGAGCGGCGAAAAGCAGGCGGGACCGTCGGCGGGAACCGCGCTGGTGATGTACTGCGCCGCGGGTTCGAAGCCGCCGGTGGAGGAGATCGCCAAGCAGTACGAGGCCGCGTACGGCGTGAAGATTCAGCTGCAGTACGGCGGTTCCGGCACGCTGCTGAGCAACCTGCAGATCGCCGACAAAGGCGATATCTATCTGGCCGCCGACCACAGCTATGTGGACATTGCCCGCGGGAAGGGACTGATCGACGAGGAACTGCCGGTGGCTGACCAGCGGGCGGTGATTGCGGTGCGGAAAGGCAATCCGAAGAAAATCCAATCCTTGGAAGACCTGCTCCGCAACGATGTGCGTGTGGCGTTGGGGTCGCCCGATGCGGCGTCGATCGGCAAGCACATGATGAAAATCCTGACGGCGGAAGGGAAGTGGACCGCACTGCAAAAGCGGGTGCAGACCACCGGCGTATTTAAACCAACCGTGAATGAAATTGCGAACGATGTAAAAATCGGCGCGGTGGATGCCGCCGTGGTCTGGGATAATGTGGCGGCGCAGTATCCCGAGCTGGAGGCGATCCATGTTCCGCTTTTCGATGCGTCGGTGAAACAGATTACGGTGACCATTCTTAAAACGACCAGGAACCCGACGGACGCGCTGCGCTTTGCACGGTATTTGACGGCGCGTGACCGCGGCGCCGCGGTTTTCCGTGAAATGGGCTATGATGCGGTGCAGGGCGATGTGTGGGCGGAGCACCCGGAAGTGGTGCTGTTCAGCGGCGGAGTGAACCGGCTGGCGGTGCAGGATACGCTGGCGGAATTCGAGGAGCGCGAGGGCGTGACGGTTCTGACCACCTACCAGGGCTGCGGCATCCTGGTGGGGGAAATGAAGGCGGGGATGCGGCCCGATGCCTATTTCGCCTGCGACTCATCCTACATGGAACAGGTGAGTGATCTGTTTCTGGACCGCATCGATGTGGCGGAAACCGATATGGTCATTCTGGTTCACAAGGGGAATCCAAAAAATATCCGGAGTCTGGAAGATTTGTCGAAACCCGGGGTGCGCGTTGCGGTGGCCAACCCGAAATACAGCGCGCTCGGAGGCCTCTCGGTGAAGCTGCTCAAGAAAGCCGGCTTGTATGACTCGGTTCAGAAAAACATCACCTACGGCGATGCCCCGACGGCGGATCTGCTGACGGTGCGCGTCCGGACGGATCGGGAAGATGCGGCCATTGTCTACCGCGCCAACACCGTATATGTGACCGAGGAACTGGATGTGGTTGAGATTGACCACCCGGCGGCGCACGCGATCCAGCCGGTTTCGGTGGCAAAGGATTCAAAGTATCGGTATCTGATGGAGCGGCTGGTTTCCGCGATCCTTTCGGCGGAGTCGCAGGAACGGTTCGAGTCCAAGGGATTCAGCTGGCGCGGCGGTGAAGGGCGGCAATGAGCGAAGGCAAACGTAAATCGGACAGTTACCGCGCCAAATCGGATATTCCGTTTATTATTGGGCTGTGTTTGCTGAGCGGCATCTATATTTTCCTGATTGTCGGCATGCTGGCGGCCGATGCCGCCTACCTCAGCCCGCAGGAGTTCCTGCATGTTTTCCAAAGCCCGGAAATCCGCTATGCCACCCGGCTGAGCCTGATTTCGTCCAGCCTGACCACGATTCTTTCGCTGTGGGTCGCGGTGCCGATCGGCTATTTGCTCTCGCGCTTTAATTTCCGGGGCCGGAGTCTGCTCGACGCCATTCTCGATATTCCGATTGTGCTGCCGCCGTTGGTGATCGGCCTGAGCCTGCTGATCTTTTTCCAGACCGGTCTCGGCAAAGCCATCGAAAAGGTGGTGCCGGTGACGTATGCCATTCCGAGCGTGATTCTGGCGCAGTTCATGGTGGCCTGCGCCTTCGCGGTGCGCACCATGCGCAGCACGTTCGACCAGATCAATCCGCGCCGCGAGGATGTGGCACGCACCCTCGGCTGCACCCGCAGCCAGGCGTTCTGGAT
>JAIPIO010000066.1 GCA_021734595.1 Kiritimatiellales bacterium | reverse complement strand
CCTGGAAGATATCTTCATCGCGCACATTGCCGGCATGGACACCTTCGCCCGTGCGCTGGTGATTGCCGACAAGATCCTCGCCGACTCGCCCTACAGGCAGATGCGCGCCGACCGCTACGCTTCGTTTGACAGCGGCAAGGGCGCCGAATTCGACGCCGGTAAGCTGACGCTTGAACAGCTCGCGGCCATCGGCGAAGAGCTCGGCGAACCCGCCCAGATCAGCGGCAAGCAGGAGCTCTACGAGTCCATCATCAACCAGTACATCTAATGTACGGTTTTCCAATGGTTGGAACTTTTGTTCCAACCATTGGAATTCTTTGCCCGTTTTTTCCCGAAAGCGAAGCGATTCGTGAGACCCATGGCTAAGGGTACATGAGAAAAGGAATGAAGAAACTGGCGTTAATGTGGGCTGTTGCGATGACCGTCGCCTTGATGGAATCTGCTGCAGAATACTCACAGTTGTGGGGCGCGAATGGCGAACTGTGGGACAACTCCTATCCCTCTAACTCCATTTCCGGGCGCATTGCGGACGGTTCCCATGCCGGCTATCAAGGCGGCGATGTGCCGATCCCGTTCTATCCGGTTTCCGTAGTGGTGACCAACTATGGCGCTATTCCGAATGATGGCATCGACGATTCGGTGGCCATCCAGGACGCGATCGATGCCTGCCCGACCAATACTGGAGGGGCAGTCTACATCCCGGAAGGAACGTTCAATATTACGAATACCCTGCTCCTGTCTTCACCCAATGTGGTGCTGCGCGGCGCAGGAACGGAACGGACTGTGCTCCGGGTTGAAAACGGAATCACCGGGGTCTTGATGGAAGGCGAGGTTTCCAAGCAGGGGCTGTCCCAGGTTAAGGATTTCCAGCGCGGGGACAAGCAGATCGAAAACAATGCGCTTTCCGGCAATGCGCAGGTCGGGGATCTGGTCTATATGATGGTTTACCTCAGTTCAGCTCATAACAGTGCTTACAGCAACCTGCTCGAACAGTGTGTCGGAGGGATTCAGATTCCCCAGTTTCTCGGCAGTGTTTCCTGCAAAATGTACGGGAAAGTAACCAACGTTTCCGGTTCTGTCGTCTCGCTGGATCGCCCGTTGGAATATTCCTACCAAAGACCGATGCTGAACGGAACCGACAAAAAATGGGGATTGGGGATTGTGCGCCCGCACCTGCACGATTCCGGCATTGAGGATCTCACGATCACCTACGATCCGGACTACCCCTACGCAAAACACTTCAACGGAACCGCTCCGGGTCCCGACTACGAAGAGGATACGGAAAGCCACGCCATCTACCTGAAAGGTTGCGTCAATTGCTGGGCACGCAACCTGCAAATCAAGGAGGCTTGCGAAGCGGTCAGCGTCTATGGCGAAAATGTTCAATGCACCATCTCGGACATCACGCTGGAGGCTACCCGCATGAGCCAATCGGAGTTCCCGTTGCAAAGCGGATTGGACTATGATTATGCCATGCAGTTCGATACCCCGCTGGAAAGCAATTACTGGGATGTGCAGGCGCACGCCGGGGTTCAACTGGCCGGATCGCATATGCTGGCCGAACGCATCAACATGAAATATGCCGCGCTGCACGGCCTGACCATCAATGCCACTGCCAACAGTGTCTTTTCCGACATCAAATGCTTCGACGCCTCCATGGACCATCACCGCCAGAATGGCTCGCGCAATCTGTGGACGCAAATAGACGCCGGGCTGGGACGCATGTTCTGGCTCAGCAGTGGCCTGAATGTAGACGGCATCCAGTGCGGTGCGTGGGAAACCTTCTGGAATATCGATAGTACACTCGAGCAGGATTTTCCATCATGGGCTCCCAACGGAAACGCCTTCTGCCGCGGCTACATCAACATCGTCGGCATCAAGACGCTGGCCGATCCAGTCACGGACGCCGCCCCCCGCTGGTTCGAGGCCGACATCGGCCCCGGCGAGCTGGGCCAGCCCAATCTCTACGAGGCCATGCGCATCAAACGTTTTGCCGAAAACGGTTGGGATGCCGTTCCGCCAATCGCCGTGGCTTCTGCAGATGCCGTTCGGGGAACGGGCTCACTGTCCGTCAATTTTTCGAGCAGTAATTCATCGGATAACGTCGGCATTGTTTCCACCCTTTGGAACTTTGGCGACGGGTACACGTCGTGGGAGGCCAACCCGCAGCACACCTACACGGAACCGGGGGGCTACACCGCCACGCTCATTGTGCGCGACGGGCGCAACCTGCGCGATACGCAGGACGTCACCGTCACCGTGCTCGATCCTGCAGGGCAGTACACCTTGAACTATGAGCTGGCCGGCTCGGCTGTGCTCGAAAACCATGCGATGGGCGTGGGACACACGATTGCGGGAGCAACCAACCAGTTGGTGGCCGAAGGCACCTCAGCTTCGTCCGTCATCGCAGTCGCCGGCCCGGGATATCGTTTTGCGGGCTGGAGCGATGGACTGAGAACGGCTGTGCGCACCGACACGAACGTGTTCCAAGCATTGGAACTCACCGCATATTTCATGGAAGGTTCTGCACCGTCCGGCAATGGGCCGACCGATCTATCGCTGGACAGCAATACGGTTGAAGAGAGCGCCACCAACGGGACGTTGGTCGGCACCTTCATCGCCACCGATCCGGATGCCGGCGAAACCTTTATCTACCAGCTGACCGACAATGCCGGCGGGCGTTTTGACATCGACGCATCCTCCGGGGAACTCGCCGTGGCCGATACTTCATCCATTGTTTATGCCTCGAACACCAGCCACTCCATCACCGTGCTCGTGCTCGACAGCACGTCGGAATTCTACAGTGAAAGTTTTGCGATTCTGGTTACCCGCGCCGGTGCTCCGCCGCCCGTCTATGAGCCGCTCGAGCTTTTGGTGAACGGTTCGTTCGAGTCGGGATCGGCCAATTATATTTTTACCGGGAATGCCGGCAACATAGCGCTGGCTCCGTCGATGGCGGGCCAGTGGGTCGTGCGCGAATCCGACGAAGACACCAACATGGATCTGGCCGACGCAAGCGGCGTTGTTTCGGGACAGGACGGCAACACTTCAATGATGTTCCAGATTGCGGCCAAACGCGGAATGGTTCAAGTGGTTGATGTGTCGGCGGTGGATATTGCCGGCCTGCAGATCGATTTCTCAGCGGCTTTTTCCGCGCCGGGACGCGAGGGGATGACCTCTTCCGACATGGCCTGCTACCAGGTGATCGGCTTTAACGATTTTACGGGGCTGACCGTGGATCTTGGCGGCACGTACGCTTTCACCGGCGGCACCTATGACAATCTGGTGGCGAAGCGCACGATTGCCGATGCCGAGTTGTCCGGCAATGCCTACACCACCTTCAGCAACTGCGTGACAGCGGCTGTTGACTACAACTACCTGGCGGTGCTGGCAGGCGGGGTGGCCAGCGCCAATAATAACGATTCCGAGTTTGTGGGGGTCGATGCGGTACAGCTGATACTCATGCAAATTGTCGCGGACAGCGATGGCGACGGACTGACCGATGCGCAGGAACTCGCGCTTGGCACCGATCCCGGCGATCCGGATTCCATGTTTGGTTTTTCCGGAAGCACACCACTTCCAATCTCTGGAAAAATACAACTCACCTGGCCGAGCCGCACCAACGTGCTGTATCGCATTTGGGAAAGTCCCGATCTGGCCGGCTGGAATGTTGCCCGCGACTGGGCCGCCGCCCTGACCCCACCGGAGGATGCATTCGAGTTCGATCTCTCACCGTCCAACGGCTTCTTCAAGGCAGAGGCTGAAATCCAATAGCATGGGGTAAACAGGAACAATATATGATTTACAGCAAAATACGAACGGCACTCTTTATTGCAGCAATGATGTCGGGAGTGATCCAAGCGGCAGCCATCCCGCTGACCGACTCGGCGTTTGTGCGTAGCGGCATCTATGCCGACATGCCGCAGGATTGGAGTACGGCGCTTGCGCTGAAAAATGCCGGCGGTGACAACGGTCGCATCGCCATGATGAAGGCTGACCTGTCGTCCATTACCGGCACAGTGGACACGGCCACCTTCACGGTCTTCGCCAGGGATGATGTTGCCAATACCCTCTATGTCTACGGGGTCAAGGATTCCGCCGGCTTCCAAAACTGGACTGGCGACGCAGCTGGCAACGCAACCTGGAACTCGGTAAGCGCCAACGGCCTGTTCGAACCGGCCGAGGACCTTTATTTGTCCGGCCACTCCAACCTCGTGTTGCTTGGCTCCCAGGCCCTGCCCGGATCAAACACAGGCGATGTCAGTGTGGCCGTGTCCGGCGCGGATCTGGTCGATTTGATCAACAACGACACCGATAACCTGCTGACCTTTGTTTGCGCGGTGGCCGACGCCGTAAACACCGCCGTTCGTCCGCACTACCACGTCAACGCGCCCGGCCTGTTCTTCACCTATTCTACCGTCGCTCCGCCCGGATTCGAATTTCCGCTCTATGGCGAAGCCGCCCAGTTCTACAGCAACAGCGCCCCCTACGACCTGACTCAGGAAACCTACACCTTCTCCACCCTTTGGAGCACCCCGGAGCAGGATAGCATCAACTTTTTGGCGCAATCCTACAACAGCCCAATCGTCACCCGTGGCGACGACACGTTCGTCCTGTTCGTCGACACCAACCACCGCATGAAGATCTCCCAACTCACCAACGGGGTGTTCAAGGCCGAAGCCTTCATCGACAACACGCTCTACCAGCCCGACGAGTTCTACGCCAACTACGATGGCGATCCCGGCAACGATGTCGTGGCCCCCGACTACTACCGCGTCAAGTTCGACGACTCCCACCATGCCGTCGCACTGGGTATCGATGAAGAGGGCTACCTCCATCTTGTCGGCGACATGCACAACTATCCGCGCTATGAAGGTCCGCAAGCGCATCTTCCCCTGCGCTACGCCTACAAGAACATCATGTACTGGCGTTCCGACAACCCGCTCGACATCTCCAGCTTCTCGTTCAAGGGCGACCAGTCCGGAGAGTGCCCTCCCGGCTTCGGCTTCACCTACCAGTTTTTCTTCAACGACCTGAACGGCAAGCTGCACTTCACCGCCCGCGCACATCAGGCCAGCGACAATGCCGTTCGCTGCACACCCTTCAGCCACTACGATGCCGCCGCCGGCACCTGGTCGATCATAGGCGGCACCGACCCCAGCGATCCCGGCAGCGCGCCGCGCACCTTCTACGACGATGGCAGGGAATACGACGCATTGAATCCCGGCAACAAATACAGCAAAACCCACCCGCACGGCGTCTTCGACCGCCAAAACAACATGCACCTCGTGGCACCCTTGCTCAAGGATCCAACACTCCATCCGGGAGATCCGATCATACATTTTGCGGACACCATCGTTTATGCGACGTCCTCCAATGGCATCGATTTCGCAAAAGCCGACAACACGCCCATCACCTTGCCAGCCACCATCAACCTTACGGCCGACCAGGCCGACATCGCCTATTCTACAACCGGATACCTGGCCGTCATGGGAAATATTGCCGTCGACTATCAGAACAACCCCTATACGGTCGCAAAACACAAATATCTCGATGGCTCCAGCGCATCCTTCGTCATTGGATGGAACGGAACCGCCTGGATTAATCATGGAAACATCGTAACCGATGCCACCGATTTTCGTCTCGTGCACGATCCGGCCGGTGTCATGAGTTATATCCCGGACAGCGATGATCAATTCTACCGCTTCTGGCACCCGACCGACACCCTGCACCAAGTCGATCTGCCGGCATCCTGGCCCTACATAAAAATGATCGACTATGAATACCTGAAAAAAACCGGGAACATCCTGGGCCTCTCGAAAATAGGCGGCGAGCTGACCGTGGTTAAGGTCGAGATCAGCAACCGCCCCGGCATGGAACTGATCAAACCTACGGCGGAAACACCCACGAACAACCCGCCGAAAATCACTACACCGGCCACGGCAACCGGATATGACCTTTCGGTGACCGCCACCGATGCCGACGGCGATCCGCTCACCTTTACCTGGTACAAGTACTACGGTCCCGGTGATATCGCTTTCAGCGTCAATGGAACGGCGGCAAGCTCCAACACGGTCGCCACCTTCTCGCAAAGCGGAACCTACGAACTGAAGGTTGCCGTCTCGGACGGGATCGAAACCCGCATCTCAGCCTGCACACTTATCCATGATCCGGCCGACCCGAACGCGCCGAAAATTATCAGCGAAGCGGCCGCTTTTCCCGCAACCATCCCCCTGGGTGAAACATCGGCGCTTTCGGTGGGTGCCACCAACACACCGGCAGGAGGCAATTCCTGTTTTACATGGAGCAAAATCTCGGGTTCGGGAAGCGTTGGATTCTCTATCAATGGCTCTACGGCAAGCTCGAACACGATCGCGTCGTTCGATGCCATCGGCAGCTACGAACTGACGGTCGTCGCCTCGAACGGCTACGGCACCGTGAGTTCCAGCTGCAGTGTGACCGTGGAAGCCGTTCCTCCTGCGTCTGCAAACGGTTATCTTGAGATCGATTTCTCATCGCAGGCCTTCGGGAGCTTTGTGGGTGCCAACGACAACTTCGACCGCACCGGAACGGTGGAAGTCGTCGAAGGTGGTGCCGGCGTCCGCTTCACCGGCGACCTGTGGAAAGCGTTCCCCATCGATTATCAAATGACATCCAACACGGTCATCGAGTTCGACTTCAGTTGTCCGAATGAAGGCGTGCTGCATGCTGTCGCCATGACGGATACTGCCTCCTGGGACTTTACCGGCGGCCGATATGATCTGATCAAACTCCACGGCACGGGCAGCGGCCTGTACATCAACGACCGCGACGGGGAATATACCGGAGGAACCAAACACTACACCATCGCGATCGGCCAGCTGCTCAACTTAAACACCGAACACAAAAACTACCTGGCGTTCGTCAATGACGACAACAAGGCTGAAACCAACCCCGATGCACAAAGCACCTTTGCCAACGTCGTTATCTATGAGCCCAACGGCGACAAGGATAGCGACGGCCAAAGCAACCTTGATGAAATGCGGCTGGGCACCGATCCTGGCGATCCGGCATCCCTGTTTGGAATCAGTGCGGGCACAACGCTTCCAATCACTGGAAAGTTCCGCATCATCTGGCCGAGCCGCACCAACGTGCTATACCGCATTTGGGAAAGTTCCGATCTGGCCGGATGGGATGTTGCCCGCGACTGGGCCGCCGCCCTGACCCCGCCGGAGGATGCATTCGAGTTCGATCTCTCACCGTCCAACGGCTTCTTCAAGATCGAAGCCGACATATTATAGCAACATAAGAAATGCCCATGATAAAACAGAACAAACGTATCGGTCTCGAGTTCAAGCCGGGAAAATATGCGAAGCTATTTGCCAAACTCGACAAAAACAACGACAGGCTGTTAATTTTCAATGATTGGAATCCGAACGGCGGGATTGCGCGGGCTGTTTCCAGCCATTGGAAAACCGGAGGCAGCAATGAAGCGGCAACATTTCAACCAGGTCGCCATGGCGATATTGTTGAGTCAGGGACTATTGGGAGCCAGCCGTGTTTACGGTGCCGGTTTGCGGCCGAACGGATTATCCGTTGCTGTTTGATCGAAATTTTGAACCCAAACCTGCCCATGCGGCGCTTACTGAATAGTTATTATGAGAAGGTTTTTGATGAAGCAGAATATTAAATCATTCGTCCTGAAAGGAGCGATGCTACTGGCTTGTACGCTATATGCGGAGCTGAAAGTCGACTTTGGTGCCGGCGGCACGACGGGTGGCCCGATCAGCGTATCGCTTTCCAATCTCGGCGGTTCATCTTTGTCCGATGATGCAGGCTCTGTCGTTTCCGGTTCGTTAAGTGGCGTAGGTGGAACGCTTGTTTTTGAGGCGGCTACCGCAAATGTTGCCAATGACGGGAATTGGTCGGTCGGTGGAAACGATCTGCAAATCCACACCACTTTCCGCATCACCGGCTTTACGACCGATGTCGTTGCTTCCCCGGATTACATCGTCGATGGCGCATCGCGCGCCAATCTGGCTGCCGGAACGGTGGTTACGGTGAATACGCCGCTAACAAGTGGCCAGCAGATCGGCTGGAGCAGTAATCAAGCAGATAAGGAAAGGCCATGAATGCAACGCATATTATTCTGCTTCCAGCAATCATTTCGCTGTTAAACGTTTCGTCGTTTGGAGCAGAAACGATTGCCGTAGATCCGGACGAACTGCACCAGACGATCTACGGCTTCGGGGCGGGCATGAAGCGGCAGGAGGCAGCCCTTCACGATCTGGCCGAACCGGCCCGGACCGAGGTGCTCAATCTGATGTTTCGCGATGTTGATACCCGCATACTCCGCCACTTCCTCCGTCACGATCAGGAA
Source organism: Kiritimatiellales bacterium (assembly GCA_021734595.1). Taxonomy (GTDB): domain Bacteria; phylum Verrucomicrobiota; class Kiritimatiellia; order Kiritimatiellales; family Pontiellaceae; genus JAIPIO01. The sequence continues at coordinate 6,637 of JAIPIO010000066.1, read as the reverse complement.
GAGACCAACGACAATCTCGATCCCTACGATCTGAACCTGTCCGCCCTCGAGTTTGAAAAGTGGTACTACGAAGATCAGTTCTGGGTTCTCGAACAGGCCCAAACCATCGCAGGAGATAAGATCGACACCTTCTATGCCAGTTGCAACACCGCCCCCCCTTGGATGAAAACCAACACGAATGAGGTGGGCGGCACCCTCGAAACCGCGTACTACACGGAATTCGCCGAGTTTTTGTGGGGCTATCTTTACTACTTCCAAACCGTCAAAGGCTTTCCCGTTCGTGCGCTGAGCATCTTCAACGAACCCAGTTTTGAAGTCACCCACGAATCCATGAACCCCACCGCCGCCGAATGTGCCGACATTTTGGCGGCCGTCCGCCCCTATCTGGATGACCGCTTTGCTGAAACCCCCCAACTCATCAAACCCCTGATCCTTGCGCCCGACTGCCTCAGGCCGACCAAAACCGTTGCCTATCTGAATACGATTCTGGCCAACCCGGCTGCTTCCAATGCCATTGACGTGATCGGCTCACACTACTACGGCAACGATGGCATTGAGGACTGGAACGAAATCAACGGCCTCGCCGACGGCAAACCGGTATGGCAAACCGAATGGTCCCAGCTCAGCGGCGCCAGTGATGACATCGATGACGGCCTCAACCTGGCCAGGAAGATGCACGACGTCCTCGACTCGGGCAGCGAGGCCTACGTAGCCTTCCAGTGGGTTAAAAAAAGCGACGATGCCACCTCCGGTAACGGACTCATCCGCATTGGAACCGACCTCGCGAGCTATGTCGTCCCCAAGCGCTACCACGTCTTCAAGCAATTCGCCAACACCATTCCGCGCGGCGCCATCCTCATCGGAACCACCGCGTCCACCCCCAATCTTGCCGTTACAAGCTACCTCTCCCCCGGGGGCAGCAATGTCATCATCCAGGTGATAAACGACTCCGGCACGGGCTTTCCCGACCTCGAATTTTCCTGTCCCGGCATGCTCGACGGCGACGTGCGCCGCATTCGCACCGGCGCGAACAATGATGCGAAGGAAATCGCGAGCGTCACCGGTCTCGCTGACAGTTTCACCGACACCGTCTATGCCAACACCTTCACCACCTACATTGTCGCGATGGATGTACCTCCCCCTCCCGTCGTGGCGTTGGTGGTGGATTTTCATTCCGCTGCTCAGGTATTAGTTGAATCAAGTTGGGATGGTGCCGATCGCGTACTGGATACGGCAATCCCGTATTACTCGTCGGCCAATACGAATTACACCTATACCGGCCCGGATATTTATAACAGCTTTGACGACCATCCCGCGGCGCTCTTGTATCTACGGAACGCCCGTGGTACGTCTATCCGTATGAATGCGGTCGACACACAATCTGGTGGAGCAGATGCATTGGCCTTGTTCAAGACCGCATCCGTTAGCTTTGAAACAGGTGCTGATATCTTGAATGCAACAGCGGGTTATTCCCAACAGGCGAGGTTGGCGACTGCTGAGATTCGCTTTGTGGTCGAAGATGCCGGAAGCTACTATATTTCCGACGCCTCTACCAACTTACCCGATACCTATACCATCCATGCGTTGACTGCAAACTGGTATGCGTATGATCCCACGACCCTTGTCGGCATGGCCGATTTTGCCGGGACGGCTGCGGCGCCAACGTTCCAGGACATTGGTTTTGTGGGCTTCCAATGGCTCGTTAGAGGTGATATTAATCAGTCCGGCGGTGCCGAATTCGGTGTTTCGGACTTTACGGTAACGGCCATGGCCGAACCGGCAGCGTCCGGTTTCGACGCATTCGTTTCGACGTACGGCCTCGCCAACGGTCCGCTTGGGGACGCCGACAGCGACGGCTTGCTCGACTATGGCGAATATGTGTTCGGCGGCATTCCGACCAATGCCTCGGATCGGGGCACACAGCCGGTATTCGATGCCGCGGCCGGGAATTATGTCTTCTCCCTGATCGGTGATAGCAGCGTGGTCGCCTATGTGCTCACCAACCAGGATTTGGTAAACGGATCGTGGGGAACGAATGCAACCGTCAGTGTGACGGCAACCAATGGGGCATTGGGAGCCTACACCAACAACGTGGGTACAACCTGGACCAATCTGTTCATGAAACTGAAACTTAAAACCCCGTAGTCCGTTGAAGTAAGCGTCCGGCTAGCCGGATGGCTTGCTCCCGGGTACGATGAAAAACCGAGTACTGAATATGAATCGACGTTGTTTTCAACAGGCGGTGATGGCCGCGGGGACATTGGGCGCCGGTCGTGTTATAGGTGCGGATAACGACCTTGACCGTTTTGGCGGTTGGACGGCCCGGAAGTTCAAGCCGACGGGGTTTTTCCGCACGGAGCAGGACGCCGACCGTTGGTGGCTCGTTACCCCGGAGGGCAACGCATTCCTCAGTTTCGGTATCAACCACCTGGAACCGTCCCTTTGGCAGCAGGACTACAACCGGGACGCCTGGGAAAAGCGTCTGGGTGTCAAGGCATCGCAGTACAAGGCTTTCTGCGCGGCACTGAGATCCTGGTATCTGGAAACGTGCGAGCAGTACGGTTTCAACACGGCGGGCGTTCACACGTCGTTGCAAATAATCAACACGCCGGAACCCGCGCTGCCCTACATCCAGAAGATCATGTTCGTTGATCTGCCGCACTGGAAACCGGAGATCCCCGATGAAAACTTCGTGGATGTCTTCGCGCCTGCGTTTGAACGGCACTGCGACAAGCTGGCAAAAAAGTCTGCCCTTCCCGCCAGAGAGGATCCCTTCCTGCTGGGATATGCGATGACCGACTGCACCCTATTTACCGAAGAGGACTGCCGGGAACGGCCGGACGTCATCGGCGGCGCCCGCCGCAAATTCCGCATCGGCTGGCCGCGCCGGCTGCGCAACCTGCCGGGCGACGCCCCCGGGAAACAGGCCTACGTCAAACTGATGCGTGAGCTGTACCGCGGCAGGATCGGGGAGTTCAACCAGACCTATGGAACGACGTTTGATTCGTTCGACGCGCTGGCGTCCGCCGTGAACTGGCGGCCGCACACCGAGCTGTCCAACGCCAACGAGACGCGCGACAACATCCGGTTCCTGCATGCGGTGATTGACCGGTATTACGCGACCGCCAAAAGTGCGATCCGGCGTTATGACGCGAACCACATGTTTTTCGGCGACAAGCTCAACGCCAACACGGACTCGGCGGACACCGTTCTGCCGATAACCAGCAAATACACGGACCTAGTGTACTATCAGATGTACGGGCGCTACGAGATTCAAAAGCCCGGACTGGACCGCTGGTCCCGGTTGACCGGAAAAGCGCTCATTAACGGGGATGCGTCGTACACCATGGTAACCGAGCACATGCCGCGGCCCTACGGACCCGTCGCCGACAATCTGGAGCAACGGGCCGAGTGGACCGAGGAGTTTTTCCGCAGCGCGTTCAGCCGCCCGGACTTTGTCGGCTGGCACTATTGCGGGCTCATCGATGCCACGAACGAGAATCCCCGCAAGAAAGACCGGCAACACTCGGGGTTGCTCGACAGTTACGGCAATCCCTACACCCGGCTGGAAAAGGCGCTCAAGGCGTGTTCTGAGCAGAAATATGCCATCGCCCTCGGTGGATGAAGATAATCAGGATTGGATCAGGTGAGTCATGAAAAAAATTGGGTTGTTTCTATTGTTGCCACTGCTGGCGGGTGCCGCGGAGCATGTGCCGTGGAAGCTGAAGGGCGCGCAGGAGCGCATCGAAGAATACCGCAAGGGCGGCTGCGAGCTGAAGCTGGAACTGCCCGACGGTTCGGCGGTTCCGGCCGGTACACGGATTGAACTGGAGCAAACGCGCCACGCCTTCGACTTCGGTGGGTCGCTTGCCCAGGTGCACTCGCTGTACCGGCACGAATCCTATGCGGCCTACAAGGAACATTTCGCCCGGTTGTTCAACTACGCGACCATTGGTTTCTACTGGGCGCAGCATGAAAGGAAGCCGGGTGCATGGAAGCTGCAATCCTATACATCGGATATAATGGATTGGGCCGTCGGGCAGGGGATGACCCTGCGCGGACATCCCCTGATGTGGCACAACACCGCGCCGCGCTGGATCGCGAGCACAACGCGCGATGTAAAGGAAATCGACCGGGATGTGCGGGAGCATGTGCGGATGCTGGTGAAAACATATCCGCAAATCGATCAATGGGATCTGCATAATGAAACACCCGGGATACGGTTGCAGGAACCCAGGCATGGCGTGCGGCGCTGGGTCGAATTGTATGGTGGGCCGGGGCCGGTTACCCAGCGGTTGGTGGAGGAGGTGCGTGCAATCCGCCCGTCCGGTTTCTTTGCGATGAACCATTTTACCTACAAGGATCCCCAGTACCATGAGCAGATCCGGTATTGCGTGGAGAACAAGGTTAAGTTTGATGCAATCGGCATCCAGTCGCACATGCACACTAAAGGCGAACTGTGGGCGGAAAAACAGATGTGGGACACGCTGGACGAGTATGCAAAATACGGCAAGCCCATCCAGTTGACAGAGGTCAGCATTCTCAGTTGCGAACCGTTGGCGAGCTGGCGGGAGCTGAAGCCGTGGGAAGAGACCATCAAGGCCGCCATGCGGGCGCGGAGGCCTTTGCCGTTCAAGGAAAGCAACCCGGAGGGGGAACAATGCCAGGCAGAATATGCGCGCGACTTCTACACGCTGGCCTTCAGCCATCTCTCGGTGAATGCGATCATCTGGTGGTCGGTGTCCGATAAGGACGCCTGGCGCGGGATGCCTGCCGGGTTGCTCGACGCCTATGGCAACCCCAAGCCTGCCTACAAGGTGCTGGACAAGCTGATCAACGAAACGTGGCGCACCAAAAAGTCCATTGCTGTAGACCGGAACAGCCGGGTCCGACTGCGCGGTTTTTACGGAAGCTATGAGGTGCGGATGAAGCACCAGGGACAAATGCTGATGGGTACATTCGATTTGGAACGGGATCAGATCGGTGTGGTGAGCGCCGCATTGAAGTAAACTGAAAAGGAAAATTATGATGTATGCAAAACGACGGTTCATTTTGCTTTCCACTGCCTTCCTGATGGCCGGCGGCCTGTCGGCAGAAGTTTTTCCGGGCCGGAATGGGTTCGACAGCTATGGCGGTTATCTCGGTATCAAGGGAACTGCGACCGGGCGGTTTCATCTGGAGACGATTGGAGAGCGGCATTTTCTGGTTACACCGGATGGGCACGGGTTCATCTCCATCGGGGTGACCCATACAGGCGGACTGGCTGAACCGGAAGATTCGAGATGCGATCATTTCAAGGAAAACCTGGGCGGTGATTGGGAGAAGGCGAACGCGGAACTCGTCAGCCTTTTCCGCCAGTGCGGCTATAACAGCCTGGGCTATGGCGGACACTCGAGTACCCGAAAGCTGTATCCTCATTTTGCCAGTTGCCAACCCACAGGGAAGGTCAGTTCATGGATGGGGAAACAGGTTGAGTATCCCGACGTATTCAGCGATGCCTGGAAAGAGCAGGCGCGCAACTCCATCGAAAGAATGAAAAAACAATACGGCGGCAATCCGAACCTGATCGGAATCTACTGGCAGGACATGCCCGCCTGGGATCTTAAGCTTGCAAAGCGCCAGACCGGCAGGACGTGGGTGGATGCCATCCGGGCGCTGCCGAAGAACGCGCCGGGGAAGAAACGGTATGAACGTTTCCTGCGTGAAAACGGCGCCGACGCATCCGACGCGGAATTTCTGGTGCTCATTGCCCGGGAAATTTATACAACCATCGGTCCACTCACCCGGAAACTGTTTCCGGATACCCTGGTTTTCGGTGAACGCTATGCCGGCCGGGCGCTGCCCTGGAAGGTGATTGTGGAGGCGCTGCCCTGGATTGATGCGATGGCGGTCCAGCCCGATGGTGCCGAGTTTCCGGCCGAGACCCTCGAACGGTTATATCGGGAGACGGGGAAGCCGGTGATGATCTGTGACCACAACGTCAGTTTCAATACCCCGGAGCATTCCAATGTCATGTGGCAGACGCTGCCCGACGTGGGCAGTGTGGGCCGGGCGCATGCGAAGTACATGGAAGCTGGGTTCGCAACGCCGTACCTGCTTGGATACAACCGTTGCCAGTATATCGACCGGTATAAGGCCGGGCAGAAGATCCTCAAGCAGGGGCTGCTGCAGGTGGATGGAACGCCCTATAAGGGATTGGTGGATTCGGTGCGGAAAAACAACTGGCGGGTCCACGAAGGGTTTCTCGCTGCGTCCGGCGGAAGGAAATAGTGGATGACAAAAGCCGCTACTTTCGTGGTTTCCAATGTCTGGAACCCATACGGTTGGATTGCTCTGTTTTTTCCAGACATTGGAATATTTCTATCGTAGCTTTGCAATCATTGGAACAGGCATGGATAAAAAGGAGTATAAAACGCTGAAGCAGGAAGTCGGGGAGCAATGGCGCTTTCTGGGGGCGCTGTATTCTGAAGAAAACCAGACGTTGAGCGAGGATGAGGCCGCGTGTCTGAATCCGATCCTGCATTCCTTGCGCGAAGGCGGCCGCCATTATTCCGAGCCGGAATTTGTCTGTGCCGGTGGAGAAAAAAAGATTTTCAAGGTGCGCGACCTGCTGACTGATCGGGTGGTGGCCATGGCC
>JAIPIO010000065.1 GCA_021734595.1 Kiritimatiellales bacterium | reverse complement strand
GTAGAGCAGTATATCCCGTGCCGCAATCTGCTCAAACATGGCGGTCTGCCGGTCAATCTGCGCCGGGGGCTGGGGCTGCCAACTTTCAACCCGCAGCGAATCAAATCCCTCCAGCGCGCTCAGCCGCATAAAATCCTTCAGGTTGACCGGGCCGCGTACCCGGAACACATCCCGCCCATCCAGTTTAAGCCCCCGCCGCAGAAACGACAGCATGTGTGTCGAAATCCCGGATTCCACCTCCAGCCGCACACAGTCGCTGAACCGGCGCTCCTCCAGAATCGAAGTCATGCCGCTGAGCAGATCCCCCGCTTCATCCTCCCGCACCGCGATATCCGCATTGCGCGTCACCCGGAAGGTCCGGCACTCGATCACGTCCATGCCGGGAAACCACCGATCAGCAAACCGCCGGACGACATCCTCAATCATCACAAACGAATGGCCCGGCTCGGAAGGGAGCACCACGAAGCGACCCAGCGCCCGTCCCAGCGGAATAACCGCGTACCGGTCGTCTTCCCCCTCATTTGCCGGAGCAAGGCGCACCGCGGAATAAAGTTCCAGTCCATGGAACCCCGGAAACGGCAGGTCGGCGGCAAGCTTCATCGGTGTCAGGACCGGGTAGACCTGCTCGGCGAAGAAACGGGACAGGTACTGTTCCTGTTCAAAGCTCAGGGCATCGGTGGCGATACGGTGAATCCCACCTGCATCGAGGGCCGGTTCGATCACATCGGTGAAGCATTGGTATTGCTCATTCACCATTTGGCTCACTCGGTCCCCAATGGCTTTCAGCTGGACCACCGGGGAGAGTCCACAGGGATCGGGCCTGCGCTTCCCGGATTTGCGCAGCAGCTGTAGTCCGCCGACGCGCACCATGAAAAATTCATCCAGGTTCGATGCTGTAATCGCCAGGAATTTGAGCCGTTCAAGTAGCGGGGCCGTCGGCAGTTTCGCCTCTTCAAGCACCCGCTGGTTGAAATCGAGCCAGCTTAATTCACGATTGAGATATTTTTTTTGCTTAGCCATGAATCCTACCCCTTGCGCTGGGTGGTTGGGCGCAGCACCACCTTCTTGCCGTATACCTGTTCAAACATATCGCTCTTTTCCGTCAGGGCCATCCGCTCCACTGCGCAGGCGCGCGGATTGTTCACCCCGACAATCAACTGGTCAGGCAGGACGCCGAGTTTAATCTGACTGATTCGCTGCACATGACCCCGGTCCAGTGCGTCCGCCACCCGCAGGATGGCGGCCAGCTTGCTCACCCGCATCCGGTCGGCGCGGTTGAGTCGGTTGTATTCCAAATGCGTGGTACGGGGCGTCGCCCGGCGATGATACCGGGCCACCAGCGCCACCATCGCCAGATCCTGCTGGCCCAGGCCGAAAATATCGCTGTGCTCAATGAGATACAGGCTGTGTTTGTGATGACTGCGGTTGCTGATAAATTCCCCGATATCATGCAGCAGTGCGGCCACGGCCAGAATGGTCTCGTAGCGCGGCGAAAGCTGGTGTTCCTCCTGCAGTGCATGAAAAAGCTTCCTTGCGTGGGCCGTCACCATCTCGGCATGTGCCTGGTCAAAATCAAAATGCAGCCCGGTCTCGATGGCGGAATGCATGATCTGCCGGACAAACGATTCGTCCCACGCGCCGCCGGCGGACACCTCGCGCAGCAACCCGACGCGCATGGTGGCGGTGCCGGTATAAAAGCTCTTGTGTTTCATCTGCTGCACAATATTCAGGATCATGAGCAGCGCCGGTCCCAGCGATTCCGCAACCGGGAACGGCAGATTGAACTTACGCACCAGTTCTTCCACCGAACATTCCAACACATCGTCCGTGAGGTGGCTCAGCGCCGCGGTACGCAACGCCGCCACCGGATGCTTGTCCCAGCCCGGCTTGATCTGGTTCGCGGCAAAACGCGCATCGCCGCCCAGTATCAGAATCCGCACATCCTTCGGGGCGGAAAAAATCTCAACAATCGGCCGTATGCCGGAGATGATTCCCCCCTCCAGCATTTCCCGGAACCGCACCGCGGAAACCTGGACATCCTCCAACATTTCCCTTATGCGAAACGACCCCAGCCGGTACGAATGGGCAAAGGACACCACTCCATCCCGCAGGCCCAGTACTTCCGTGTGGCCGCCGCCCACCTCCACCACCAGCAGATTGCCCTGCCTCAGTTTTTCTTCATGCTCCAGCAGCGGCAGGATACTGAAATAGGTCAGACGGCTCACCTCCGCCGAATCGATCGCCTCCAGGTTGATGCCTGTAGCCATGAACACCCGGTCCAGGAACATATCGCGGTTCGACGCCTCCTGTACCGCACTTGTCGCCACCGCCCGGACCTGGTCGGGATGCTCAATACGGTACTCCTTCAGCACTTCCCGGAAATTGCGCAGCACCCGCACGCACTCCTCAATGGTTTCAGCGCTAACCTTACCGGTAGAGAACGTATCCCGCCCAATGCTGACACTTTGCTGCAGCGATTCCAGCGTGCGCACCGACCCGTCTTTCCCGATTTCCGCAATGACCATGCGGAGTGAAGTGGCGCCGATATCGATCACTGCCTTGACGAGTACAGGAACAACTGGACTTTCCTCAACAACGGGTTTCCTGGGTTTTTCTTTCATGGCTGCAGTATACAGAGATAGGGCACATCTTGTTCAATGAAGATTGCATTAAATTTGTGTCAGGATTTTGCGCTTTTCTTTCCGTTGCGGTTCAACTGCTTCATCACTTTCCTGCGGAATGCCGGCTTGTGTATCTTTTTCCAATGCTTGGAAAACCGTTCGCGCCCGCATCGCTGAAGCGGCAGCAGATATTCCGGAAACGGGACATAGAACGGCATCCCTTCAATACGCTGCAGATGCAGAGCCACGTCGCGCACTTGGCCCAGCGAGGTCGCGATGGCTTTCAGGTGCCGCCGCAGCTGCGGAATGTCCTTTCCCGGAACCACCGTCGCGAATTCAGCATAATACCGCCCGCGCCGGCATAGCTTTCTTATCTCGTGCAGTTGTTCCTCGCTTTCCTGCATCGTCGCCTCGTCGATCCGGTACAGGCGCTCCAGCAGGCGGCCCAGTCTGCATGCCGCTTCGCGCTTCACGGTTTTCGGGGATTCCTTGCGCAACCGGACGGGCAGCTCCACGCGCAGCAGACGGTTCATCATATCCATCGTCTCCAGACACGCGGGACTGTCGATTATGCCGGGCACCCGCTTTTCCACCTCACCAACGCGCCGGCGTTCCTCTCCAATATACTCCGCACCTCCCGGTGCGGTGCGCAGCAACGCTTCAACCTCGCCGCTTTCTATTAACTGCAGCCAGACCTGCTCGTCGCGCACCGGACCGAGGGCATCGGACAGAGTCCCCAGGCGAGCGTCCAGCTCCGTGGCCGATGTTTCGCGCAGGCAGGCACGGAACATTTTCAGGGCAGCCCGGAAGCGCCGCATCGCCACCCGGTAGTCGTGCAGACATTCCGGGGCTTCGCCAAGGCGCATGCCCGGAACGTTGTCGCGCATAATATCATACTGCGCATAGAGGGTTTTCCGCACCGAAGCCATTACCGGCGAGTCCGCGGGTTTTCCTGTGCCGCGGATCTCAAGCGGCCTTCCGAACACCTCCTGCCACAGGTCGGCCTTGCCCTGCGCCCATGGAATATTGCCCGTGTACCACCCGCACCGGACATCAATCCGGTCCGCCGCTTTTTGCCGGCGACAGGAAACAATTTCGGCATCCTGAACGTGGCCGTGGTCCAATCCGTCGGCAATCCGCAGGATGGCGCCGAGCTGCAAGGCCAGGCTTTTCCGCTGTTCGGGAAACCCGGCAACCAATTCATGGTTGAGTGCCTTCCGCCAATCGCGCCGATGCAGCAGAACGATTGCGACAACCGTTTTCCAGTCATTGGAAGAAAATGCCGTGAGCGGATGTTCCAGCAGGATGCGCGCGCCTTCCTCTACATGGTTCCTTGAATCGGACGCATAGCCGATATCGTGAAGGCAGGCGGCGGCGGAAAGCAGTTCGCGGTCGCGCTTGCTTATTCCAAGGTCTGGAAAAAAACCATCGAAGATTTCCAATGCCTGGGAAGCCACATGCTCCACATGCGGGCTTTCGATTTCGAAGCGCTTGCCTAGTTTCAGGATTTCCCGGTCCAGTTTCATGTACTGCTCCTTCGCAGGGAAGGAGAATACATACAGGGGACTGAGTGATCCAGATCTTTGTACAGCAGGTGGGCTACTCAGCAGCACGCGGCTTGAGCTGCGGGAAGAGGATCACGTCGCGGATGGCGTCGGAGCCGGTGAGCAGCATGAGTAGACGGTCGATGCCGATGCCCATTCCACCGGTCGGCGGCATGCCCACTTCAAGCGCTGCAAGAAAATCCTCGTCGATCTTGCTTCCATCGCCGGCGGCCTGTTCCTCAAAGCGCTTGCGCTGCTCCAACGGGTTGTTCAGTTCGCTGTAGGCCGGGGCGATTTCCTTGCCGCCAATGATGAGCTCAAAGACATCGACCAGCTCGGGGTCGTCGGCACACGGGTTGGCCAGCGGCACGAGCTCGGCCGGCAGGCGGGTGATGAAGGTCGGTTGAATCAGCGTACCCTCGATGGTCTTGTCGTAGATTTCGTGGGTCACCTGCTTGAAGTCGGCGCCTGCTTCGATATGGACTTCGAGTTCCGCAGCCTTGGCCTTGGCTTCGGCGAGGCTTTTTTCGAACCAGTCGGCACCGAGGTGTTCCTTGACGAGATCGTGGTACGGCACTTCGCGCCAAGGCGTTTGCAGGTTGATGGTGTTGCCCATCCACTCAAATTCCATTTTCCCGAAAATGGTTTCAGCCAGATGCGTGAACATGCTCTGGATCAGCTCCTGCATGGTGCGCATGTCGCCGTAGGCCTGATAGATTTCGAGGCAGGTGAATTCCGGGTTGTGCGTGCGGTCGAGCCCTTCGTTGCGGAAGTTGCGGTTCATTTCGTAGACGCGGTCCATGCCACCAACGATCAAACGCTTCAGATACAGCTCCGGCGCGATGCGCATGAAGACATCGATGTTGAGCGCGTTGTAGTGCGCCATGAATGGTTTGGCCGCCGCGCCGCCGGCAATCTGCTGGAGCATCGGGGTTTCCACCTCGTAGTAGCCGCGCGCATCGAGGAAGTTGCGAATCTCCTTCATTACCTGCGTACGCTTCTTGAATACGTCCATCACCTCTTCGTTGGAGATGAGGTCGAGCGACCGCTGGCGGTAGCGCGTTTCCACATCCGTCAGACCGTGGAACTTTTCCGGCAGCGGCAGCAACGCCTTGGAAAGCAGCGTCCATTCGTTAACGCGGATCGTCTCCTCTTCCGTGCGGGTGATGAACAGTTCGCCGCCAACGCCGATAATATCGCCGAGGTCGAGCAGCTTGAATGCCGCGAAGCTTTCTTCGCCCAGCAAATCCTTCTTCACCATCAGCTGGAACTTGGCCGAGCCGTCGGAAATATGGGCAAAGGCCATCTTGCCCATCTTGCGGATCGCCACGATGCGGCCGCAGCCCTTGACTTCCCTGCCCTCTTCAAAGGTCGCATGCAGCTCGTCGAGCCGCGCCGTGCGTTCAAACGCCTTTCCAAAGGCTGGAAACCCGGCCTCCTCCAGCTTGTTCATGTTTTCGATGCGCTGTTGACGGTATTCGTTGCCCTGCTGTTCTTCGCTCATAATGTTCTCCTGAAAAGTGAGAGCCGAGAGTAGGCATTCGCTACCGCCAAGTCAACTTCCAGCCCTTGGAATCCGTCAGCCAACGGATTTCCAATGGCTGGAAGTTTTGATCCAGGGTCTGGAAAAGGCGAGTGGGAGCGCTGTGCGGAAAAAACACTGGACGATTCAATGCCTCTTGCAAAAGCACCTGTTCTGAGTAGTCTGTGGGCTATCTTGTGGAGGATGGAATGATGAAGCGTATCAGATTATGTTTATGGGCAGTTTGTTTTCTGGCGGGAGCCATCGGCGTCCAGGCGGCGGATTCTTTGAAGGTGCTGGTCATCACGGGCACACACAAATACGACAACCCCGCGTTCAATGCCATGTTCGAGCAGCTGGACGGGCTGGACTGCACCGTCAAGGAGATGGGAAAGGATCCCGGAGCCCTGTTCGAAAACATCGAGGATTTTGCCTACGACGCCATCGTGATGTATAATTTCCGCCAAACCCTTTCCGAACCGCACCGGAAAAATTTCCTGAAGCTGCTGGATAAAGGCGTCGGACTGACGGTGATGCACCATGCCATCGCTGGATTCCCCGACTGGATCGAGTACGAGAATATTGTCGGGGCCACCTACGTGCTCAAGGAACAGACCCGGGACGGAAAGCACTACCCGCGCCCAACCTGGAAGCACGATATGGATATGAATATCAAAGTGGAGGATTCCAACCACCCCATTACACGTGGCGTTACGGATTTCACCATTCACGACGAAACCTACAAAGGCTGGATCTATCATGACGGCAACCACCTGCTGCTCTCCACCGGCCACGAGCTCAGCAACCATCAGATCGCCTGGACCCACCCCCATCCAAAAACCAGTGTATTCTTCATCCAGCTCGGCCACGACAAGCAGTCGTACGACAACCCAAGCCTTCGCAGATTGATCCGGCAAGGCATCATCTGGACGGCACAGCAGAAGAATTGAGCGCCCTTTTGCCTTGATTCCCGGGCGAGGCCCACGGAGCCTGATCGAACAGATCGGTCAGGCGCGGGTCTTCCGTATCTTCACGGAGTTTCCGCAGTCTGGCGGCAAGTTTCGCCTTCTCGGCGGAAAAGCGTTCATCGTTGGCCAGGTTTTTCAGCTGGAATGGATCACTGCGGACATCATAGAACTCTTCGGCCGGGCGTTTGGCGAACGCCCATTCCCAGTATTTCCGGTTGGCCGGGTCGTCACGGCACGCCATCACCCAGGCTTTGGTTGGACTGCCGTCGATATCGAAGAAGGCCACCGCAGTGTCGCCATAGACTCCGCCGATCCTGGCCAGTTCCGAGGGGTCCGATATCTTCGCGCTTTCATACGGGTCGCCCTCGGGCCATCGATCGGCATGAGGATTAATGATGTAGAGAAAATCATCCGTTCGGATGGCACGCGATGGATACGAAAGGTTGCCTTCCCGGGCGTCGTGAACATGGCGTTCCCTGCCGAATACGACGTGGTCCCGTTCCGGTTCGATGCGGCCGTTGCCCTTGGCAGCCAGAATTGGCACCAGACTCTTTCCATTCATACCGGCAGGAATCTTGCCGCCGCCAATATCAATAAACGTCGGCCCCAGATCCATCAGGTTTACGAAATCGGTCACCTTCCGTCCGTGATGAACCACACCGGGCCACCGTATCATCAGGGGCGCCGCCGCACCGAAGTCAAAACAGTTGGTCTTCCCGCGCGTGAAACCCGGTGGGCCGTTGTCGCCGGTTACAATAATCACAGTACTGTCCAGCTCGCCGGCCGCGGCCAGCTCTTCCATAAAACAGTTGAGCATAAGATCCAGTGCCTGGATTTCCCCGAGATAATCCGCCATGTCTTCACGCACCTCCGGCACATCCGGCAGAAAAGCGGGGAGTTTCCCCTTCAACGTTTCCGGCTCGAGGCCCCACAGTTCCTTGCCGGATCCCTGAATCCAGGGACGGTGGGTGTTGATGGGACCGTAGACAAAATAGAAGGGCTGCCCCTCTTTTCGGGCGGCCAGCACATTCTTCATTGCCGTCCGGTAACCCGCTTCGAGTTCCGCGCGGATGTTGCGGCGGTCTGCGCCGGATTCACCTTCGTAGATGGCCAGCGAATAACGACCCTTTGCCAACACTCCCGGGATAAGCGTCGTCTTCGTCCAGCTTTGGTTCATCGTCTTGCAGGACTTCTTCATCAGATAGCCCTGCTCCACCAATGCCGCCCCGAACCCCGGAAGTTTTGCCCCGGGATCTTCCCCTTCAAATCCGTCCTTCCAGTTCAGGAACGCCCTTTTCCCGGCCCGCCAGAAATAGGAGCCGGTGGCAATCGATGCCCGGCAGGGCGTGCACTGGGAAACCGGGTAGTACGCCCGGGAAAAAACAATGCCCTCTTCGGCCACCCGGTCAATCGCCGGGGTTTTAACAACACTGCTCAGCCCGCCAAACCGGTCGTCATCCGCGTAGCAGCTCGCAATCCGCCCCCAGTCATCCGCATAGAAAAACAGGATGTTCGGTTTTTTCGCTGCATGGACAAATCCACAGATGCATAGCAGATAGACAACCATGCAAAGCTTTTTCATCCGCGCCTCCGTTCCAGCACCAAAAGATCGCATAGCAGTTCCTTTTTTTAATTCATCAAGGGACAAGTTACAGAAACAAACTATCCCGCGCCTTCATTATTGCGACAATGTATAGCACAATTGCGCCATAATCATATGTGTACAGCGTCGCTATCATGTGCGGCAACCTGGTTATAATTCTTGATAAAATACGTAATGGCAGTACTATGTTGAACGTGTAGCGGCATATCCGATGTGATAACGGTGTTCGGTAATATGATGATTGTATATACGGTTACTGGTTTTATTCTGCGTGCTGCCCTCTGCATATTTTAATGAGGGACAGTCAGGTGCGGCCATGGAAAAAAAAGATCCCAAGAAGTTTTTGAAGCGCAAGGCGAGGCTCTGTAGCACGGAGGCCGCCCTGGTCAGCATTGTCATTCATGTGCTGCTGCTGATCAGCGCCGGTTCGATTGTGGCGGTGCGGTGGCTGACCAAACCCCCGGCCGAGTTTGCCGGCGAAGAGATCGACCGGCCGAAACTTGAGCGTCGCAAACTGCAGATGCCGGTGAGCGTGAAGAACATGCAGAAGAAAAGCCGCCGTCCCCAGATTAAGAGCCGCATGACTGCCGTGGTGCCATCCAATTTTTCACTGGGAGCGCTCCCCCAAATCAACTTAGGCCAGGGCTATCAACGCCAGCAATACAACATTGGCCTCGGGGATGTAAGCGGCTTGGGTTTTGCGATGCCCAAGGTCAATTTTTTCGGTGCCAAGGCCAAAGGGGAAAAGATTGTTTTCGTGGTCCACTTCGGGCCGGCCACGATCAATGACGGCGGCGGGGGTGAGGATAAACCTGACGATGAACCCAAAGGCACGCCTTTTTCCCGCATGACCGGCCTAGCCATTCGCAACCGGTTGGCGGATATCGTCAACAGCCTACCGGGACACACCCTGTTCAATGTGGCCTGCTATTGGGCCGGCGATACCGATGCGATCCACCCCCAGTTGATGCTGGCTACACGGGAAAACAAAAAGATGGTCATGGACTGGATGGAGTCGGTCAATCCGTTGGAGGGCGACTACGACCACAACTTTGTTTGGAAAAACGCGGAATCGAGAATCGACCGTGCGAAAAAAAACTGGCCAACGCGTGTAGACAACCTGCCCTTTTATTCCATCAAATGGGCCTATCCCTATGTCGTCCCCCCCGAAAAGGAGAAAGAGTATGCGCCCACCGCCCCGAACGGGATCATGCACTGGGGGCGCGGTGTGTCCTGGGCCATTCTCGAGCAGAAGGCCGATACGATCTTTGTTCTGACCACCAACTATATCGACGGATGGCGAACCGGAACCAAGGAAGAGGGAAACCTAACGGAGTATCAGCCCGCAAAGATGGCCGATGCGCTGGAAGCAATGTGTCTGCGCACCTACGGCATGAACAAGAAGAAATGGCCCACCATCAATGTCGTGGTGCTGGCCAAGGCGGGCAAGGATCCCGACACGGCCTACAAGGTGCTGAACGATCAGTTCGGCAAAATCTGGCGAACGTTCAAGAGCGACGGGTCGGTCATCGAGGACATCAAGGATTTCATGACCCAAGACGAACGGGAACTTTATAACGAGTACAGAAGAACCGCAAGATGAGTGGGTTCAGGAAGATCGCAATGCTGCGCAGCGCGATTGAAGCGCAAGTCTTGGAGTCCATGCTCATGGATTCCGGCATTCCCCATGTGATCAAGACCTATCACGACTCCGCCTACGACGGACTTTTCCAGGGCATTTAGGGATGGGGGCACGTGGAGGTCGCGAGCGTGTGCCGGACTTGCCTTGGGCAGTGTCGCTGGGGAGAAGCTGATATCGGGACACCAATAAGGTTGCGTTACAAATCGAACGGGAAACTGCAAAATGAAGATGAAGACATCAATCGCTTTTTATTTGTGTTCGCTTGCTCTCTTATCGTTTAAATCGGAAGCGGCCTTCGGAAAGCCGAATGTGCTGGTGATCCTTGCCGATGATATGGGCTACAGCGATGTCGGGTTTAACGGTTGTAAGGATATCCCAACGCCGCACATTGATTCAATCGCCGCCAACGGCGCAAAATTTTCCGCCGGATACGTAACCGCGCCGCAGTGCGCACCCTCACGCGCCGGCCTGCTGTCCGGCAGGCCTCAAAACCGGTTCGGCCGCGAGGAAAATGGAATTATTGACGAAAAGGGGATTCCGCAAAACATCCGGATGTTCGGCGATTACATGCATGATGCCGGTTACCGCACCGGCGCGGTTGGCAAGTGGCATCAGGGCGCCATGCCGGGCTGTCATCCGCTTGATCGCGGCTTTGATTGGTTTTATGGGTTTCTTCCCGGTGCCAGTTTTTACCATCCGAAACCGAACAAGAAAACGATCCCGGGCATTCTGGAAAACCGGACTCCCCAGACCGTGACCCGTTACCTAACCAATGTGTTCGGCGATGCCGCTGTCCGGTTTATTGGAGAGAAACCAGACAAGCCTTTTTTCCTGTATCTCTCATTCAACGCGCCCCACGAACCGATGGAGGCACCGGAGGAATATCTAAAACGCTTTGAACACCTGGCCAAACCCGATGATGAGCCAATTACCAACCGAGGCAAGAAGATTGAACACCCACGCCAGATATATGCCGCAATGGTTTCCTGTCTGGACGATACGATCGGCAGAGTACTCGATGCACTGAAAGCAAAGGGCGTCGAAGAGAATACGCTGATCTTTTTCCTTAGTGACAACGGTGGGCCGATCTATAAAAATGGTTCCTGCAACAAGCCGCTGAGCGGGATGAAAGGCCATGTGCTCGAAGGCGGCATCCGCGTGCCCTACGCCGTGCAGTGGAAAGGGGTAATTCCGGCGGAACAGGTGCTGGACACGCCGGTTTCCTCGCTCGATCTGCTTCCCACATCGTTATCGGCGGCCGGTACGGTTCCTCCCGATGAACTGGAAGGAGAAAATCTTTTGCCTTTACTGATCGATTCCAAGCAGCTACCGCAACGCGCCCTGTTCTGCCGCTTTCCGTTCCCGCCCTGGCAACACCGTACATGGTGGGAAATCCGGCGCGGCGACTGGAAACTCATTTACCAAGCACCTCGGCGACAACGCGGCGGATTCGCCGACGGGCCCGGACAACTCGGGCTGTTTAACCTCGCAGAAGATATCGGTGAAACAAAAGATTTGTCGAACGAGTATCCTGAAATCCGGCAGCAGCTTCAGGAAGAATTCGATGCAATCAATGCAACACTACCGCCCGAACACTGGGTCGAAAAGAGATAGGCAAGGTCCATGTGGGGAAACCCAATCTCCTGATTTCACATACCGGACAGCGCCGTTACGGCACAGGCTAGCGCAGACGGTCGACGAAGGCGGAAAAAGAGAATTCATATTGCCGGAAAAAGGGGAAAAGTGTCACCCATTAGAGGTTCCGGTCAAACACAAAAACCCCTTCCGTAGCAGTTTCTCAACGGACTGATCATTTTCTTTTTGTTGATCGGTTCACCGTCTCTCCATCACAGAACGTCTCGTTGCAATCCGGGTCTTCGTCACGTGGTTATTCAGTCACCCATCTGGATCTCGGAGGTGGCGACGGAGGCAACCACCCCCGTTTTGTGCCGCATCCACATTCCGGAAAAAGTGCCCGAAAAAGTGTCAGTAAAAAGTAAAATGCGTCATTCCTAACATATAAAATGTGTCATAATAAGTGTCCTAACATATAAACATTCTGCTTGTTGCGTTTAAAGGATTGGCGGAGAAGGAACGAATGGGAAGAAGTCCCAGAATCGAGTTTGGCGGAGCGGTCTATCATGTCACGAGCCGGGGAAACCGGCAGGAGGCGGTGTTTCTTGATGGCAAGGACTGCGAGGTTTTCATTGATGCGTTGGATGAGGTGTGCGGGCGCACGGGGTGGCGGATGCACGCCTTTGTCCTGATGGGCAACCACTACCACCTGTTGCTGGAAACGCCGGAGCCGAATCTGGTGGACGGCATGAGGTGGCTGCAGGGAACCTATACGAAACGCTTCAATGGCCGCCATAAGCAATGGGGGCATCTTTTCCAAGGACGCTACAAGGCGCTGCTGGTTGATGGCGAGGGCGGTTATTTCGGGACGGTCTGCGATTATATCCACCTGAATCCGGCCCGGACAAAATGCTTCGATCTGGAGAACGGAAAGCTGGCGGAGTACCGGTGGAGCAGTTACCCCCTGTACATGCGTCCTTCGCGGCGGCCGGACTGGCTGAGCGTTGAGCGTTCGCTTGGACGGCTGGGATTGATGGATGACCGCTCGGGGCGGATACGTTACCAGCAGCACATGTAAAAAACGGATCGAGGAAATGGCCGGCAGTGAAACGCCATGGGAGGTCGATGGCCAATGGGCAAAGATCAGGCGGGGGTGGTGCTTTGGAGGCGATGCGTTTCGCGAAAGAATGCTCAAAGAAATCGACAAAGCTGTCGCAGGCAAGCGGCGGGATTCCTTTTCCGGGGAAGAGGTTTTGAGACACGATTTGCAGGCCGCGGAAAGTCTGATTGACGGTGGGCTGGAAAAATTGGAATTGTCACGGAAGGAGCTCGCTGAGCTGCCGAAGGGAGATTTTCGAAAACAGGTTTTCGCCTGGATAGTACGTCGGCGCACCGTGGTGCGCAACGAGTGGATATCCCAAACCCTATGCATGGGAAGCCCGGCTAGGCTCTCCGCCTATCTCCGGGAGGTGGAACTTGCCAAGACAGGAGAGCTGGCACGGCTGAAGGGGATGTTTAAATGTTAGGATTGACACTTTTATACCTTTTACTGCGGCTACGGTTTAATTTAAAATGCTCTAAAGTCTTTCCCGGAGCCTATTCCGAGAAAAATCTCATTGGTTTGAAGGGCCTGGTCAATGCAGTTCGGCGAGCATGTTTAGTATTTCCGCTTTGTCCGTCGCGTCAATGAGTCCTTCGCGGAAGGAGATGCCGATGTTGATGCGGCCGTGGAACTGATTGAAGAAGAACCCGATGCCGGTCTGCGGCGGGATCTGCGGCATGTGGAACAGGTTTTCGATTTCGATACCCCAGAATTTATCCTGCTCAAACAGGCTGCCGCCCACCGAAGCAAAACTGAATGAACCGAAGCAATGCCGCATGTGACGGCACATCATCCAGTCAAATACCCGGACCGGGAGTATCCGCGTCAGGACCATCATATTCTGAAAGTGTTGCGGAAGCTCCGCCTTGGTCTGGTTAAAGTACTGCTGCTTCAGGTTTTTCACCAACCCGTTCCGATCAGATACTTCCGTCTGGTCTACTTTGAAGAAAAACATGGAGCAGTAGTTGAAAAACATTTTCCGCAGGGAGGTGTCCGTTCCGCGCAGGTCGATGGTGCATGGAATAATGTAACCGCCCGGCTTGTTCTTCCGTTGGCAGAGCCGGTCAAAAATCTCAGTGGCCACACCCAGGGTATACGGCATAAACATCAGGTAACCGGCCTCCTTGTATGCCTTTTCGATAAATGCCGTTGACTGCTCCCTGTTCAGTGGATGCAGGATAAAGGTCCCTTTCGCTTCACACCCGTCTTCCGGTGCCAACCGGGCGGCTTCAAATTCCGAGAATTCCCGCATGGAGCGCATTACTGTGCGACCGCTCTCAAATCTATCCTTCCAGCCGTTCAACAGGCTCGGCTGCTCGGAAACCGAGGCCCCTTTGATTTCCTCCAGGGTAATAGCACCGGAAGCAAACTGACTAAACAGCTGTAGAAACTGCTCGGCGCCGCGCGCATCCAGCAAGCGGTGATCGAAGGTCAGGGCAACGCAACAGCGGTTGCCCGACAGGTGGAGCAGATGCAGGACAACATATTCACGATTAGACTGAAACGGGGTGTTGACCAGCTTTTCCAATGTCTGGAAAACCTGATCCGGCGAAGCATCGCCCACCATCCGATGCACTTCGGTTCTGATGAAAGATCCTTCCGAATGGCGTGGAATCTTCCAGTAAGGCTCCAAAGTCCACGCCCGGGACACACGCCCTTTCAGAACCGGGAAAGCCGCCGCAAACCGCTGTGCCGTATCTTGAAATGCTGTCTCATTGATGGTGCCGTTTAGCTCCAGCACAATCTGGGAACAGTTGCCGGTACCGGTTTTTCGTCCGGTGGCGCTGTTCAGCCCTTGGATAATCCAGTCCAGTCCCGTCAGGTAGCGTTTGTTTTTCACGTTAGATATTTCTGGCAACCGCCTGCGCAAGCGAATGAACGGTGGCGAGGTCTTCGCGTTCCAGCCCGGCCGACATCAGCTCCAGCCCGAATTCCTTCTCGATGAAGACGAACATTTCAACCAGCGCCATGGACGCCACTCCCAGCGCCTCCAATGACGCATCAGGCGCGATTTCATCGGCTTGTACGGAAAGAATCGCGGCCAGATGGCCGATCAGTCTGTTTTCTATCTCTTCTATATTCATTCAATCACCCATTCCCTAAGATTGCTGATGCAGCGCAATCCAGTGCGCGCCCCGTCAGCAGGTTGCCGAAAAGCGGTGCAAAGCTTTTCTCCGGCAACTTAAATTCCTCTCCCCCACCTTCATTGCCCACAAGGAAAAAGGCGGCACCTTCGCCCGGAACATAGGCGTCCGGCCCGATCCTGCCATCCGTGGCAATCGGCAATTTCTCGCGGCAGATGTATTCCATCACCGGCCCGCACTCATCGGCGGCACCCAGCAGCACATAATCGCACCGGTCTTCGTTCAACCACGCCTGCGCCAACTGCACGGCCTCCTCGAACGGATTGCGGAACTGCGTCACCGTCCAAGTCGGCCCCTTGATTTCCAGCAGTCGGGAGATATAGGAGACCGCCGCGTTATGGACCGAATGCGAAAACACCGTCGGCGAAACCCCGGCATCGCCATAATCGAGAATATCATCGAGGAAGGCAAACGTCGTCTGGT
>JAIPIO010000064.1 GCA_021734595.1 Kiritimatiellales bacterium | reverse complement strand
GTGGAAAAACCGAAATTTGCTGGTGGCCAACCTGTCGCTCAACTTTGGAGTCCTCTCTCCGCTTCTGCTTAAGGATTGTGTAACGAAAGGGGTGTAAAACAATACCCCGCGATCTGCATCGCGGGGTTTTCTATAGATACGGCGGCTAAATATTGTGAGGATAGCCACGAAAAGGCGCAAAAAACACAAAGACCCGAACCGCTGAGTTTTCGTCCATCCGCCTTCTTTTCGCCGCCGCTATGTGCCTCTTTGTGGCCATAAATCAGTCGCATGGAATTCTCAACATTTAATCGCCGGAGCAATAATGTAGACGAGGCATTTTGCCCCGTTGTGTTTGAGCTTTTCGTGCGCAACGCGGCTGGAAGCCGCGTCTACGATAAACTATTTCTCCAGCAGGATGCGGAGCATCCGGCGGAGCGGTTCGACGGTGCCCCAGAGAAGCTGGGCGCCGACGGTGAAGGCAGTCAAATCCTATATCCGCCCGTTCAGGCGGATTGATACCACAGATTCATGCTCTCGATGGATCCGGAGATCTGGGTGTTGTTGATGAGTGTGCCGCCGAAGGCATAGCCGCATTTGGCGAAGGTGATGTTCATGCCGGGCGAGATGGCGCGGGCGATGGTGTAGAGCGTGGCGATGCCGCGTCGGTGCATTTCCGGCTCCATGAATTTGAGCAGGTGAACGGCCAGTCCGTTGCCGAGATGTTCCGGCAGGGTCGCGAAATCGGTCATTTCGGCGTTGCGGTTGTCTTTGTCCATTTCCCCCGATGAGGCGGCGGCGATTTTCCCGTCTTTCTCCGCAACGAAGTAGCAGACATGACTGCGCATCGTTTCGATCAAATAGTCCGGGTTATGGATCGGGAAGGGATAGGATGCGAACACCCGCTGGTAGACTTTCGCCAGCTCTTCGGCATCGGCTTCAACTGCCGAGCGCAGGGAGTAGCCTTTGGGGAGCGGTTTGACCACACTTCCGGTTTTCGACTGCGCCAGAAGGATGATTTTTTCAATTTCATCGCGTTGCGGGGTGATCTCCCGGGACGGATCAATAAACTTTCCGAGAAAAGCAGCATCGGTTTTTCCGTTGTAGAAATTCGGAATGTTTCCCTCTTTTCTGTAGCCGCCTGCGGTGAAGGTGGCAGTGTGCGGTGTGGGAACTTTTGCGAAAATCTTCGTGTAGCCTTTCTCCGCCGCCAGTGCATCGAGCTGATCAATGATGCCGGGCAGATCCGCCGGGTCGAGCTTCATTAAATAGATGCGGTTGTTGTCCGGCCCGTGCTGAATCTGTGAATTTCCGATTTTTTCGAGTGTGTCGCTCATGATTGTTTTTTAGTTAACAGTGAGACGGGAATAAAGACAATCCCGGAGAACAGGATGCCGTAGAAGCTTGGGGCGAGGCCGAAGGGCGGGGTGATGCCGCCGATCAGCAGGGTGAGCGTCAGTCCGCCGCCTGCGAGCATGGCGGCCAGTGCGCCTGTCGCGGAACTGCGTTTCCAGAAGAAGGCACCGAGTGTCGGGATGGTGAGGCCGGAGACCATGAAGGCATAGGCGTGCAGGATGCCGCCGAGCACGGTGGTGAATTGAAGTGCCAGTACGATCGCGATGGCGCCGATCAGCAGTGTGACGAGCTGCGAGATGAGCACGTGGGTTTTGGTTTTCCAAGGATTGGGACTCATTTTTTCGAGCAGGTCGTTAACGAAGTTTCCCGAGGCGGCCATCAGACAGCTGTCGGCGGTGGACATGACGGCGGAGAAGTAGGCGGCGACGACGATGCCGGTGAGCCCGACGGGCAGGACGGTTTTTATGAGCATCGGAACGGCCATTTCCGGTTCGATGTCCGCAAACAGCGCACGGCCGCAGGCACCGAGCGCGACGCCGATGAAGGCCATGGCCGGATATTCAAACAGGCCCGCGAGATACCACGCACGTTTGGCGGCGCGTTCGTCGCGGCAGGCGTACATGCGCTGGTAGAGCGTCATGCCGATCAGCCAAATGGGGATGATGGTGATCATCCAGTTGATGAAGGTGACGGGTTCGACTTGAAGCAGGCTGAGGTGTCCGGCGGGCAGGGCATCGCGCAGGGCGCGGAAGCCGCCGATTTTCCAGAGTGCGGCGGGCAGGGCAAAAAACAGCAGTCCGCCGAAGAGGACGATCCATTGGACGGTATCGGTGTAGATGACGGCTTTGATGCCGCCGAGGACCGTGTAGAGCACGATGACTGCGCCCATCACGACGAGCGCAACATGCAGGGAGTTGAAGCCGAATGCGGTTTCCGGCATGACGGTTCCGGCCATCAGCTTGGCTCCGGCGAGCACCTGCGCGCCGGTAAAGCCGAGGTAGCCGATGCCGGAGATGAGTGCGGCGAGCAGCGCGACTTTGCGCCCGTAGCGGTGCGCGAGGAAGTCGGGGTAGGTGAGCATGCCGTGTTCGCGATCGACTTTTTTGACGCGCGGAATGATGAAGACGGCGGAGAGCCACGCGCCGACGAGGCCGGTGAACAGCAGCCAGCTTCCGGAGAGACCGATGGCGTAGCCGAGTCCGCCCAGCCCGATGGAAAAGCCGCCGCCGACGTCGGTGGCGGCAATGGAGAGGCCGACATGGGTCGAGGAAATGTCGCGGCCGCCGACATAGTAGTCCTCATGGTTCTTGTTCTTTTTGAAAAAGTAGATTCCAATGCCGATGATCACGCCCATGTAGAGTGCGAAGATGGTGTAGTCGATCCAGGTCATGATTTTACGGGCTCCTGTTTTGCGGATGCCGGGAACGGCATGGTTTGGATGTTGTTCATGTGCGTGGTGATTCCATGGGAGCTCAGTTTTTTAACGAGGGCTTTGCGAATGTCGTGGCTGAGCATCCAGCCATCGGCGGGCGTGGTGGCCCAGGCGACGATCATGCACTTGACGGCCTGCGGGGTGGTTTCGGCCACCCAGAAGCGCGGCTCTTCGCGCTCGGCGGCGTAATAGGCGCTGTCCTGCGGGGCTTCTTTGCCGAGGCGTTCGACCAGGTCGAGGTCGGCGATGTAGTCGATCCAGAACTCGACATGCACCCAGCGGTTGTTGTCGTAGAGCGAGTAGTTGATGAATTCCTTGGTCATCATCGAGCTGTTGGGTACGACATAGCGCAGCGAGTCCCAGCGTTTGATCACGCTGTGGGTGAGCGTGAAATTTTCGATGATACCGTAGACGTCGTCGATGACCACGGTGTCGCCGATACGCGCGAGCTTGCCGAAACAGAGCACCAGCCCGCAGGTGATGTTTTCGATGATCGGTTTGGCAGCAATCCCGATGATAACCGAGACGGCCGCGATCAGCAGCGGCAGGACGGACGGGGCAAGCTGTCCAAAATAGGGTAGCGCCGCGATCCCTCCGGCGGTGAACAGCAACAGGGTGATGATCGTCCGCCGCGTAATGCTGAAGCGTGACTCCATCTGCCGGATTTGATGCTGCCGCAGGGTTTTCCGTTTAGAATGTGCCGGGATGGCACCCGGCTGACTCTGGTTGCTGAGGGTTTCCTTGCGGCCCGTCTGCAGGGATCGGAGCCGGCTGAACGCCAGGCCGCCGAGCACCGCCATGATGCCCAGCGAAACCCATGTCAATACATGGAGCGGAAGCATTTTTATGCGTCCTCTTCGTCATCGCGGCGTTGGTGGCGTTCGTTGTCCTCGGGAATGAGCGAGATGGCTTCGTCATCATAACTGAGCAGCTTTTCAATTCCGACGGACTGATACTCATCCGCATCATCGAGCTTCAAGGTTAGCTGGCAGTTATCGCAGTTCCGGTCGCAGAAGACCGATTGATAATTTTCAGGTTCCTGATAGCTGGTGATGACCCCTTCGTAGTTGCGCAGAATCACTTTGCTTGTGCTCCAGGAGATCAGATAGGTGGGCATAACTGGAATTTTTCCGCCGCCGCCGGGTGCATCAATCACATAGGTCGGCACGGCAAAGCCGCTGGTGTGGCCGATCAGGCTTTCGATGATTTCGATGCCCTTGCCGACGGGGGTGCGGAAATGGGAGAGCCCTTCGGACAAGTCGCACTGATAGAGGTAGTAGGGGCGCACGCGGTTCTGCACCAGTTTGTGCACAAGAACACGGATGATGCGCGGGCAGTCGTTGACGCCGGCGAGCAGGACGCTCTGGTTGCCGAGCGGAAAGCCGCCGTCGGCCAGCATGCGTAGCGCCGCGCGCGATGAGGCGGTGATTTCGCGCGGATGGTTGAAATGGGTATTGATCCAGAGCGGCTGATGATTTTTGAGCATGCTCACCAGGTCGGGTGTGATGCGGTAGGGCAGCACGGCCGGCATGCGGGTTCCAATGCGTACGACTTCGACATGCCCAATGGCGTCGAGTTCGCTCAGGACCCAGTCGAGATAGTCGTCGGAGAGCATCAGCGGGTCTCCGCCGGAGAGGAGCACGTCGCGCACCTGCGGGGTGTTGCGGATATAGTCGAGTCCGGCGTCGATGGTTTCGCGGTTTGGAATAAAATCCTGATCGCCCACCTTGCGTTTGCGGGTGCAGTGGCGGCAGTACATCGAGCAGACGTTGCTGATGTGAAACAGTACGCGGTCCGGATAGCGGTGGGTAATGCCTGGGGCCGGACTGTCGGCATCTTCGTGCAGCGGATCGGCCATATCGTGCTTGCCGATAACCAGCTCGCTCGGATTCGGGATGCACTGCTTGAACACGGGGTCGTTGCGGAAATCTTCTCGGTCGATCAGCGAGAGATAGTAGGGCGTTACACTCAACGGGAATTTTCCAACCGTTTTCTCGAGATCGGTTCGCTCTTGCGGGGTGAACTCGACATCCATTAGTTTTTCAAACGTCGCGACATCACGGATGGAATGCTTGAGTTGCCATTTCCAGTCCTTCCAGTGTTTGAGCGACGTATTCCCGTCGATCTGTTCGGCTAGATCCTGCTGTTGCTCATTGTAAATCGGGTCCATCACGTCTCCTTTTTTGTCTGGGTGAACTGAGGAAACAGGGCGGGGCCTGAAAAAAACAGCATCGGCGGATGTGTTAGTGAATTTTCCTTTTATTCGGTTATGATGCCTGAAATTTTAAACCGCCGTGCAGGCAAAAATGTACATGTACCGTAACAGACGAAAAGACCATGTCAAGAAACGCCCCGATACAACCCCGCGAGAAAAGTGTGCTAACGGGCTTAAAAACGAAGCTTTTGCGGTGGTTCGCCGGACTGCCGATTGCGAAGATCGGCACCGTGACCGGAGGGAAAAAGCTGGCTGTTAGCGGCGCGGTGAATATCGACATCGACGCGCTGACCCTCCAGTTTATTTTTCCAGCAGGATGCGGAGCATCCGGCGCAGCGGTTCGGCCGCGCCCCAGAGGAGCTGGTCGCCGACGGTGAAGGCGGAGAGGTATTCCCCGCCCATCTTCATCTTGCGGATACGGCCGACCGGTACGGTCAGCGTGCCACTGATGGCCGCCGGCGTCAGACGCGCCAAGGTGTCTTCCTTGTTGTTGTCGACCACGTCGATCCACTCGTTGTCGTTGCGCAGAATGTCCATGATCTCTTCGACCGGCACATCCTTTGTCAGCTTGATGGTCAATGCCTGGCTATGGCTGCGCATGGCTCCGATGCGGACGCAGATGCCATCGATCGGAATCAGCGGATCGTTATTCAAAATCTTGTTGGTTTCGGCATAGCCCTTCCACTCTTCCTTGGTCTGGCCTTCGTCAACCAGCTTGTCGATCCATGGGATCAACGAGCCGGCGAGGGGTGCACCAAAGTTTTCAGTAGGGATGGCGTCGTTGCGGAGGCACTCGGTAACCTTGCGGTCGATGTCGAGAATCGCAGAGGAGGGGGTGGCCAGCTCGTCGGAAACGCAGTTGTTAAGCGAGCCCATCTGGTTGAGCAGCTCGCGCATGTTCTGTGCGCCGGCGCCGGAGGCGGCCTGGTAGGTCATGGAGGATATCCATTCCACGAGGCCGGCCTTGAAGAGGCCGCCCACGGCCATGAGCATCAGGCTGACGGTGCAGTTGCCGCCGACAAAGTCCTTCTTCCCGTCGGCCAGGGCCTGGTCGATGACCGGGCGGTTGACGGGATCGAGAACAATGGTGGCCTGCTCGGCCATGCGCAGGGTGGAGGCTGCATCGATCCAGTAGCCGTTCCACCCTTTGGAACGCAGCTCGGGATGGACCTTTGAGGTGTAGTCGCCACCTTGGCAGGTGATGATCGCATCCATTTCCATGAGTGCGTCGATATCGAAAGCATCGAGCAATAGGGATTCGCCCTTGCCGACGTTCGGTGCCGCCTGTCCCGCCTGCGAGGTGGTGAAGAATACGGGATCAATGTGTTCAAAATCATTTTCCGCGCGCATACGGTCCATCAGCACCGAGCCGACCATGCCGCGCCATCCTACAAGTCCTGTTTTCATAACTGCTTCTCCTGCTTTTTGTTCAAAGGGCAGGCACAGTATTTGATTTGAATTCCAAACGCAAGCCGCTATTGTGCGCGGCTTGTGCCTGATAAAAGTGGTGTTTCAATGGTTGGAAAGAGGATTATATGTGGATTTGGCTGGGGTTGGCTTCGATGGTTTTTCTGGGGTTCTACGACCTCTGCAAGAAGCATGCGCTGAATAATAACGCGGTTTTACCAACCCTGTTTTTCTCCAATCTTGCGGGGATTTGCCTGACGGTTCCCGTTGTTTTGGGTTCGGTGTTCCTTCCTGATACAATGGCTTCTTGCGGGCTTTATGTTGGCCCGCTGCCGTTGCAAGCCCACGGATACCTGATGCTCAAATCGCTGATTGTCGGCCTGTCGTGGATCTGTGCCTTCTTTGCACTGAAGCATTTGCCGATCTCGATTGTATCGCCCATTCGCGCGTCGGGGCCGGCGTGGACGTTGGTTGGAGCAATTGTACTCTTCCATGAACAGCCCTCCCCGATGCAATGGGCAGGAATGGGGGTCATCTTCGTTTGCTACTTCGCCTTTTCGCTGCTCGGCCGTGAAGAGGGCATTCACTTCCACCGGAGCAAGTGGGTTGGATTGATCTTTCTCGCCACGTTGATCGGCACGTGCAGTACGTTGCTTGACAAGTGGCTCATCCAGAGGCAGGGACTATCGCCCGTGCAGGTGCTGGCTTGGTATTCCATCTACCTCGCGGTCTTCTTCATACTGGTCAATCTGTTCGTGTGGTGGCCCAACCGGAAAAAAAACACCCCGTTCACCTGGCGTTGGACGGTGCCGTGCATCGGTATCCTGCTGATCCTCTCCGACTATGTCTATTTTCGTGGACTGACCGACCCGAAGGCACTGATCGTCATCATGTCGGTCCTGCGCAGATGCAGTGTGCTGGTGGCGTTCTTTGCCGGAGCGATTCTTTTCAAGGAAGTGAACAAGCGGAAAAAGGCCTGGGTGCTGGTGGGAATTATTATCGGCGTGCTTTTAATTATCCTGTCCGAACGGTAGAACAACGCCTGATGAAGGTCGTGCTCAAGCATGCGGGGAAATGGATACGATTCGAACAGCCTGAAAAAACGCTGCGGGCGGAGTCGGTCGACGATGTGCTGCCGATACTGCGCGAAGCGGAGGAATCCGGTCTGTTTGCCGCCGGGTTTGTCTCCTACGAGGCGGCGCCCGCATTCGACCATGCGCTGAAAACACACCTCTCGAACGGTTTTCCATTGCTCTGTCTGGGACTTTTCCAATCACCGGAAGTTCTCGAGGAGCTTGAAGAAACTGACGGGTTCCAGCTTGGAAGTTTTGAGCCGTCCGTTTCAAAGGATGATTTCGCCGAAGCCATTGCGCAGATCAAGGAGCGGATCGCCGAGGGTGCGACGTACCAAGTGAACTACACCTATCGCCTCCATGCGGATTTTTCCGGCGATGCGTGGTCGTTCTTCTGCCATCTGGTCAAATCGCAGAAGACGGACTATGCGGCTTTTATCGATACGGGCGATTTCGCGGTGTGCTCCGCCTCCCCTGAACTCTTTTTCAACCTGTCGAACGGAAAGATTGTTTCGCGGCCGATGAAAGGGACGGCGCGACGCGGCCGGACGTTTTCCGAGGATTGGAAACAGGCCGAGGCGCTGCGCAGCTCGGAAAAAAACCGGGCGGAAAACATTATGATAGTCGATATGATCCGCAACGACATTGGCCGGATTGCCGAGCCGGGCAGCGTGGAGACGGTCAGCCGCTTCGATATCGAAAAATATCCGACCGTCTGGCAGATGACCTCTACAGTGTCTGGCAAAACCGACGCAAAATTTTCCAATGTTTGGAAAAACCTCTTCCCGTGCGCGTCGATCACCGGCGCACCGAAGGCGAAGACGATGGAGATTATCCAGGGATTGGAAACGTTGCCGCGCAAGGCTTATACGGGGAGCATCGGCTTCCTGACGCCGCAGGGCGAAGCGTGTTTCAACGTGGCGATCCGCACGGCGCTGATCGACCGCGCGGCGGGCAGGCTCGAGTACGGAGTCGGCGGGGGCATCGTGTGGGACTCCAACGCGGAAGCCGAATATGAGGAGACGCTGACGAAGGCGCGGGTGCTGACCCAGCCGCGACCGGAGTTCCAACTGCTGGAAACCATGCTGTGGGAGCCGGAAACGGGAATCTTCCTGCTCGACGGGCATCTTCAGCGGCTGGGCAAGTCCGCCGCCTATTTTGATATTCCGCTGGATGCCTACGCAGTTTTCCAAGCCTTGGAAAAAATATTCCAAGGCTTCGAACCCGCCCAGCGGATTCGGTTGCTGGTTTCCAGGGATGGGAATTTTGAAATAGAGAATTTCCAATGGTTGGAAAACGGCGACGCGCCGGTTCGGGTGAGGTTGTCGAAGGGGCCGATCGATTCAGAGGATGTATTTCTGTTTCACAAAACCACCAACCGTGCGGTTTATGAAACAGCCAAGGCGGAGTTTGCGGATTGCGATGATGTGATCCTCTGGAACGAGAAAAGGGAGGTGACGGAGGGTTGCATCGCCAATGTGGTCATCAGTAAAGACGGAACGCTGATCACACCGCCGGTGCAGTGCGGCCTGTTGGCGGGCACCTTCCGGGAATACCTACTCAAGTCTGGCGAAATCGAGGAATCGGTCATCTCTGTCGAGGACCTAAAAGCGGCAGAAGAGCTCTTCCTGATCAACTCGGTGCGGAAGTGGCAGCGGGCTGTGCTCAACCATATGTAGGCCGACGGCAGCTTTTTATATATAATCGCGTGGTAAACAGTCGTAATTATCTCTACCATGCCCATAGGTTCTATCTATGCAATCGGATAATTCATGAGTGATTTCGGGAATGGCGGGAAAGCGGAGGATGCGGCGGACAGTGCTTCGCTTGCTTCCATACTTTCAAGGGAATGCGTTGTGCTGCTGGACTGTGAATCCAAAAAAGCGGCACTGACCCAACTGGTCGATCTGCTGGCCGAAACGCCGTTTGTGCTGAAGCGCGATGAGCTGTTGCGGGGTGTTTTTGAGAGGGAGGAACTGATGAGCACCGGGATCGGCTACGGAATCGGGGTTCCGCATGTTCGTCTTGATTCGGTAAAGGATGTCGTCATGGCGGTGGGCATCTGCAAAGAACCCATCAAGGATTACACCTCGCTGGATGGAAAGCCGGTTCAAATCATCTGCATGCTGGTGGCCCGGAAAAACCAGCACTCGCAGTATCTCCGCATGCTCTCGACGATCAGCTCCCACCTGAAAAGCCAGGAGATGCGCGAGTGCATCACCGGCGCAAACGATGCAGAAAAGGTTTTTCGGCTGCTGACCGATTCGCAACAGGATTGATACAGCCTCTCAACGGTGTTGCTGTGCCGTCTTGCCCCGCCTAAAACACACGCGGCGCTATTGACGGTTTCATTTTGAATCCAACCCCCAACCAAGGATGCTGGTTCATTTCTTCAAGTGTGCTCTAAAATTAAAGCATAAATAGTTGTTGCATACTCTGCGGTTTATTGTAGTTTGTCGCATATTCACCTAGGAGATGTTGTTTATGCACGAAATAATGACAATTGAGGAAGTGGCCGAATATTTACGCGTATCTGAGCGTACAGTGTATGACTGGGCGCAAAAAGGGGAGCTTCCCGGCGGCAAGTTGGGCAATACTTGGCGCTTCAAGCGGCAGGATGTTGAAAACTGGGTTAACTCGCGGTTGTCGGGCAAGCCGGCTTATTCCGCCCCGGGCGGGGTGACGAGCAGTGCCGTTTTGACGGTCGAGCGCGTCGTTTTGCTCGATTCGGTGGACAAGAACACAGTGCTGACCCGTTTGGTTGACCTGCTGGCTGAGACCCCGTTTGTACGCAGTCGCGATGAACTGCTCAAAGGCATTTTTTCACGCGAGGAACTGATGAGCACGGGTATCGGCTTCGGTATCGGCGTTCCACACGTGCGGATCGATTCTGTGACGGATCTGGTGATGTCGGTGGCGGTATCCAAGCAGCCGATAAGCTACTATAGTTCGCTCGACGGTGCACCGGTGCAGATTGTCTGCATGCTCGCGGCCCGTCCCGATCAGCATACAAAATATATCCGCGCACTTTCGGCCGTCAGCTCCCGTCTGAAGGATCCGACCACCCGCGAGCGCATCATCGGGTCCGACGACCCCGCCTTCATCTACAACCAACTTATTGCTTCGGAGTAACCCATGCATGAAATCGAACTAGGCGTTCTGGCAATCCTTGGCATCTGCGTGGCCGGCGGCGTGGTGGGTGCATGGCTCTTTCAGAAGCTGGGCGTCCCGCAGGTGGTGGGCTACATTGTCATTGGCGTGTTGATTGGCGACACCGGCTTCGGGCTGCTGCATCCGGCCGATGTCGTTGCCTTGCGGCCCTTCAACAACTTTGCGCTGGGGCTGATCGGCTTTCTGGTGGGCGGCGAGCTCAGCGGCAGCATCTTCAAGAAGTACGGCAAGCAGTTTACGGCCATCCTGCTCGGCGAGGGGCTTGCGGCTTTTTTGCTCGTGGGGCTGTCCTCCACGCTGATCGTCTATTTTGTCTGCCATAGCTGGATAACGGCCATGGCGGCGGGCATCGTATTCGGTGCGATTGCTTCAGCCACCGACCCGGCCTCGACCATCGACGTGCTGTGGGAATACCGCTCCGCCGGGGTGCTTACCACGGCGATCATCGCGATTGTTGCGCTCGACGATGCGCTGGCGATGACCCTCTACGGCCTCGGCACCAGTGTCGCCACCATTCTTACGCAAAGCGGCGGGGACTCCATCGGAACCACCCTGCTGCACACCGGCATCGGACTCGGCGGATCCATTGTGCTTGGTATTGCCGGGGGTTTTCTGCTTAACGCGATGATGCATTATATGCCGCAGACCGAAAAACGCCTCGGTATCTCCATTGGCATCCTTTTGCTCTGCATCGGCCTGGCCGTGGCGTTGGGAATGGACGTGATCCTTGCCACCATGGCGGTTGGCATTGTACTGATCAACCGCGCGCCGAAGCGAAGTAAAAAGCTGTTCGAAACCGTCCGTTCATTCTCAACCCCGATCTACATCATTTTCTTCGTACTCGTTGGCGCGCGCCTCTCGCTGGGCCATATGCCGGTCTGGATCTGGGGGCTGGTGGCGGCCTATGTGCTGATGCGCAGTATCGGCAAATGGGTCGGTGCCTACTGGGGCGGACGGATCTCCAAGGCTGAGCCGTCGGTGCGCAACTATATGGGTATGGCGATCTTTGCGCAGGGCGGCGTGGCCGTTGGCCTCTCTATCGTGGCCAGCCAAAACCTCCAGCACATCCAGGTGGTTGAAGGGATGAATCTGGGCGATATGATCATCTTCACCGTTACCGCCACTACACTATGCGTGCAGCTCATTGGTCCCACCTTTGCCAAACTGGCCATCAAGAAGGCAGGAGAAATAGGCCGGAACGTGACCGAGGAGGACGTGATGGCCGAATTGAAGGTTGCCGATGTCTTCAATACCGGGATTGTCCCGCTACAGGAAGGCACGCCGCTCGGGACCGTCATTCAGCACTTTGCCGAGCAGGATACGTTTGTCTATCCCGTGGTTTCCGACAATGGAACCATCATCGGTGTACTGACCTTCGACATGCTTAAGGAACTCCTAATCGATCGTGATTCGTGGCATTGGCTCGTAGTCGGCGATGTGATGCAGCCCGTTTGCGAACGTCTGCTGGTCGGAATGAATCTGGGCGAAGCGTTGTTGGAAATGCAAAACATGCAGGCCGAAGTGCTTCCGGTAGTGGAAAGTACCGAAAACGACAAATTGTTGGGTGTGCTCGATCTGCGCGAGGCGCGTCGCCGTGTCGGTGCCGAGCTCGTTCGCCGCCAAACTGCCGCCGTGTAAACGCCAACGACTCAAGATGAATGTCAAGAATCCATATTCTACGGTGTTGCAGATACTGTTTGTGCTGGGATTGCTGTTCTTGTGGGGGGGCACTGCGGCCGATACCCGTGCGATGAACACAGCAGCTCTTTCCATCGATGAATTGTGTGAATGTTTCAAAGAGCAACTTGAAGAAGATCTCCGTGAATCCCTTTCAACCGGTCCGCAGCTCTGCCCTTCGATCCTGGCAAGTGGGACGGCATGTCTGTTGCAGGTTTTGCGTACGCTTGATATCTCAAAATCCAACTGTCCGTCCGGGCAGCCTTCCGAATGGATGATGCCTTTGCGCATTTGATTGGGGAATAATAGACAACTTAGCGAATGCTTTATGCATTCCCTCGATTCGCTCTGCCCAGACCGGGCCGTCATTATTCCATCAATTACATTCCGAAGGGTTAAAAAAATGAAAACCAACCTTAAAACAACAACCGTAAAGGATATTGCCTATCTCATCAACACCTCCTGCCTCCGGGCGGACCGGGGTGCTTCGCTTGAAAAACTCGCCGACATGCTCTGCGTTTCGGATCGCTACAAGGTCTACCTCGAAGCCGACAACCGGCAGTTGATCGGTGTGATTCAAGCCAAGCAGATTGCCATGAAAATCTTGGAGCTTTCCCGGCAAAAGGACGATGAACAGGAAATGCTGCCCGCCATCGCCTATGTGCTGAACTTCCAGTGCGGCGGCGATCTTGGGGAACCTCCCGTAACCGTGCAGGCCGAAACAAGCCTCAAGCAGGTGCTGGAGCTCATGGATCAGAATCAAATCCGCGAAATCGCCGTGGTGGATGCCGAAAACCACCTTGTCGGGACGCTGGAGGCGAAGAATATTCTTGCACATTATCTGCACGCCAAAGCTGAAACCAGCCTGTAGGAGCACGCCAAATGAATGTGTTGAACTATACCCGCAAAATGGTGTCGTGGCAGACCGGGTTGCCTGCCGGCCCCCGCGATACGGTAATCGATGCGATGTTGAAGACCCTTTGCGAGGAGGATTTCTATACGGTAAATCCCGAGCTGTCGCACGAGGGCATCATGCAGGCGCTAATTGCCCGCGAAGCGCAGCGCACCACGGCCGTAGGGCAGGAAATCGCCTTTCCGCATGCCCGGTTGGAGCATCTGCGGCAAGCGCTATTCGCGGTGGGGATCGTTGATGATCCGGTTATGTTCGAGGAGTTTCCTGTGCGGATCATCTGTCTGCTCCTCATCCCGGCTTCCGAGCCGAGCGTTTCGTTGAAAACGATGGCACAGATTTCCCGGATACTGATGGTGCCCGAGGTGCACCGGCAAGTGCTCGAAGCCCCAACGCCGGAAGCGTTGCGCGCGATTTTCAAACAGAACAATCCGCGCATCGACAAGCCGATTGTCGCGAGCGATATCATGCGTCCGCCGCGTTCCCGCATTCGCGACACCGATTTGGTATCCAAGTGTTCCCACCTCATGAGCGTCAACAATCTTCAGGCGGTTCCGGTTGTGGATTCCCGCAACCGTATTCTCGGCGAAATCACCGTTGAGCGGCTGTTCCGTTACGGCTTGCCGGACTTCTTCGCCAAGCTCAAGAGCGTTTCGTTCATCGCCGAGTTCGACCCCTTTGAAAAATATTTTGCCGACGAGCGCAATATCCCGGTGGGCGAGATCATGGAACCCAACGCCCGGATCGTCCCGATGGACTACACCATCATGGAGATTGTCTTTGATCTGGCGATCCGCTCCTTCCTCAAGCTTTACGTCACCGATGCGGAAGGGCGATGGGTCGGCACCATCGACAAGAGCACCGTCCTCGACAATGTCATTAACTATTGATTTTCCGGAGCCGTTTAAATGTTAGCCCCTATTCTTGTTTTTCTCGTCGTATATTTTTTAATCGCCACCGAGATCATCGACAAAACCATTGCGGCGCTTATCGGTGCCGGGCTGGTGATCGGGTTGCATCTTGTCGGGTACGAAGAGGCATTGCATGCCATCGACCTAAACGTGCTGTTTCTGCTGATCGGCATGATGGTCGTGGTAAACATCCTGACCGATACCGGAGTCTTCGAGTGGTTGGCCATCAGACTGGCCCGCTTGGCCAGAGGCAATGGCCTGCTCATCGCCGTGTTCTTCATGCTTCTGACTGCCGTGCTATCTGCATTTCTCGACAACGTGACGACCGTCATCCTGATGGCGCCGATTACGATCCTGCTCTGCCAACTGCTTGAAATAACGGCCGCGCCCATTCTGATCATGGAAGCGGTCTTCTCCAACATCGGCGGAACCGCCACGCTGGTGGGCGATCCGCCGAACATCCTGATCGGATCGCAGACGCAACTGTCGTTTAACGACTTCATCGTCAATCTGGCCCCGCCCGTGCTGGTGATGGTGGTGGTGCTGCTCGGCGCGATGGTTCTGATGTTCCGCAAGCAGATCAAAACGACTGAACAGACCCGCAAGCGCATCGAGCAATCGCGCCCCGAAAAGGCGATTCTTCAGCCGTTCGTGCTCAAAAAAGCACTGACCGTTTTTGGCTTGATCCTGGCAGGTTTTTTCGCAGGCCGGGTTCTCGGTATCGAGCCGGGCATCATTGCATTGGCCGGCGCGATGATCATGGTTTTGGTGTGCAAGAAGGACATCCACCACTCGCTCCTGCACGTGGAGTGGAACACGATCCTTTTCTTTGCCGGGCTGTTCATGATGATCGCCGCGCTTGAACACGCCCATGTCTTTGAAAAGATGGGCGAGATCATCCTGCATCTCTGCAAAGGCAACCTGATGGCCACCGCGCTGGCGATTCTCTGGTTCAGCGCCATCGCCTCGGCGATTATCGACAACATTCCGCTGGTCATGGCCATGATTCCGCTGGTGAAAGGCATCATTCCAGTCTTCGCGCTGCAAATGGGTATCGACGATGCCGCGCT
>JAIPIO010000063.1 GCA_021734595.1 Kiritimatiellales bacterium | reverse complement strand
TCTATGCCGCGGCCGACACCGGTTACATCAGCCTGAACGTCTACCTCTTCAGCGCCTCCGAAGGCCTGGGAACGGTTGTGCATGCGGTTGGCGAAAAAGCGGAGCTGGCGACAGCCATGAAGCTCCGCCCGGATCACCGAATCATCCTCGCCCAAGCCGTGGGATATCCCGACGCAGAATAAGGGCAGGTTTTTATATCGCGCAAAGACGCGATGAGTTCTTTTGTACCTTGGCGTCCTGAGTGACCGAAGGGAACGGGCGCGAGAATTCTGTATTCTGTGTCAATCCGTGTGAATCAGTGGTTCCAACCTTTGGAGGTCTTCGTGCATCCTGTGTTTATTCGTGGCCATTCTAGTTCCAACCTCTGGAACTTTTGCGTTCTATGCGCTCATTTGCGACTATTCCGTTTCCAATGTCTGGAATAACAACCTGTTCATCGTGTTAATCCTGTCAAAAAAAGTTCCAATCTCTGGAAAGCCAACGTTGTCCGCAGCCGGGTCAACGTTCCCACACTTCCACCCTCTGGAATTTTCGTACTGCCCTCTGTCCACTGCACGTTTTCCCAGCAAGGTTTCAGGCAGAATCATTGATAGAACCACGGAATACACCGAATACACTGAAAAAAGAACCCGAAGTCAGATTTCGTGTATTCGGTGTATTCCGTGGTTAAAATACTATTCAGTTTAATTGCATATCAGTGGTTCCAACCGTGATTGGAAAGGAGGGTGGGGCTTCAGCTGAACCGGGATTCTTGCTCCCGAAGGCTAAGGATTAGAAGAGACCAGAAGTCCGGGTGTTGGATGGCTTCCCGGATCGTTGTGGCGGGGAGAAAACGCTCCATCTCCTGGCGGAATTCCGATGGGTGGTTCGGATCGGTTTCCAGCTCGCCGATCCGCCCGTGCAGGGCGGAGAGAAAGGCGGGTCGGGTCTGGCGGCGGTCTTCGAGCTTTTGGAACACCAACGCCGCATCCGGCTGGATGCCCTGCCGCTCCAGCCAGAGCAGGTCCCAAAGGTCGCGGTATTGAATGCGGTTGGGACGGAACGCCAGGGCCACCCACTTGTCTGCGCAGATTTCCTCGCGGCTTTCCGCCTGGATGATCAACCCGTCCGTTCCCATGTCGATGCCGTAGGAGTTGCGTATCAGGGCGGGGCGGGGCTGGTGGCTTGGCACCGCGCAGATGTCGATATGAATCCGTTGCGCGGGCAACCGGCTGTCCGCCGGACGGGTTTGCATGCGCAGCTTCCAGGTGCGGACATTCCCGTCTTCGCGCAGCGGAGCGCTGACGCTGATCGGAAGCCCGTACTTTTCCATCAGGGTCTTTTCCAACACCGCGCCAAGATCCGTTAACCGGGCAGGATCAAAACCGGCTCCGCCGGTAAAATCGATATCCTCGCTCAAGCGCGGGGATCCATGGCAGGCCCGCAGGCAGGTTCCCCCGATGAACACCAGTCCCGCCAGCAGGCCGGCATGGCTCATCTCGCGTAAAATGTCATGATGGAGCAGCTCCTTCTCTACAGCCGGCCGCACGGTTCCGAGGGCGCTTGCCGACTGCATGGCCTGCGTTACGAGTTGATCAAACAAATTCATTTGCCGCCTCCCAATCAATCAAGCCGGTATCGCGCCGGGTGTTCCGCATATCCTGCACGGCCAGCGCAACCGACGCCCGCCACAATCGGTAGCGGGGGTCGTAGGTCAGCAGCGGTGCCGTCTCCGCCGCCGTCTTGCGTGTGTGGACGAATTCGATGCTTCCGTAGTTCCCGCAGGAAACCACGTTGGATCGCCCCGACGACATCAGGGTAATTCGGTTTACGGGGATTTGCGAGATTACACCGGCCTCGCTGAGTACTGTTTCGAGGCTTAGGTAGTTGAAATAACCGGCGCGAAGACGTGCGGCGGTGTGTCCCAGCAGGTCGCTGCCATGCAACGGCGATCCCGGCAGCATATAAATGCCCCGGCAGATTCGCACCAACTCGTTTCTTTTTTCCAGCCGCGCCACGACCGACTTAAACGCGCCCCCTTGGTGCAGCGGTAGCAATGCCTGTAGGTCGGACAAGGCAAACACCCGGCTTTCCCCGGCGGAAAGCTGCCGAAGGTCTTGGATCAGTTGAAACATCGGTTGCATATCGTGAGTGTACATAAAGTTGCGTATTATGCAACTTTATGTTTATACAAAATGATGTCCCCTTGTTTACAAAAACCAGATGGATTTACTTTGCCATCGACCCGGCTGAGTTCGCCGCAGATGGAATCCGTGGCAAAAAATCCGCGCTTGTCACACATAGTTTTGGCGAAGACCGACTCGTCCGGGCGTAGATTTGACGAAGACCGACCTGCTTCTGCACCTGCATGATTCTGCCTCAAATCATTCTGCCTGGTTGGTTACTGTTACGGTTCTGCCACGCTAGCTATGCTGTGGTTCCAATCGCTGGAAATCTGTTTCCGATGTCTGGAATTGGAGGGATGCACTTTATTGCATCCCCGTGGCGGCGACGAAGCGTTGTCCTCCACCGGCATGGATAACGGCTTGTGATGCGACGGGTTTTGGGTAGACTGTGGGACAGGAAGGATAGGAATGACGGAGAACGAAACAACAGCAGAAGGGCAGGAGCAGGCGGAGGAAAAGGTGGTTTTCAGGGACCGCACGACGGGCCTGATTGCCTTCGGCACCGTGAATATCCTGGTGGGGATTTTCTGCTTTATCCTGGCGATGCTGTTGATGCTGGGGGTTTCGCAGGCGGGGCCGGGCGGCATGAAGACGTCGCACCTGATGATCAGCATGGGCTACTTTTTCTTCCTGACGGTGTGGTTTTGCTGGATGGGGTTCGGGAGCATCAAGGCGCAGCGGTGGGCGCGGGCGCTGCTGCTGGTGGGTGCGTGGATCGGGGTGTTCAGCGGTGCGCTGGCGCTGGCGGCCATCCTGCTGGTGCTGCCGGACGTGTATAACCTGATGGCGGACTCGGATGTGGTTTCGCCTTTGGCGGCGCTGACCGCGCTGTATTTTACGGTGGGCGTGCTGGTGCTGATCTACCTCGTTTTTCCAGTGATTGGAATTGTCTTTTACGGCGGTGAACATGTCCGGTGGACCTGCGAGGTCCGCAATCCGAAGCCGTGCTGGACGGACCGCTGTCCGCTGCCGCTGCTGGCGATGAGCCTGGTATGCATTCTCGGGTGCCTGACCATATTCGTGGCCAGCACCACCAACTATCTGGCGTTCCTCTTCGGCAAGGTGCTGAGCGGGTGGCAGGGCGCACTTGTGGCTACATTGGTATCCGTGGCCTGCGGCTATGTGGGCTGGGGCGCATTCAGGCGCAAAATTTCCGCATGGTGGGCGGCGTATGCGCTGGTTGTGCTGGTGACTTCCTCCATGATGCTGACGTTTGCCGAGACGGACATGGAAAATCTCTATGCCCACATGGATTATTCGCCGGAGCAGATCGAGCATATCAGCGGCTTCTATCCCTTCAAGCCGCCGGTGATGATTGTCGTCAGCTGCCTGTGGGGGGTGGTGGCCTGCGTGTACTTGGTATGGGTGCGTGAGATGTTCCGCCCGGAAAAGAGCGAGGTCAGATCGATCTCCTACCGGCAGCGCCGGGCGGAAGAGGCGGAAAAGGAAAAAAAGAATGAACCTTCGGTTCGCATGAGGCTGGAATAGAAAATCGGTTAACGGTAAGTGGTTCTTGGTTGCTGGAGCCAACGAGGGGAAAAGGATGGAGTCGGAAAACTACAAGGATCGGTCGGGCGGGTTGGTTGCGTTCGGTATACTGCAGATTATCGGAGGCGTGATTTGCCTGTTGTTTGCCGGTGTCTGTTGCCTGCCGGTATTCATAGCCGGGGCGGGAGTTCCGTTCCGGCAAGTGGCGGGCGGAATGATGGTGTATGTGTTTATGGCGGTGTGGCTCGTCTGGATGGGCATCGGAACGGTTATGGCCAAACGCTGGGCGCAGACGCTGATGTTGGCGGGGGCATGGTTTGCACTGTTGTGCGGCATCACGGCACTATCTGTGGTGGGATTTCTTTTTCCGAAAATGATACCCCAGATGGAAATACCCGCGGAAATGGCGAAAATCATGCTGATTTTCATGTTTGCGTTTATGTTTGTGATCTATCTGCTGTTTCCAACCATTGGCATTCTCTTCTACGGCGGCCGCAACGTCCGCGCCACCTGCCGGGCGCGGCACCCGGAAATCTCCTGGCCCGAACGCTGTCCGTTGCCGGTGCTGATTCTGGCGATGATGATGGCCTTGGCGACGGTGTCGGTTGTCACCATGTGGCCGATGAATTTTGCGCTGCCGTTCTTCGGGCGTTTTGTCTCCGGCGGTGCCGGGCTGGCGGTGCTGCTACTAGGCTCGGCCATCAGCATGGTGCTGGCCGTTGGGGTCTATCAGGTCCGATCTTCCGCGTGGTGGGGTGTTTTGGCCATGCTGGTTGTTATGACGATTTCACAGTTTATCACGTTCAGCCGGGTGGATGTGATGGATATATATAAAGGCATGGATTTTCCGCAGCAGACACTCGACCAGATGGAAAACTGGGCCAGTGGACCACTCTTTATGGGCGTGGGCGTGGTCTATGTGGTCATTGCATTGGTCTACCTGTTGTGGGTGAGGAAATATTTTGTCATTGAGGAGAAGGGGGAGATTCATGAGTGAAGAAGCAATCTGGCTGGAAGAAAAGCCGGTGAAGAAAAAACTTGGTACGGGCGCGAAGTGGGGCATCGGTTGCGGCAGCGGCTGTCTGGTGCTGATCCTGCTCGTGGCGGGCGTGGCGATCTTCAGCGTGTTCTACGTGAAAAAGATTGTCGCAACATATGAAACCGAACTCAAAGGGCTTGGTTTTGAAAAAGTGGAGATGGCACAGATGCAGGATGTCCACGACCCGGTGACCGAACCGATCCTCTTCAAAGGGCAGACGGTCCGCATTTTTGCGGATTGCTCCACCAATATTGCGGTGCTGGCGCAACTGTGCGAAATCCACGGAAAGATTGAGGGAAAACTCTATTTCCGCGGGCAGCTGCTGACCATCCAGCCGAAGGCCGAGATTACCGGCGGCCTGGACGCCACGGCCCAGCTGGTTCAGAACCATGGCAAGGTGGAAGGCGGAATTACGGGCAAGCACCAGTTGATCGACACGCGACCCCGGTCCCAGCCGGCGGAGTGACGAAACCGGCGTTGTCCGGGAATTATTTCCAATGGCTGGAAAATTTAACCTTTTATTTTCCAATGTTTGGAACAAATATGTTTTGTTCTCAACAGATTAACGCACAGGAGCTTTTATGGCAGCAAAACATATCGGGTTGGGCCGGGGACTGGACGCACTCATCAAGAATGGATCGACGGCAAAGGTAAAAGAGGCAGGTTCCGTGGAAGGTGTGCGGCAGGTGCCTGTTGGGCAGGTGGTGGCGAGCCCGTGGCAGCCGCGCCAGACCTTCGATGGCGAAGCGCTTTCCGATTTGGTTCAGTCGGTTCAGGCACACGGCGTGCTCCAGCCGCTGCTGGTGCGCGAGGTGGACGGAAAATTCGAGCTGATTGCGGGGGAGCGGCGCCTGCGCGCGGCGCAGTCGGCCCAACTCGACAAGGTGCCGGTGATTGTGCTGAAGGCCGACGATGAAAAGGCGCTGGAAATTGCGCTGATCGAAAACCTGCAGCGCGAGGACCTGAATCCGATTGAAGAGGCGGAAGGCTTCGCCCTGCTGGTAAAGGAGTTCAACCTGACGCAAGAGGACGTGGCCCGGCGCGTCGGCAAGGCGCGTGCCACGATCGCCAATACGTTGCGCCTGCTCGACCTGCCCGATGTGGTGCGCCAGTATGTCAGCAGCGGCCTGATTTCGGCAGGGCATGCCAAGGTGTTGCTGGGGGTGTCCATCGACAAGGAAAAGGAGTTGCTGGCGAAACGTGTAATCAAGGAGGGACTGTCGGTCCGCGCGCTGGAAACGATCGTGAAGAAGCTCGGCGCACCGCCGAAGAAGCCGCGTGCGGAAAAGGCGGATCTGCCGAAGGACTACCTGCATTCGCTCTCCGATGATCTGCACCAGCATTTCGGGACCAGTGTCCGCATTATACCGTCGCGCACGCTGGCCAACGGAAAGAAAATCAAGGGCTCGCTTGAAATCGATTTTCACGACAACGATGAGCTCGACCGCCTGCTTACGCTGGTCGGCTACTCCAAGGAACTCTGATCAGGATTATGACTGAAAATACCACGCCCACACGTGAAGACCTGGCCCGGGAATACGACGCGGTGCACAACCGGTTGTTCCTGGTTCAGATTCTGATGGTGGCCGTGCTGCTGGCGGCCTACCAGTTGAGCGGTGCATCCGCGGCGCTGGCGGACGGGCTGGTCAAACGCTTCGGGGAAAGCCTGTGGTATCTCACGAACGGGGTCTATGTGCTGGTGACGGTTTTCGGATTTGCAGCCTTCATGTTTCCGCTCTCCTACTACACCGATTATGTGTTGGAGCATCATTACGAGCTTTCGCACGAAGATTTCGGCATGTGGCTGCTGGATTTCACTAAATCGCTGCTGATTGATCTCGTGCTGGCGGTGATCCTGTTTGAAGTGGTCTACGCGCTGCTGCGCTGGCAGCCCGTTTGGTGGTGGGTGTTTGCCACGGCATTTTATATTTTGTTCGCCATCATCATTTCGACGATTGCGCCGGTGGTGATCATGCCGCTGTTTCACAAGTTCGAACCGCTGGCGGAAGGCGATCTGACCGATGCCGTCAAGGCAATGATGGAAGAAGCGGGCATCGCGGTGGCGGGTGTTTTCAAATCGGGTCTGGAGGAGAACCCCGGCACCGCCAACGCGGCCTTTACCGGGTTTGGGAAAACCAGACGGATCGTTCTGGGCGATACCCTACTGGCGGGCTACAGCCAAGATGAGATCCTCGCAATCATCGCACACGAAGTGGGGCACTACAAAAACCGGGACATGTTCCGTCTGATGCTGACCGGTTCCGCGATGGCTCTGGTTGGTTTCTATGTTTCGCACCTGTGCCTTACCGGCCTTTCCGGGGGGCTGGGCAGAAATATTGCCGATATCGCCACGGCACCGGTGTTTATTTTCAGCCTGTTTGTGTTTTCGCTGATCTCCATGCCGTTTGCCAACATGCACTCCCGCCGGCGGGAATACGCGGCCGACGCCTATGCCGTGGAAAAGATGGGCGAGCCCGATTCGCTGGTCTCCGCTTTCGTGAAGCTGGCGGATCAGAACCTCTCCAACCAGGAACCCGCCGCCTGGATTGAATTTCTGCTGCACAGCCAGCCTTCCATTGCCCGCCGGATTGTCCGCGCGCGGGAAAACATGAGCGCCATCGGAAGTGAATCCTGAGTTTCAGGTATGAATAATCCAACCACCCA
Organism: Kiritimatiellales bacterium; assembly: GCA_021734595.1. GTDB lineage: Bacteria > Verrucomicrobiota > Kiritimatiellia > Kiritimatiellales > Pontiellaceae > JAIPIO01. Next base: position 8,216 of record JAIPIO010000063.1, on the reverse strand, counting down.
TCCTGAATCTGCGGAAGAACGGGGCACCTTCTTCTCGCGTGAAGCAGTCAGCGGCATGCCCCTGATGATCATCAGCAAGCTGGTTCTGTTTTTTGTCTATTTCGCCGTTTCGGTGGTTACGGTCGATGCGCTTGGAAAGGAAAACTACGGCGTTTTCAGCCTTTTCAAGAATATTGCCGGCTACATCATGGTTTTTTGCGGTATGGGGCTGACGGCGGCGCTGATGCGTTTTATTCCGGAACTGGTGGTGAAGAAAAACCGTGCCGGACTGGTCCAGCTGCTCTGGAAATCCGCGCTGCTGCAGCTGGTGGCCGTCTGCGGCGTCACCGCGCTTATGATGTTCCTGTCGGCTCCGATGCAGCGGCTGTTCAAGGCGGGGCATGTGGAACATTTCCGACTGTATCTGCTGCTCTCCTGTCTCATGGTCGGAATCTACCTGATGAAGGAATATGTCTCGGTGGTGTTCACCTCGGTTTTTAAAATCGGTACGGTCACGGCCCTGTCCATTATTCACGGCGTGTTCTGGCTGAGTGTCTTGGCGGTCTGGCTGCGTCTCAGACCCTTTGTTTCAACCGCCATTGCCGTGGATATGGTCGCCTACGGACTCGTCTATTTGGTAGGGGTTTTCCTGCTGATCAAATATTTGCGGAGCCTGCACTGGCGGTCGCCGCCCTTTGGTATTGGCAAGCGCCGCACCCTGAAGTTTTCCACCTCCGTTCTGCTTACGAGCATCGTCCGCATGATGATGTATAAATACACCGAGGTGTTTTTCCTAGCCGTTGTAAGCGGAACGACGGTGGTCGGAATCTACGACCTGGGATATGGGCTACCTTCCTTGATTATCACCTTCATTCCATCGGCGATCCTGCCGCTTTTTACCGCCGGCTTCGCCGAAGCGTATGTGAAGGATGAACACTGCCTTGAACGGCTTATTTCATCCTTCTACAAAATGCTGATGATCGTTGCGCTGCCGGTTTCGGCGCTCGGCGCTTTTTTTGCGCCGGCGGCCTACCACTTGATCTATAAAGGGGAAATGGACGAAGCCGGACTGATCGCTTCCGCCTTTTGCCTTATCCTTACCCTGCCGCTGATTTCCATGCCGCTGTCGATGGCCATCAAAGCCAAGGAAAAAGTGCTCAACACGCTCCCGATGCTGCTGCTGCAGATTACGGTCAACCTGATTCTCGACTGGGTGCTTATCGTTGAGCTCAAACTCGGCGTATGGGGCGGAATCCTCGCCGTGCTTGGGACGTTTGTGCTGACCATTCCCTACCGACTGCGGGTTGTGCGCGGTATTGTCGGCGGCATCTATTTTCCGACTGCGTTCTTCGCGCGTATCGCGGCCGTTCTGTTTGCCCTGGCCGCGGCTTTCTTCTGGATCTCATCGTACTTCCGCCTGCTGGAGCGGTTTGAGTCGCACTGGCTGAATCTGGCTGTGCTGTTTGTTATCGGCGGCCTCTACATGGGGGCGTTCCTTGGTCTGATCCGTCTGCTGCGCCTCATCCGCCGCCACGACCTCGAAGATTTCCACTCCCTGGAAATCGAGCGGCTCAACAAGGTGCTGCGCCTTCTCACCGGATAGACGTTCTTGTAATCACAGGCCACCGCGGTAGACTGGCGGCAATGAAAGCGCATGAAGCACAATTCCGCTTTTACGAGGAGCTCAATGATTTTCTTCCGCGCCTCAAGCGCAAGAAGGAGGTGGCTTATGCCTTCAACGGGAACCCGGCGGTCAAGGATTCCATCGAGGCGCAGGGCATCCCGCACACCGAAGTGGATCTGATTGTTGTCAACGGCGAGTCGGTGGGCTTTGGCTATCAACTGCGGGAGGGTGACCGGGTGGCGGTCTATCCTGTTTTCGAAAGCATCGATATTTCACCGATCGTGAAGCTGCGCGATGAGCCGCTGCGCAGAACCGCGTTTGTGCTCGACGTCCACCTCGGCAAGCTCGCCCGCATCCTGCGGATGCTCGGTTTCGATGCCAACTACCGCAACGACTACAACGATGACGAAATCATCCGTATCTCCCTCGACGAGCACCGGATCATCCTGACCCGCGACCGCTGTATGCTCTTCAACCGGGTGATCACCCACGCCCTGTACCTTCATTCAACACGCGCCGAAAAACAGGCGCAGGAAGTGCTTGCGCGGTTTGATCTCTACACGCAGACCTTGTTGTTCCGCCGCTGTCCGCTCTGCAATGGACTCATCGAACCAGTGGGTAAGGAAACAATCCTTGATCGGCTTGAGCCGCTGACCATCCAGTATTACCACGAATTTTTCCAGTGCCTGGAATGCGGCCAGATCTACTGGCGGGGAACGCATTACGGCAATATCCTGCGCAAACTCGAACAGATCACCGGCTTTTACCTTGACGATTCCGACGGTTAGGCATTCAATCGGAAGTGGAACGAACAAAAGGAGGGCAATATGAAAAAGCGAAGAAGCATGCTTACTATCGCAATCCTAGCGGGGTTGGTTGCGGCCACATCAACACCTGCCGCCCTGATTGCGCATTACGACTTCAGCGACGGCGATCTCTTTGACAACGAGGTCGGCTCCAGCTATAAGCTGGCACAGAAAACCAGAGGTACTGGCAAAGCACAGGTTACACTGAATGCCGAAAACGGCAGCGCTGTCTTTCCGGGAGGACGTAGCATTACAAAGGCCATCGCCTGGCTTGAAACCAAGGGACCGGGTAATGTGAACAGCTTTACCGTTTCTTTCTGGTTCCGCACGACCAAAGTGGACCAGGATGAACCGTTTATGGGACTGTTTTCGAGCAATACCGACTTTAAGACCGGTGATTGGCAACTGCACAGTGATGGTTCTAAGGGTGGCGATGCCTGCGATAACGGTCAGCTTTGTTTCATTTCCGGCAAGAGCAAGAAGAGTAATATGGATGCCCCGTTGCACCAGCCCAATGTCTGGTATCATGTGGTGATCCGGAAAGACGCGGCCAATGCGCTTAAACCCACCAAGATTTACCTGACCGCTGTAGGCCAACCGCTCGGGAAACCGATCTGCCACTCCATGGAAAGAAAACTGCGGCTCGCCAAATTCATGCTCGGAGCAAACCGGGTGAAGGATATGTCCTATGCAATGGAAGTCGCAAATGTCAAAATCTTCGACGATGCGAAGGTTTCTATTGCGGATCTGCTGAAAGAAGGTCCCGGTGGCGGCGGGAAGTAGGGTTGCCGTCCTTGGAAAACCGGCTGAAAAATTTTCCAGGCACTGGAAATAAACCTCCAATGCCTGGAACCAATAGCGAATGACTGAGCGCCAACCGTCAGTTGATTACTTCTTTTTCTTCGTCTTTTTTTTGCCGCTCGGTTTCTTGTTCTTGCCCATGTAGGTCTTCCAGCTCTCTTCGGGGGCATCAAATTCCAACGGATCGCCCATTTTCTGGCGGAGGGCCGCGAGTGCGGTGTGCAGCTCCTTAACCTTGGTGGCATATTCGGGGTTTTTCGCGAGGTCGTTCATTTCCTGCGGGTCGTCCTTCAGGTTGTAGAGGAGGTTGACCTTGATGGTCGGGTAGTAGATCAACTTCCAGCCGTTTTTGGTGATCATCCGCTGCACGCCGAGATAGGCGCCGTAAACAGCGTCGTAATTGCCTTTGCTTCGGCCTTTGGCCAGGGGCAGCAGGCTGTTGAAGTCGACCTGTTCCGGGTTGGGTTGCCCCGCCAGATCGAGGGCGGTGGCCATGATGTCCTGTAGGTAGACGGGGGCGTCGATCTTATTGCCGGCCTTAATGCCGGGGCCGATCATCAGCAGCGGCACGCGTACGCTGTGGTCGTACATGTTCTGCTTGCCGATCAGCCCGTGGTGGCCGACGGCCAGACCGTGGTCGGCGCTGAAGAAGATGTAGGTGTTGTCTTCCTTGCCCGACTTTTTCAGCGCCTCGAGAATGCGGCCGACCTGGGCATCCATGTGCGTGATAATGGCGTAGTATCCCTGCCGGTTCACTTCCACGGCATAGTCGGTGCGCGGGAAGGGGGCGAGCCGGGCGTCGCGCAGACTCTTGCCGCAGCCGATATCGTCGTCGTACGGGTATTCCGGCAGGAAATTCTCCGGCACCGGGATCCGGTCGAGCGGGTATTTGTCCACATATTCCTTGGGCGACTGGCGCGGGTCGTGCGGTGCGTTGAAGGCGATGTACATGAAGAAGGGATCGTCTTCCTTCGCGGCCTGGCCAAGGAATTCCCCGGCGTGGTCGCCGACGACTTCGCTCCAGTGCTTTCCGCCTTCCCAGTAGCCGCCCCGTTCCGCTTCCCAAGGCTTCCAGCCGGTTTTATAATCCTCTTTGTTCAACGGGCGGTTGTAGCCTTCGTCGGTCTGCTTCGGCATGCCGGCGCGGATATCGGCGGTTACATCGAAGACCTTGTCGGCCGGCGCATTCACATGCCATTTGCCGGTCATGTAGGTGCGGTAGCCCGCGCTCTTCATCCGTTGCGACCACAACCGGCCCTGCTGCACCTCCTCGGCGATGGCGGCCCCGTTCCAATGGGCATGCGCATTCCACAGAAAACGGCCGGTGTTGAGCATGGTGCGGCTGGCCACGCAGACCGCGCCGCTCCATGAGCCCATGTTGTATGCGTGGGTGAAGGTCGTGCCGCGGCTGACGAGCTTGTCGAGGTTCGGCGTGTCGATATCCACATGCTGGAAGGCCCGGATGGATTCGTAGCACTGGTCGTCCGCGAAGATAAACAGGATGTTGGGCTTGTCCGTTTTGCCGGCGGCGAATCCGGCGGTTCCGAGCGCGGTGGCGCCCATGGCGGCTGATCTTAGGAATGCGCGTCTTTTCATCTTGGTCTCCTTGTTTCAATGGGTTGGAAAACAACTTCCAACCATTGGAAAATAGTTCCCAACCATCTGGAAAACAATTCCAAAAGCTTCCATCCAGCGGAAAATATTTTCCGCGGCTGGAAATCCGTGCGACTTTCTGCCTTTCCGTTCGGAGCTTTCTTTCCTATGGTTTTCGCCAAGTTAACGGGAGTTCACTGTGCGTCGTTCTGGTATCATGGTTGCGGTATTGCTTTTTCTGTTGCCGATTCTTCGTTCGGCAGCGGAGATGCGGCCGTTCAGTCTGCACGACGGATGGTCGTTTGAAGCGGAGCTGGTGGGGTTCAATGCCCGGCTCGGACAGGTGGAGCTCAAACGCATGGATGGCAGGCGCGTGAAGGTTAAGCCGGAAATATTCATCCAGAAAGACCAGGACTACATCCGGGAATGGGTGATGCTGGAAGGTTTCCGCAACACCGGGTTTTTCAAGGTGTCATGCCGGAAAAAACTGGTGGAGAAGTGGAAGAAGGAGAATGCGCTTAGTTCAACGCAGTACAGCAAATATGTTTACCACGTGGTTCTTAAAAACAACAACGAATGTGCAATCGAGAATCTTAAGGCGGAATATCGGATCTTCTTTGAACAGCAGGAAAACCGACGGAGCAAGGATGGCTTTGACCGGATTGAAACCAGCCATGCCCATTCCGGTTCGTTGAAGCTCAATCGTGTTTTGCCAAAGGATAAAAAGGAATTCACCACCGAAGCCGTGGTGGTGAGCAGTTTTGATTTCAATTCAACGGACTACTATATGGAGAATGGCAATCCCCAAACAGCCAAGGGTGAGGTCAAGGGCATCTGGCTGCGCCTAACGGTTGCAACCAAAAGCGGACGGAAAGCCGTTCGCGACATCTGTGAGCCATCCATCGTTAAAGACAGGTATGAATGGCCTCATTAAGTCGGCTATCGGAACACGGCCCCCGGACCGCGGGCCCTACTTCTTTTTCTGTTTGTTCTTTTTGCCGGTTTTCTCGCGGGGTGCCGGAGGATGGTCAAGGTCGAGTGGGTCGTTCATCTCCTTGCAGAGCGCACGCAGCGCACTGTGCAGCTCCTTGACTTTTCCGGCATACTCGGGGTTTTTCGCGAGGTCGTTCATTTCCTGCGGGTCGACCGTTAGGTTGTAGAGGAGGTCGACCTGTATGGTGGGGTAGTGGATCAGCTTCCAGCCGTCTTTCGTGATCATGCGCTGCCGGTCCAGATAGCAACCGTAGATGGCGTTGTAGCTTCCTTTGCTTTCGCCCCGCACCAGCGGCATCACGCTGTTGAAGAAGACCTGTTCGGGCTTGGGCACCCCCGCCAGCTCCAGGGTGGTGGGCATGACGTCCTGCAGGTAGATCGGCGCATCGATCCTCTTTCCGGCCTTGACGCCGGGACCATTGATGATGAAGGGCACCCGCACGCTGTGGTCGTACATGTTCTGCTTGCCGATCAGACCGTGATGGCCTACGGCGAGGCCGTGGTCGGCGCTGAAGAAGATATAGGTATTGTCCGCCTTGCCGCTTTTTTCGAGCGCGGCAAGGATGCGCCCGATCTGGGCATCCATGTGGGAGATGATCGCGTAGTATTCCTGGCGGTTGACCTTCACGGCATAGTCGGTGCGGGGGTAGGGCGCGAGTTGCTCGTCGCGCAGGTTCTTGCCGCAGATGGCCTCGGCATAGGGGTATTCCGGCAGCTTGTTGGCCGGAACAGGGATGCGGTCGAGCGGATACTTGTCCACATATTCCTTCGGCGACTGGCGCGGATCGTGCGGTGCGTTGAAGGCGAGGTACATGAAGAACGGGGTGTCTTCTTTGGCGGCCTGGGCGAGATATTCTTCGCCGCGGTCGCCGACCATTTCGCTCCAGTGCTTGCCGCCTTCCCAGAAGCCGCCGCGTTCTTTCTCCCACGGTTTCCATCCGGCTTCGTAGTCCGCTTTGCTCTTGGGGCGGTTGTAGCCCTCCTTGGTTTGGTTGGGCATGCCCTTGCGGATGTCGTTGGCCACATCGAACACCTGCGGGCAGGCCTCTTCCGCAAACCCCTTGTTCCATGATCCCACATGCCACTTGCCGGTGAAGTAGGTGCGGTATCCCGCGCTCTTCATGTACTGCGGCCAGATGCGGCCGGCGGCGATATCCTTTTGGTACTCCTCGATGCTGTCGAATATCCGCTTGGAGTTCCAGACGCTGGTGCCGGTGTTGAGCATGCTGCGGCTGGCTACGCACACCGCGCCGCTGAACGACCCCATGTTGTAGGCGTGGGTGAAGGTGGTGCCGCGTTTCACGAGCTTGTCGAGGTTGGGGGTGTCAATATCCACTTTCCCAAAGGCACGGATGGCTTCGTGGCACTGGTCGTCCGCAAAGATGAAAAGAATGTTGGGTTTGTCCGTTTTACCGGCGGCGAATCCGGCGGTTCCCATGGCCGTGGCACCCAGGGCGGCTGATCTTAAAAATGCGCGGCGTTTCATGCGGTCTCTCCATTTGCGATTGGTCTAAAACGGTTTCCAGACCTTGGAAAAATGTTTCCAAGGCCTGGAACAGGCCATTCCAACCGTTGGAACTATTTTTTCTTCCGGTCCTTCTTCTTTCCGCTTTTTTTCTTCTTTTCCTTGCCCGGCACCTTGATGCCGTATTTTTCGAGCAGCTGTTGCTGCATGCGCTTCTGGTAGCCCTGGATGTTGCTGTAGTTCTGGTGGATATCCTCGTGGTCGGCGGCGAACTTGACGGCCTGGACGGTGGGAATCAGGCTTTTGGCGTCGTCGCCCATCCAGTCGAGGATGTTGAGCACCTTGAGCAGGGCGTAGGATTCTTCCTTGATCAGGTTTCCCAGGCATTGGAGACCCTTCTCCTGGCTACCGGTGTTGACGAGCAGCCACGCGGCCATGGCGCGCACCTCGTGCGACTCGTCTTCTAGGCATTGGAAGCCGGCCTTTTTGTCGTTGAGCAGGAAGCAGCCCACCATGCCCCAGTAGCGCAGGCCGCAGTCGGCACTCTTGAGCAGTGTTTTCAGCTTCCGCAGGTTGGACGGATCCTTCGCCAGTGCAAGGTCGGCGGCGTCGATCAACGCCGGCAGGTTGTAGAGCTTGGGATTGCGCACCATCTCGTAGATGGTCGTGCCGTTTACGGTGGCGCGCCGGACGATATCGGCTTCGGGCATCAGCGCGGCATCGTGGATCTGTTCCTGCCATGAACGCAGGCCGGCGCGCATCCGTCCGGCGATCTGTGCGTATTCCGGGTTGTCGATGAGGTTGTCGACGCTGTCGGGGCCCTTGTGCATGTCGTAGAGCTCTTCCGTCCAACCCTTGGGTTTGAAGAAGCGCGCCTGTACCTCGGTGGCCTTGCCGCCCTTGTCGTGTTCTTCCCACACCTCGGTGGCCTTCATGGTCCACAGATAGTTGAGGT